>CALCSG010000224.1 GCA_937894085.1 uncultured Gammaproteobacteria bacterium | reverse complement strand
TAGTCACACGAAGCGGGCGTAACGGGACATAGTCCTGCGCGGGAGATAGTCAAGTCTATGTACTTCGGGACATAAACTTGAATTTACTGTTCGATACCCTGGAATAGAAGTGGATGATGCACTGGAAATATTCGAGTTAAAGGATAGTTGATGCAATTAACCAGGGAGACAACATCGCCTGGTCAGCATCAAAACCATTTTTTTGCCACTGCATAATACGGTACATGACGAAGCCTATGATTGCGCACACAAACATATCGATTGGAATTCGGCCCCGAATCCTTCAATTTTTGAATGTATTACTGCTTCTGTTGTATGCGGTAGCCGCTAAAGCTGCGCCGCTTCCGAGCTACAATGTGGATATAAGCGAGACTTCTGTCTCCGGCATATCATCAGGCGGCTACATGGCACTGCAATTTTCGACTGCCCATTCAGATATAGTGACAGGAGTTGGTGTATTTGCTGGGGGTCCGTATCGTTGCGCCGCAGATGGCGTCAACGCAGCTCTTGGTCCCTGCTTGCAGGGACAGCCCGACCCTCTGGAGGCAATTGCCAAAACTGAAACTGCCGCTGATAACGGCAGCATCGCCCCTCCGAACAACATGGCTCGTCAACGGGTCTGGTTGTTTTCCGGATACAACGACGGTGTTGTCAAGCAATCGGTCATGAATAGCCTGTATGACTATGTCACTCACTATGTTCCAGCCTCACAGGTTTATTACCAGGATACGCTAGGCACAGGACATGCCATGATCACTCAACAGTATGGTGCGGAATGCCAGTTGACCAGCGCTCCGTTCGTTAACGATTGTGACTACGACGGGGCCGGTCTACTGTTGCAGCATATTTATGGAAAACTTACTGAGCCTTTACAGGATTTATCCACCGGTAAGGTTCTTTCATTCGATCAAACCGCTTTTACACATCAAGAGAGCCACAGGATAGGGTTAGCGAAACTGGGCTATCTATATGCACCGGAAGCCTGCACCCAGCAGTTGCATTGCAGGGTGCATGTCGTTTTTCATGGCTGTCGCCAGTATGCAGGTGAAGTCAATGACGTCTTCTATCGTAACGCCGGTTACAACCAGTGGGCAGATAACAACCGCATCATAATCCTTTATCCGCAAACGCAGGCGTCCAGTCTTGGCCCTTTCAACCCCAGGGGCTGCTGGGACTGGTGGGGTTATACCGGAGCGGATTTTGCGTATAGGAATGGCGCTCAGATCGAAGCTGTTCGGAGCATGCTCGAGCAGCTGTCTCAGGGTTACAGGCCGGCCGGACCTGTTTCCCCCGATATGCCACCAGAACTACTTGCAATCGATGCTACCGATAGATCGGTATCACTGGTCTGGAGTTCCAGCCAGCATACGTCCGGATACCATCTCTATCGGGCGCTGGACAACAGCGGCCAGTTCGAACGTGTGAACGATAATCCTGTAAAAGGGAATAGTTATGTCGACTGGAGGCTCTCCCCAGCCACAACATACAGCTACCGGCTGGAATTTATCACACACACTGGCGAAATATTGGTATCCAACACGACCACCATAACCACGCGTTCCCCATCAGTCGACTGCGACCCCTATTACAACGATAACGTCACGCACGTGAGCAATGACCGGGCCTACGTATGGTTCGGACTCACTTTCGCCCGGGGCTCCTGGGACTATATGGGATTATGGAGTCTATTCGCTGAAACGGCACTGTTCCGGGATGGCGACGGCTTTCAGGTTGGTGTCTGCACTGAGGGAAAAGGATAACGGTGTTTACACAAAAAACCACGTATTTCTGAGGAAACAATACTTATCAACATTCATGATCGACTCTTCTCACGCCAAACAGGAGGTATTAGGAGTTGACTTCTATGGCCGTGTTTTATGCTCTATATACAGATTATATTTAATGACTACTTTAGGCTTTAAATACACATATAATTTTTCTAGGTTAAATTGCGCTACAAATCAGTTCGGAAACGCAACAGACAACCAACGCCTCCTAGTTCGATCAGGGCTTCAGAATGTTCAACCACTTCAACAGGACAATCTTTTTGTCCTGCCTGACGTACCAGTTCTTCACGTAAATCGATAGCGCTCACAGTAGTGGAGTTACAATTCGGACAAATATTAAATTCAGGAGCTGTTTCAATTGTTTTATTGCAGCTGGAACAGAGCCATACTGGATCAGGGTTATAGCTCTGTAAAATAATAAGTGTATCGACTTCTCCACATTGCAGTCTATCGAGACAATCTTTTGCTCCTATAACAGCCAGTCCCTGTGTCTGTATATGATGGATTAAGCGTTCAACCACTGACCGGGATTCCTGTTCCTCCTGTTCGACAAGTATTGATAAGGTGGCTTCTATTATATCGGTTTCTGAATCCCTTAGACTTGTAGGGATGGTATCCATTAGTTTACTAATCAGGGATTCGGGTAATACCTTTCGAATACAGGCAGTTATCTCAGGGTCACCAGCTATAATCAGGTGGTTATGATCGCCATAATCCAGTAGTTCTTGCAGTATTTGTATTATATCTCCGAGGAAACTTTCCTCTCGATTATGATGATAAAGTTGATATTGTGTTTCACTCCATTCCTGACCCACGCGTTCACGTAGTGCTGGGTTTTCTGACCAGGCCTGTACTGATGTTGCACCCAGGTTGACCTCAATAATGCGTACCCATTCCTTTGTGGCAACCATCACCAGGTATCGCTCGTAAGTATCTTTCAGCTTGATCAAGTTGAAGATATTGGGAGTGGGGTAGATTCTTAGGTTATCGGGTAATGGAACTGCAAACTGTAGTGGCATATAAAACTCCTTTTCAAAATTGGAGCGGGCGAAGAATGCCAGGCCTTTTGTCTCGGGAAGTAAATATTTATTTATATAGGTCTTAATACAGCCGACCGATTCTTCGAAGTCATCAAGATCTTTGCCGTTAAGTACCCGACGAAGTAGATTTGCTCTGCGTTGCATAGTTTTCAATGCCGAGGCCTTACCGGATTGAAGATTTAGATAACAACTGACAAACGGTGTTGGCGACTCAACAATGCCTGCCAGGGTAAGAATCCTGTCTCTAAGTTCTTCGTGAGTAGTTAAATGTGGCATATTGGCATTTCCTTCGTTTCTTGTTGTAATTAATTGCCTACGTGTTTTACCGGTATATCTTGCACTGGCAAGGATAGTTACTGCTCAATTTTTTATTGTCAATATAATCACCACGGTCAGAAGTGACATGTTCAAATTGATTATAACAACTCAGTTAAGGATAATTTACATAAACCTGATTTTGATTTTGAATCGGCCTTGATCCATCTGAATATGGAACACATTCGATGAAGAGAACAAAGGCCACTTTGATTTACAGACGAACCCAAAATCTTCGGGACGTTCAACTTTTACTTGGGCATACTAATAAATACGTTAATTTTAAACTAGCAGGGACTCCCTATAATAGACTAACTATCATTGACCACTAACACCACATCAGAGTAGTACATTATAATTTCTGAAATATATGATATGAGCTTACTGGGACAGGTTAGGAATTTTGAATGACTTCTTTCCGGAGGTGTATGAACGAGCAATCGACTGCATTGTAGATAATAGATTGGAGGTTAAATTTAAAGATCTTTGTCTAAAGATTGTCAATGACAGGGTCAATACGGGGTGGTTTTTCCATGATGGTCTGGTTGAGATTTATTATGGGCACTTTGACGATTAATTGATACAGAATGAATAACGATAAAATTTCAAAAGCTTCTAATGTCAGAAAGCCACATCCAGTTTACATGTTAATTTCTGAGGGGTTATCTTCCATTGATCAACTAAATGAAGGTTGTGGTGGCAAGATTGTTGAAGCTGTTGTCAAATCAGTCCCTAAAGACTGGAAAATAGTGGTATTTATGGATTGGAATCATGGTTTCTGGGAATCCATGGTGAAGAAATACCCCAGAGTCATAGTGTTTTGAAATGGCGTTAAGTGAATTTGAGATAAAACGGTGTGAACGCGAGTTAGAAAAGTTTTTAAACAAACGTAGACCGCCAGAACATATCAGAAATGAAGTCGATATCGGTTATAGGATCGATGACCAGAGTATTACAATCATTGAAATCCGTCCCAATTGGCGAGATCCTAAGGTTAGCGTAGAAATACCGATTGCAAAAGCGACCTATGTGAAATCTAAGAGTGTCTGGAAAGTTTTTTGGCAACGTTCTGACATGAAATGGCACAGTTACCAACCAGCACCGCTAGTTAAATCCGTAGAAGAGTTTTTACAAGTGGTTGATGCTGATGTTCATCACTGTTTTTTCGGATAAGACCATAAACTCTCATGTCAACGTAATTTATTTTCCAAAGAGCGCTTTCAGGTTTCTCCAATCCGGTCACTGGGGAACAAAAAATCCATTTATACAGGTTAAATTAGTAAAATAATCATTTTTCGATTTGTCACTGACATGGACAAAGCGGTCGTAGCTATAAGTATCTGAAATAGGCTCATCACGACCCTATCCGGACCTTAAACGCCTCGATTAGGGCAAATATAGCTGGTTAAAATAAGCGCCGAAGGAGCAAAAACAAACTGTTATTTGTCCTTTTGAATGACTTTCTATACAACTGACAACTCGTAAATATGATCTTTATGTAACTCTGTTTCCATTAAAAAGTCATAGTCACTGACTAGCTTAAACCCTTGCTTCTCATAAAAAGCTTTCGCTTTTAAATTCCCTGAATAAACAGACAAATTTAGTTTTTTGTATCCAGATTTTTTTGTATGGTTCACTACAGCGCTATATAACCTAAATGCTACTCTTTTCCCTGATATTTTGGCAATACATATAGTTTTGAAAGCGTTGCCAATTTATCTGACACCCTCTCCATAACAGCTAATCCAATTGGTTCTTTTCCCTCAAGAGCTACCCAAACCTTGTGATTATCAGAACTAAGAAGTTGTTTAAAATTATGAGCAGAAAGGTGCCTGGAAATATAAGCAGACTGTAAATCACAATTAGAATCTTCAGGGCATGCAAGGTGAAATGTGGTTTTTACTATATAAGCCAGCCCATCAATATGTGATTGTTCAGCAAAAGTAATATTCATACGACTAACCCAAAGTTTTATAGGTGATTATGTTGCTGGCACGAATACTGTGATATGCCGCATTATTTACTTAATATGTTCTCATTCATCAGATACTTAATCAATAGCTGGGAATGGCACTTTATCCGCAGTCACGATAGGCCAGACAAACAACTGG
>CALCSG010000223.1 GCA_937894085.1 uncultured Gammaproteobacteria bacterium | reverse complement strand
TTCTTATTAAAATATTTGATACTTCTAAACGTTGATCTGTTGCCTGATCTGCTCCGGTTTGAGGACATCCTGATGAATAATAAGGTATTAAAAAGTCAGGCGAACAGGCCTCAATTATTAACAATTGACCTGAGTAACTATTGTTTACATTTCAGGTTATAAGTAATTAACCTATTTGATTGATGGCCCCGGTAGGTGTTGTTATAGTCCGCGTCAAATTGATATACCCCGCTTTTTTTGTTGTTCTGAATGTTCAACCAGCGAAGACTAGCTCACAGGAGTTTTACATGATTACAAAATTACTAAGCAGCGTTATTTTTTTCATTTTCGCAGTATCTTCCTATGCCCAGGTCGTCAGTGAAAACCTGGTCACATTGCAACAGGATGGACGTAGTTTTTTGCAGCAAAGAACGATGCGAACACATCATAGTCAATATGATTTATTTGTTGAGAAGCCGATTAGAAAAGATAACTTTGTATATATCGATCCTGCCGAATACAACTGGGTAGAAAATGACGAAGACCTCAATCAACTGCATTTTAATACAGGCAGCTTTTCGGTGACTTATGCCGGTACTTTTGATGAGCATATTACGGTTGATAAAGATGGAGTTTTTACCTATAACAGCTGGGACCAGAAGAAACATAACAATGAACGATATGGTTTCTGGAATGTGCCTGAAAATTTTACGCGTTTTGTCTACACCCTGGTGTTGCCGGAAAACCTGGAATTTATCGATTATAAAAGTAATCGTGAAGGAACATGGCTAAAACGTTCAAATAGTCTCAGCCTGATGATTAACGATGATAATGACATCACCATTACATTGAAATATCGTGAAAAAGATGCAGATCAGGATACTGTCATAGACCGTCTGGATCGATGCCCCGACACTTTACAGGAAGCAGTTGTTGATGCATCAGGTTGCGAAGCGGATGATGATAAAGACGGTGTGATTAATCGCCTTGATTCGTGTTTATCCACTGTCAGGTCGGCTAGAGTAGATGAAAAAGGCTGTGAACTGGATTCCGATAAAGATGGTATTCCTGATCACCTGGACCAGTGTGTAAATACCAAACAAGGGGTCATGGTGAACAGCAAAGGTTGTGAACTGGATTCGGATCAGGATGGTGTCATTAACCGTTTCGATCGTTGTCTGGATACCCCCCGACATGCATTAGTCGATCAAAAAGGTTGTGAACTGGATTTTGATGGCGATGGAGTTGCCAATAGTAAAGATAAATGTAGTAACACGGTAAAAGGTGCTGAAGTTGATTTTAAAGGCTGTGTGAAAGATATGGATAAAGATGGTGTTTACGATAGTGTGGATAAGTGTCCTGCCACACCTTTGCATGCGCAGGTCGATAAAACCGGCTGCCAGCCAGACACTGACCATGACGGTGTGATTGATGCAAATGATAAATGCCCGGAGACGGCCGCAAGCATCAAAGTAGACTTTTTTGGTTGTGAGTTAGACAGCGATAACGATGGTGTCAGCGATAGTCATGATGCCTGTCCGGCAACTGCCGAAAATGCAAAAATTGATGGCAGAGGCTGTGAAACAGACAGCGAAATAGACACTGAATTAGACAGCGATAACGATGGTGTCATTAACAGTAAAGATGAGTGTCCTGAAACCGATGAAAGTGCCCCGGTTGGAAGCACTGGTTGTGAAAACGACATGGATGGCGATAACGTTGTTGATAGCAAGGACCAATGTCCATCAACAGCGGCAGGGGCTGTCATCGATACTAATGGTTGTGAGTTAGACAGTGATAACGATGGCATTGAGAACAGTAAGGATAAATGTCCTGAAACTGCGGCCGGACAGCAGGTGGATATACATGGGTGTGTGCTTGCTGATGATGATCGTGATGGAGTGATAAATGCCAGAGATTTGTGCGCTGATACCAGTCCGGCTGACAAGGTGGATGTGACCGGTTGCCCGGAACTTGCACCCATTGTACTGCGCGGCGTGGTTTTTGAATCGGATTCAGCGGTATTGACGGCAGATTCTTTATCGGTACTTGATAAAGTTGTAGGGAGCCTGTTACCACATAAAGGTTTAAAACTGCAAGTTTCCGGTCATACCGATGCATCGGGTTCGGCCGCCTCGAATCTTGGCTTATCGCAGGCCCGGGCAGAAACTGTTTTACGCTATCTAGCTGATAGAGGAGTCGATAGCGGGTTATTTAGCGCCAGGGGTTACGGCGAAGCGCAACCTGTTGCCGATAATAAAACGGTAGAAGGTCGAGCTCAAAACAGGCGTGTCGAGTTAAATAGACCCGCTGAGTAACTTTAAACGTATAGTTAAATCGGGATAGACTAGTGGTTTTCTATCCCGTCAGTTCTGGAATATTTATTTTTATCCCTGGTATCACTTCAGGCAAATAAATATTAGTTTTTCCAGCACATAAATATTTCACTAATACAAGACTGTTAAATAATAAATTCTTGTTCATAATAGCTTCCTCCTGATCGAGCGGACGACACAAAATAAAATATGCTTACTATTACCCATCGAATAGCAAATGAACTTTCTGTTAAAGAAAAACAGGTAGCGGCAGCCATTGAGTTACTTGACGAAGGTGCTACCGTACCGTTTATTTCGCGTTATCGAAAGGAAGTGACCGATGGTCTGGATGATAGTCAGTTACGTCTTCTTGAGCAGAGACTGGGCTATTTACGTGAACTTGATGAACGCCGTTTATCAATTCTTAAAGCGATCGATGAACAGGGCAAGTTGACCCCTGAACTGACTCTTGAAATTAATGAAGCTGACACCAAGGTTCGACTTGAAGATCTTTATCTGCCATTTAAAAAGAAGCGCAGAACTAAAGGGCAAATCGCCATTGAAGCAGGAATTTTACCGCTGGCTGAAGCCTTGCTGGAAAACCCTCAGCTTGACCCTGAACAGCAGGCTGTCAAATACATTTGTACCGATGATGAGTTTAAGGATAAATTTCCTGGTATTAAGGAAGTACTGGAAGGCGCGCGCTTTATCCTGATGGAATCTTTTACCGAAAGGGCTGATCTGGTTGCTGAATTGCGCAATTTTATGAATAAAGATGCTTTGCTATATGCCACAGTGGCTGCAGGTAAAGAAGAACAGGGCGCAAAGTTTAAAGATTATTTCGAGCATCAGGATCAGTTATCAAAAATCCCTTCTCATCGTGCACTGGCCATGTTTCGCGGTCGTAAGGAAGGTGTTTTGCATTTGAATATCGATGTGGATCACGATAAAACTTTAACCCATCCGGCAGAGAATATTATCGCCAGGCATTGTGGTATCGAAAACAAAAAGCGCGCAGCGGATGAATGGCTTGCCGAAGTCGTGCGTTGGACCTGGTCGGTAAAACTCAAGATGCGTCTGGAGCTGGAACTGTTTAGTGCCTTGCATGAACGTGCTGAAGAAGCTGCCATCGAAGTATTTGGTCGTAACATGAAAGACCTGTTACTGGCTGCCCCGGCCGGTCAGAGAGCGACTATCGGTCTTGATCCGGGGTTACGAACCGGTGTGAAAATTGCCGTGATCGACAATACCGGTCAGTATATCGATTCCACTGCAATATTTCCGCACGTGCCCAGGAACCAGTGGGATGAATCGATTTCGGTACTGGCCAAACTGGCAAAAAAATACCAGGTAGAATTACTGGCGATAGGCAATGGCACCGCATCGCGTGAAACCGAGAAACTGTGTGCCGATTTGATTAGCCGTCATCCCGAACTTAAACTACAAAAAGTGATGGTGAGTGAGGCAGGAGCTTCGGTGTATTCCGCGTCAGAGCTGGCGGCCAAAGAATTTCCCGATCTTGATGTTACTATCCGTGGTGCTGTTTCGATTGCCCGACGCCTGCAGGATCCGCTGG
Organism: uncultured Gammaproteobacteria bacterium; assembly: GCA_937894085.1. Lineage (GTDB taxonomy): Bacteria > Pseudomonadota > Gammaproteobacteria > JACNJF01. Next base: position 1,380 of record CALCSG010000223.1, on the reverse strand, counting down.
CCGAGCTGGTTAAGATTGACCCAAAAGCCATTGGTGTTGGCCAGTATCAGCATGATGTGAACCAGTTTCAGCTGGCCAGAAACCTGGAGACGGTGGTAGAGGATTGTGTGAATGCGGTCGGTGTCGAAATCAATACTGCGTCCAGTGCATTGTTGTCCCAGGTAGCTGGTTTGAATCAGACTATTGCCGATAATATTGTCGAATTTCGTAACCAGAATGGTCCTTTCAAATATCGAAAAACGCTGAAAAAAGTAGCCAGGCTGGGTGACAAGAGTTTTGAACAGGCAGCCGGTTTTCTACGAATTCATAATGCTGCCGATCCGCTGGACAACTCTGCCGTGCACCCGGAAAGTTACTCGGTCGTGCAAAAAATCATTAAACAGAATGACCTGGACATCAAAAGCCTGATCGGCAATAGTCAATTGCTCAAATCTCTCAATGCAGCAGATTACACCGATGAAAAATTCGGTCTGCCGACAGTTACCGATATTATCGCTGAACTGGATAAACCCGGTCGTGATCCTCGTCCGGCATTCAAGACAGCCACCTTTAAAGAAGGTATAGAAAAAATCACTGATTTAGAACAGAGTATGATCCTTGAAGGCACTGTTACTAATGTCACCAACTTTGGCGCATTTGTCGATATTGGTGTGCATCAGGATGGGCTGGTTCATATCTCGGCGCTGGCGGACAAGTTTGTGAAAGACCCGCACGAAGTTGTCAAGGCGGGTGATATAGTTAAGGTCAAGGTGATGGATGTTGATCCCAAACGTAAAAGAATAGCGCTGAGTATGCGCTTGCATGATGATGTCAGGGATCAGGAAAAGTCATCAACTGCAGAAGCCAGCACAGGAAAGGGCGGGGAGCAAAACAGGCGCAACAGGCAGGCGCAACGTACAAAAAAACCGGCAGTGTCGCAGGCCCCGCAAAATGGATCTATGGCCGATGCGTTTGCGCGTGCCAGGAAAACAGGTTAATATTAATAAAGTTAATATTAGAGGTTTAGCTGTGTGTCGAGTTCAAAAAATAGAATTCGCCTACAAATTTTTATTTGACTGTAATACACTTAAACGGAATTAACTGAAACTGCAAAGGTGAGTATGCTGAAGCCTGAGACAGATAAACAGCAGGCAGGTTTGAATGACCGGGTTAAAAAACTATCAACCAGCAAAAAGATAATCCTGGTAGTGTTTCTTATCTGGTTGCTTCAGGCTATACCTAAGTGGACTGCTGCCATTACTGCCGATGGTGAACTGTCAGCCAGAATAATGCAGCTATTCGTGACGCCCAGATGGCAGGATTGAATCTGCAAAACTTTTAAAGTAACTCTGTATGGAAAAAATGTAGAGATAAAATACTCTGCTAAACGAGGTTAAGTTA
>CALCSG010000222.1 GCA_937894085.1 uncultured Gammaproteobacteria bacterium | reverse complement strand
GCTGCAACAGCAGCTGGATGAATACTTTAATCAACAAAGGCGTGAGTTTGATATTAAACTGGATATGGCAGGTACCGATTTTCAACTGTCAGCCTGGTCTTCATTATTAACTATTCCTTACGCAGAAACCCGTACCTACCAGCAACAGGCTGAAATGCTGGGTAAACCCGATGCAGTTAGAGCTGTTGGTACTGCTAACGGAATGAATGCGATTGCGATTCTAATACCCTGCCACCGGGTGATCGCAAAAAATGGCGGCCTGTCGGGTTATGCGGGTGGAGTCGAACGTAAACAGTTTTTGTTAAACCTTGAAAAAAATAATTAAACAGTGAAACCTTTATTTTTTGCCGAACTGGTGACACTGGCAGCTCTTTGGGGCGCCTCATTTTTGTTTATGCGCATGGGTGCTCCGGAATTTGGTCCTGTTGTTTTAATAACATTACGTACCGGAATTGCTGCGGTATTTTTATTGCCGCTGGTTATCTGGTCAAAAAAATGGCAATCGATAAAACAAAATTACCATTTGCTACTGGTGGTTGGTGTTGTCGGTACAGCTATTCCATTCACTTTATTAAGTTATGCAGTGTTGACGGTGAGCGCCGGCTATGCCTCTATTATCAATGCGACTGCACCTATTTTCACCGCCATTATTGCCTGGTTATGGGTAAAAGATGAACTCAGTATCAGTGCACTGGGCGGATTGATGGTCGGATTTGCAGGAGTAGTCATTCTGACTTTTGACAAGCAGGGAAATACCGGTGGTATCAATATTTTACCGGTGCTGGCCGGCCTGGGAGCAACTTTGTGTTATGGCATTGGGTCTAATTTTACCAAACAGAAATTAAGCCATGTTCATCCTCTGGCATTAGCCTGTGGCAGTCAACTGGCTGCTGCTATCAGCCTTCTGCCCGTTTCACTGTGGTTTTTGCCGTCACAGATTCCCGCTCAACAGGCCTGGGTCTCGGTAACCTTACTGGGTGTAGCCTGTACCGGGATAGCGTATATTTTATATTTTCGCCTGATAGCGAATGTCGGTGTTAATAAGGCCATGACAGTGACTTACCTGATTCCATTTTTTGGTGTGGTGTGGGGTATTATTTTCCTGCAGGAGGCACTCTCTGTGCATATGTTAACAGGTGGCCTGTTTATACTGGCCGGAGTCAGTTTAAGCACAGGAATATTTGCCAGAAAAGATAGACGATTATGATCTAAAATTGATAAAGTCATTTTTCTGCCCGGCCGGGTTAGTTTAATCAGGGAAAAATTATGAACATAAAAAGGAATTTAGTAGTCAGTTTGTATTTACTTGTGATTAGTTTTACTGGTCATGCTGCCAGCCCGGATTTGATCCTGCTCAGCAAATATCAGGCGGATATGGATATTAGCGGCTGGCTGATGAGCGAAAAACTGGACGGGGTCAGGGCCTACTGGGATGGGCAGAATCTATATTCGCGCAAGGGAAACCGACTGGCGGCTCCAGCATGGTTTACCGCTAAACTGCCGGCATTTGAACTGGATGGTGAATTATGGATAAAGCAGGGGCAATTTGAAAAGACGCTTTCAATTGTCTCGCGAGATATAGCGGATGCCGGGTGGCAAGACATAAGCTTCAATATTTTCGAAGTCCCCAATGCGCCAGGAGGTTTGCAGCAAAGGTTACACAAATTCCAGCAATATCTAGATAAAAATGATGTACAACATGTCAGGATTATTCTGCAGATAATATGCCGCAATAAAATACACTTAGCAAACCAGCTTAAAATGATAGAAGCAAAAGGCGGGGAAGGTCTAGTACTAAGAAATCCGGACAGTTTGTATGAAACGGGTCGAAGTCCGAATGCACTAAAAGTAAAAAGCTTTGATGACATGGAAGCAAAGGTAATTGGTTATAGTCCGGGTAAGGGAAAGTACCAGGGCAAAGTAGGTGCTTTGTGGGTAGAAATTGATGCAAAAACAAGATTCTATATTGGTTCAGGACTCACGGATAAAGAACGGGCTACACCACCGCCCATAGGCAGCCTGGTCACTTTCAAATATCAGGGGTTTACCGGGAATGGTATTCCACGCTTTGCGACCTTTATGCGGATAAGGAAATTACCATAAGCTGGGTTAGTTTATGGGTATGTTTAATCAGAATGTATGTGCCATAAGTGGACATATGATGTATGAAAAATAAATGTTAGTATTTATAATAAATTAATTAAAAAATAAAAAGGCGCGTGACCCTTTTAATGTATTCAGGGAATTAGAATGAAAATAATAATTAAATTTATCAATAAGTTACAAACATCAAATTACCTTAATAAAAGTAAAAAGGTCTACCCTCTAATATGTATTCAGAGGTCAATGACCTTTGAATTCAACTGTTAGCCTACAAAACCAATGACTGAAATTACTCCAGATTCAGGCTACTTGTTCGAGTACGACAAGGTGCAAGCCGACATTCAAGATAGATACCGAAATTGGGTTGAGGTGATACGGGATATCGAGAAAGTATCGAGGGAAGTTCAGCATAAACTGCACATTCCTAAAGATAACTTAAGGCTTTTGTTGGCAGCCCTGTTATTCAGTCGGACCATCTCTAATATCGGCGCAGCAACACTCGTATTTGAATCTGGATTTGAGTCACAAGGTAGAGCCCTACTTAGAGTTGCTATGGAGTCGACATTTACTCTTGTAGCCATTGATAAAACCCCCGATCTTGCCGACCAGTTCGCCAAAGAAGATGATCTCCAACGAAAAAGAATGCTAAATAAGGCAAGAATGTGGAACTCCCCTGAGTTGCAAGAGCAAGCCAAGTCACGTGCAACAGATGAAAAGCTAGCTGAAATTCAGGAGGCTATTGAAGAGAATGCTGTGAGAAAAATGTCTACCGAGGATTACTCAAAAGCAGCAGGACTGCATGACTGGTATCTTACAGCTTATTCTCTATTTAGTGCATCAATTCACAATAGCGTTCGCGATTTAGAAGGCCATATAGAAACTGATGTAGAGGGTGAAATCACCGAGATTATAAACGAACCTATCCTTGACGGCCTTGAAAGCATGTACCTTACCGGTTCGGAAGTGCTATTGAATGCTCTAAACTCGGTATCTAATATATTCGAACTTGAGATCTCACAATTTATAACTCAAACTCATGAGAGACTCACAACACTATCAGATGAAATTGAAGGCTAACAAACAACTGCATCGGAACAAATTTCGCTGCGCTCAATTTGCCCGCTGAGTTGGGCGTTATAGCACCAAACATTAAGTGATGAGTATGGATTGGGAAGAATATTTAAAATTCATGGATAGCTGGGATGGTCGTGTTATTGATCCCAAAGGATTCGTTCAACTTGAATATGCAACTCCAGTAACCCCAAAAGAATATCTAGAATTTGCAGACAAAGATCTATTGGTTAACGGCAATCATGGTTTGGTCAATTCACTGTCCAATGCAAAGCGAGCAATTGATTGTCAAATTACAAACTTATTGTCTGTTCTTGGTCTTAAAACTTCGGGAAATATTCATACCAAGATTCAACGAATCGAGGATATCGGAATATTAGCTCCAAGGATTATTAAGAAGGTTAATAAAATACGCAATCTTCTTGAGCATGAGTTTTACAAACCAACAAATGATGAGGCCGAAGACGCAGTTGATATTGCTACGCTCTTTGTCGAAGCAACAGACAAGGTGTTCAGGGAGTTTATGGATTCTTGGTGGGTGGCGAAGGATGGTTCTGCAAATAGCGGCCATGTTGTAACAGAGGGTAATAAAACAATTATTTATAACGACGACCTACCTTGTATAACATTTTCGGACGGTCTTTATATTCAGTATGATCAAGAATCTTGTGATTATGGATTGTGGGGCTACTATGAAAACAAACAGGTGTTGGAGGCTGAGATTAAAAAGGGGTCTGAACTTCACATCGAACTATTGAAATACTCTATCTTGAATGACCACAGTGTAGTAGATTTTGATGAAGAAGGTGTCGCGATAAAGTTTATTGAAAGAGTAAGGGGAAAGGTTGGAATATCGCTATAACAAAGCGCTGCTGTCGGACAAATTTTCCGCTGCGCTCCAAATTTGCCGCAGAGCGCGGCGTTAGTTTTTTAAAATCACATGGCACACACCAATATTAATGAAAGAAGATATTTTGTTGCAAACATCCTAAGCAGAGGGGTCGAAATTGACCATTCTGCAAAAAAGGCTGTAGCTTCAAAATTTGGTTGCCATGTAAGTGCAATTTATGCGGACTGCAATCATTTTTCCAAAAATGGATGGCATTGGGAGTTAAATTCTGGGAACAATTATGATATCGAAAAAGATATAAAATATTTCACAGAAGATATAAGAATATATTCCCCTGAGGAATTTCAGAATAGAATCATCCAAATTCAATTCGATTATCGGTTAATTCAATATTTCAATAAACATCCAAACAAAATCTATGATTTAACACCACGTCAATTTGAGGAATTTACGGCTGAATTACTGAATCAGTTTGGGTGCAAAGTCACATTGAGTCCAGTTGGCCCTGATGAAGGCATTGATATATTTGCGGAAAGAAATAGTGATGTCGGTGATGAATTATTATTAGTTCAATGCAAACGTTTCAATCAAAAAAAAAGTTGGTCGGCCAATCATTCAACAATTAAATTCAAACATTTACGACAAAAACGCTTCAAGTGGTCTAGTTGTCACAACATCGTCATTCTCAAAACCAGCCATTGATTACATTGCACAAGCAAAATATCGCCTTAGAGGCGCAGATCATATGAAAATCAAAGAATGGTTGGCGATAATAAACGCAAAAACAATTATATAAAATATAAACTAACAATAGCATGCACCGGAAACAGCGAAATTGGCACGCCATTTTGCTGTCGCAAAAGCCCTGCCAATTTCGCTGTTCCAGTGATGCTGGCCGTTAGCCTTGCAAAATATTGAACTAGTTGTACAATTGTCTGCGTGAATATCGTATCAGACACAAATATATTATTAGCTGTTATTTTCAATGAGCCGGA
>CALCSG010000221.1 GCA_937894085.1 uncultured Gammaproteobacteria bacterium | reverse complement strand
CCAATATTAATGAAAAAACAATAACCGGTTATGCACTTATGACTTGAATTCAGGAACTGTAAAACTATATGTTGTGATTAAATTTATTGCCCAACGGTCCGATTGTCTGATGATACACCTCAAGTTACCTAAAACCAGTCAAGAATGATTCTTGTAGGTCTATAGTACCTATTCAAGGTAGTACCTTTAAACGGCAGGTTTGTTGATACAGCTGAGATTAGGAGTATCACCTGCAATTGACCGCTCCTGGCCCAGACTAGCCTATCATAGGGTCTATGAAAAATGACTGCAATTGAGGAATCCGAGGACAGGATAGGTCCTGATATGATCAGGAACTTATTACCTGTTATGCCAGGCCAGGTTTACATCGCTACAATTTTAATCAATTTATTTAGAATCTGCTCTGCCCATAAACTTTCGCTCTTCTATATTCACTTTGATTCTGTCGCCGGTGGAAATATGTTCTGGTACCTGGACAGTTAATCCGGTCGACAGAATCGCAGGTTTAGTTCTCGCTGTAGCTGAACCACCTTTCAATGAAGGGTCGGTTTCAGTGATAAGCAGATCAACACTCGAAGGCATGTCCAGTGCAACTGGATTATCTTCAACGATGATCACCTGCATGCCTTCTGTGCTCTCATCGATGAACAGGATTTCATCTGCAATCGATTCTTTATTGATGTTGTATAGGCTGTAGTCTTCATTATCCATGAAGACATATTCGTCACCGTCAATGTAAGAAAACTTTGCCGGGCGTTTACTTATATCAGCCAGATTCAACAGGTCTGAATCTTTAAATGTCTCATCAATTTTTCCGCCAGTAACGAGATCATACATGCGCATACGGTACAAACTACCCCCTGCACGACCTTGAGGGACTGAGCGTTCAATATCTTTTACAATATAAACTCTGTCATTATAGTCGATTGCCGCATTTTTCTTAATTTCACCAGCCTTTGGCATTTGATTTTGTCTCTGTATAAAAAGAATAGCAAAATACCATGATCGGTCGTTTAATCAATAGAAAGTCAAACACAAGCGATCTTTTACAGGAAAGTATTTATATACGAGTTGGTGATTCTCTGTGCTCCATCCAGCCCTTTAGATTCACATAAGAAGCTTTTTACCTGCTTGTTATTGCTTAAGGTTATGCTGCCTTATAACCTAAAAGAGGCGAAAGTTTATGAAGATCTGGTCGCCGATTTTGGCGAAGTATCTGAATTGGGATGCTGGACAATCCGGTAACCTGACCGTTAACTTAAAGTCAGGAAACTACATGCTGGTCTGTAACATGCCAGGCCATTACAAAATGAATATGTTTACAAAACTGCTGGTTACACCTTAAACGTACTAGGCATCGGAGTTAACAATTTCTGATTCCGCGGATTTAAAAACCTCTCAAACCAGAGAGGTTTTTTTATGCTTTGCTATTCAGCACGCCAGTCTTTGAGCGGCTGGTAGCTGCAATACACAGTAATGGTTCCCATGTATTGATTTTCCAACGGCCAGTATAAATGTTTGTAGTTGAAATGTTGTGGGTAATAATAGCGTTATCTGTCTGAGTCCGGTTAAATAGATGCAATCAAAAAAAATCAATTATTTTCTTGCCATTTTAGTTCTAGTCTTTTTTACCGATAGCCATGCGAAGGAATCAGTAGACTATGTTGCTGAGCACCTCCTGGAAATTCCGATGGATTTTAGATACCTCGCATTAGCACAGGTTCCGCTTGACCAGCACTCAAAGGAATATCGAATTCAGTTGGGTATGGGGCAAGTGGAAGGTGGTCTCATTAGTACACAAGTACCGATGCTCGGGTTTCAATATTTTCTGCCGTTAACTGAAAAACGGGGGTTAAATTTTTCCCTGTTTTACGATGAATATAGTTTTTCAGCAAAAAAAGGTTATGCAATAGTCAGCCCAAGTTTTACCCGGCAGTTTTCTCCTGAAAGTTTTGATGTAGAAATTCTCGGTGCTGATGGAAAAGGGTTTCATGCAGGTTTGGGGTTTAGCTATATTTATTTTCAACCCGGCGGATCAAATCACCAGATTGGAGCAATAATTGAAACGCTTGATATCAATAAATTTGAGGTCCAGTTCAAGACCTTAAACCTTGCACAGAACTATACGGGTGTGGTCGATTATGCGGCTACTTACAATGCGATTACCCCTTATTACAGTTATGAGAAAAATATCGATGATTTCGGCAACGGCTGGATTGGACGGTTAAAAATTACTATTGCATTACCTTTACCCAGAGTGGGTTTTGAAGGACGTATCAGAGGTCCTGGATTTGATATTTCTGGAGATACCAGGGAAGGCCTTGGTACAACAAATATTCCGGATATGTATGCAGGCATTGGTTATTCGCTAGAGCATAAAGCTAGTAGTTTGAGAATAGAAGTGGGGGGGGGTGGACTTTATAGTTATTTACTGGAACCACTAGTCCATAAGGAAACTAATGCCCCTGTTTTTGTCAGTGCATCGTATGGCTTCTAGGCGGAGTATACCAAAATAGGCATTATCTTGATAAGTAGGGATACTCATAGCTTAATTCGGTATAAATTCAATTAGCTGCAGATTATTACTTTTTTCGAAATTTTTCCTCCATAATTTAATCGAAGTTAGAAACTTAAATACAGATGATGTTCCAGGGAGACGCTGTATTTTAGACTATTACGCGGAAGAACCTTATCGGTGGCTGCTGCTAATTTTGCTAACCGGATAACATGGATTTTAAGCCTGCCAGATGATCCATGCCTTTATTCTTTTTTTCTTCTACGCTTAAATTACTGTTTGAATGTTCGGCACCTTCCAGCTCTTCTGCCGGCATTTCAGCAATAAAACGGCTGGCTTCACATTGAATGATTTCGCCGTATTTCTGACGGGTTTTAGCATAGCTGATGGTAAGTACTTTTTCCGCGCGAGTTATACCGACATACGCCAGGCGTCTCTCTTCTTCAATGCCCTGTTCATCCTGACATTGCAGGTGGGGAATGGTATCTTCTTCGAATCCCACCAGGTATACAAACGGAAATTCGAGCCCTTTGGCGGCATGAAAAGTAGTTAACTGCACACTCTCGGACTGGTTTTCATCGCTGTTTTCCAGAATCGACATCAGGGTAAGCTGTGAAACCAGTTTATCCAGAGTCGGTTCATCATGTTGTTTTTGCAGGTTACCGATCCAGCTGATCAGCTCTTCAACATTGCCCATGCGAGCTGTCGCCTGTTTCTGTGAATTACTAGTATCCAGTAACCAGTCTTCATAGTGCAGCTCTTTAACGATGGAGCGGGTCAGTTCCATCGCATCCACCTGTTCGGCCTGACGCCTTTTTTCATCCAGCCAGTCGCTAAACCGCTGTAAGCTATACCAGCCTTTGCGTGATAATTTTTGTTCCAGACCTGCTTCATGCAGCACGGTACTCAACGGGCTGTGTCTCCAGCCTGCATATTCGCCCAGGGTTTTGATGGTGGTAGCGCCAATTTCACGTCGCGGTGTGTTGATGATGCGAAGCAGGGCACGGTCATCATCCGGGTTGGATATGATACGTAAATAAGCGGTTAAATCCTTGATTTCACTGCGTTCGAAGAATGCCGTACCGCCGGTGATCTGATATGGCACCGAGTTTTCTCGCAAAGCCTTTTCATAAAGTCTGGATTGATGATTGCCACGATAAAGAATTGCAAAATTATTATAAGGTTCGTTGGTCTGGTAGTGTTTACCGATGATATCGATCACCACATTTTTAGCTTCATCCTGATCGTTTTTACAGGGCAGTATGCGGATGAATTCTCCCGGACCTGAAGCTGACCAGAGTTTCTTGTCGAACAGGTGTACGTTATTAGAAATAACCTGGTTGGCAACTTTAAGAATTCGACCTGTGGAACGATAATTCTGTTCTAATTTGACCACCTGTAACCGCGGAAAATCCTGTTGCAGTCGATTTATGTTTTCCGGTTTGGCACCACGCCAGGCATAAATCGATTGATCATCATCACCCACCACGGTCATTTTCTGGCGCATCTGGCACAGTAGTTTAATCAATTCATACTGGCTGGTATTGGTGTCCTGATATTCATCGATCAACAGGTAATGAATACGATCCTGCCATTTATTGAGAATTTTTTCGTGGGCGCGAAATAACAACACGGGGAGCATGATCAAATCATCAAAATCCACCGAGTTACAGGCCTGTAACTGTTGCTGGTAAGCCAGATAAACTTTTGCATGATGCTGTTGCAGGGCATCTTCTGCCTGCTGTAAAGCCTGTTCGGGCGTTATAAATTCATTTTTCCAGTTACTGATCTGGTATTGGGTCTTTTTTATTAGCTCGGCTTCCGGGCTATCTTTATGTTGTAATTCGGTAATACAGGCTTCCGCATCTTTACTATCAAGTATGGAAAATCCTTTGCGATAACCCAGCGTGCTGTATTCCTGTTGCAGGATATTCAGGCCCAGCGTATGAAAGGTCGAAATCCTTAGGCCTTTGGATTCTGCTTTGGTTAACAGTTGTGTGGCACGTTGTTTCATTTCACGTGCAGCCTTATTGGTAAAGGTGACGGCACGGATATGGCTTGCCTGGTAACCTTCCTGACGAATAAGCCAGGCTATTTTCTGGGTGATAACGCGAGTTTTACCACTGCCGGCTCCAGCCAGCACCAGGCACGGGTGGTCGACCGCTTTAACGGCTAATTGCTGAGGTTCATTCATATGTTGCAGATTCATGCCGGGTATTTTATCGTGCTTACAGATAATTAGCATTAACCTCTGGGGGTATTAACTTTGTTGACAGACTGGTATACAGGCGGGATTAGTTTTGCAGATAAATGATGAAGGGTGGCTGCAGGATGTGGAAATAATCCCGTCACCTAATTTTAATGAACGTCCTGATTCTGCCAATATTCGATTAGTGGTTGTGCATGGCATCAGCCTGCCACCCGGTGAATACGGTGGTGGATATGTGCAGCAACTGTTTACTAATCAGCTTGACCCGCAACAACACGAATATTTCGAGCAAATAAAGGATTTACAGGTTTCGGCGCATTGTTTTATTAGCAGGCCGGGGAAATTGATTCAATTTGTGTCATTTAACAAGCGTGCCTGGCATGCCGGAATTTCCAGCTGGAAAGGCGTTGATAACTGCAATGATTTTTCGATTGGAATCGAAATGGAAGGTAGCGATGAAGAATCCTATGAACAGCAACAGTATCAACTATTGGCAAAGCTGGTAATAAGCCTGCGGAAACAGTATCCTGCGATCCTGGAACAGTCAATATGCGCTCATAGCGATATTGCACCGGGTCGAAAGACAGATCCCGGCCCTTTATTTGACTGGCATAAATTCAATCAACTTATCAATCAATCCGTATGATTTTTCTTAGTATTCTGATCGCTCTTGTAGTGGAGCGGGTCGCTCCCCAATTAGTTGAATTAAGACTCAATCCATGGTTACGCGAATATAGTGAATGGATGATTTCAGTTTTACATATTGAACGTTTTGCTGGCTGGATGGGACTCGCTGTGCTGGTTTTCCCGGTAATAGTGGTAATCTGGATAATCAGTGGGATGTTCGAAAATGCATTTTTTGGCCTTTTCGAACTGGCCTTTAATGTAGCGGTGATTTTTTTCTGTCTGGGACCGAAAGAACTGAATTCACAGGTCGATAAATACCTGGATGCTATTGAGGTGGGAGATTCACAGCAAAGATTTGATATTGCCCGTCAAATTACCCGGGAAGTTCCGTCGATGGAATTGTCAACTCAGGTAATACAGGTTTGTAAAGCTATCTATGTTGAAGCAAATAGTCGTCTTTTCGCTATTCTATTCTGGTTTTTAGTTTTAGGTCCGGTGGCCGTCGTGCTTTATCGCCTGTTAGAACAATTGCTGAATTCTTCATATCTGCAACAATCACTGGCCTCGGTAACAAAGCTGAGTCATTTAGTTTTAGGCTGGGTCGACTGGCTGCCGGCACATATCACTCTATTTGTTTATATGGTGAGCGGAAACTTTGAAGAAGGTCTGCAAAAATATCGCCAGGGAAGTGTGGCAGCTGTGGATATGTATGAACAGAATAATGAATTACTACAAACTGTAGGTTTCCATTCTATTGCATCACATGATGTTCCTGATGAAAACCAGGCAATCGATATAGTTCGTAAATCCCGTGGCCTGGTGTTGCGTTCGCTAGTCGTCTGGTTATTTATAACAGCATTACTGAGTATTCTAATATAAGTGGTCTGGTAGCTCTCCTGAAACAAAAAATAGTTAACATAAGTTATTTAATTTAGTGGTTAATATGAAGAGCAAACGAAATTTTATGCCAAAATTGATGCTTTTATTAATACATCAGTTTTTTTATGGACAATACAAAAAAGTGTGTTTATGCTTTTAGCTATAACCGAGGAAGAACGAATGATAACTTACGAAAAACTTTACGAACAAATCCACAAAATTACTGAAATATCCAATGTATTCCTGTATCTGATTGATGAACGTTCAATGTGTGATACGCAAATTACCTGTGACCTGTTTTTTGATTATGTTGAAGTGGTAAAACAACACCTTGAAGTTCAGGATAACAAATTGTACTCCGCAATCTTAACCGATGGTGATGACTCGGCAAAAAAAGTGGCCGAAAACTTTATGTCCGGTTCGGTAGAAATGAAAAGAATCTTTAAGAAATACCTGAAAAAATGGTCCCATCCCGGCAAACATCAGTTGCTTATCTCTAATTACGACCAGTTTAATCAGGAAACCAAAGATATTTTTGAAATGGTATTAAACCGTATCCAGGATGAAATTGAGCATTTATATCCTCTGATTCGTTCGATTAGTGGTGATATGCAAAAAGTAGCTTAAGATTGCTTTACTGTTTACCATGGTATAAATCCTGCCGTTACTTTTCGTACAAAAACATACTGCTCTTGCGCCACTGTTTAGTGGGCAAGTGCGGTATTGACTATTTCCTTTTAAGCCATGTGATAAGTCAAAGATGGCTATTGCCATGTCCCCATCTGCCTGCTGGTTAAAAAATTCGCCTAAAAAATGATCCAGGCCAATTAATAAGCAAAATTTTGATTAAATATTTATATACGTTTCAACTTTCTGCGAGTATTTTATGCATAGATTTACAGGCACAGAATTTTATTAATAACTTAAGGAACAAATTATGAAAAACCAAACAACTGATAAAAGTCGTAGAGCTATATTAAAAGGCATGTTTGCCATTCCAGTAGTAACTTTAACTGGATTTCAAACTTCTGCTCAGGCAGCTATGCTGACTACTTCAGATCCAACTGCGCAGGCTCTTGGTTATACAGAACATAGTGCTATGGCTGGGAAAACCTGTTCTAACTGCATGTTATTTTCTGCACCTGCTGGCGATGCCGGTAACTGCGCTATTTTTCCAGGAAAGCAGGTTGCTGCTGCTGGTTATTGTAATTCATGGGCCGCTAAGCCTTAATTACCAGTTTCATTTTAAGATGCCGGTCTTTAGTGATTAACTACAGACCGGTTTTTCCTGCCGCATTTCCAGTTAGCTTAAATCTTAAGCATCAGAACTTAATCTTCTAATAGCAATTTTCAGATTTTTACTGGATGTCTGAAAATCTAAAAATAATAAGCATATCCTCAAACAAGCGACTAAAATATTTTTATATCTTAAAATTAACAGGGATATCTGTTTTTTAAGTCAATCATTAGTTCTACATAAATTATTATGTTGCGAAAAATAATACTGCCATCAATTTTTGTTGTACTGGGACTGGGATTCTGGATAAGTCCCGACTTCAAGATAATTGCTGCCGGTGTTGCTATTTTCCTGTTTGGAATGTTATCGCTGGAATCAGGCTTTAAACTTTTCACCGGCGGAAGACCGGAAAAAATTCTGGCAAAA
>CALCSG010000220.1 GCA_937894085.1 uncultured Gammaproteobacteria bacterium | reverse complement strand
GCAATCCATCACAACGAGCCTGCAGGCCTTTAAAATGGATACCCGCCTACGCGGGCATGACGACAAAAAAACCTTAACTTAACGGCATTGGGTAACGTCCCCATTTAGCACTTTAATCATTACGTCAATTTTTTAGTTTCAGTATCTAAATTCTTGTATTACTGGTTTTTATGGCCTGATCGCAACCTGAAGATTCAAGTTTGTTTAATACCCAACCGGACTCTGTATTGCTAAAACTGGCAGTCTTCAAGGATTGATATGCACCTGCACCATCTTTAGAGTTCCACTCCATACAGGCTATTTTATTGTTTTTGGCAAACCGTGGTACAGAAAATTTAGCTGATTCGACATTCTTGATGAGCGGTAATACCAGGCTCTCAAGCTTATTAACATCCATCGAAACATTGAAGGACAACACTCCAACATACAAAGCTAAGAAACCAACAGTGGATCCCAGGACAACAGGTAGTTTATTCATTATTTCTTCATTCCTTTATAAAAAACACATCATAGTATCAGGTCCTGGTTTAATGATTTTTGATATAGCAACTGGCTGTAGATCATAATTCAATGGCCGACCCTATACAATTTAGAGTTATGTAAATATTGGGCATCCCAGTTATTTTGCATTTATGTTCGCGGTGTCACGCCACCGTGATCGATACGCTCATACTCAGCAATGACCTGTGCACCGAGCAACAGGATAATGGCGGCGAACTCAAATCCCAGTAAGATCATTACCGTGCTCGCGAACGAACCGTAAATCACGCTAACAAAAGATAGCGTTGAGAAATACCAGACCAGTGTATGCCTGGTCAGTTCCCACAATATGGTTGCCGCGATACCACCCACCAGCGCGTGTGACCATGCCAGCCTGCCCACGGGTATCACCAGATAGATCGAAGTCAATAGCAATACCTCACCTGATATACCGGCCAGGTAGAGTACGGTCGCCGTACTCTGTCCCATATCAATATCCATACCTAACATCGCCAGTGAATCACTACTGTGCGCGTGCAACCACCCGGACATCAGGCTCACCAGCAGAAAGCCAGCAGTCAATACCATGATGAACAGGTAGGGCATCACCAGTGATACCAGAAAGTGGCGATCCTGTTTGTGCTTACGGTGGAAAAAGATCATCGACATCGCATTTTCCAGCACGGTGAATGCCAGCGTACTGAAAAACAGCATTAATAGCAGACCTACGGTACCGATCACCTGCCAGTTATGCAGGAATTTTTCCAGGTGATCGACAATGACATCACTACTGGCTGCCGTGGTCATACTAAGGATACCGGCGAGTGTCTCCAGCAGTAGGCGCATCTCGATAAAACCGGAGAGCACAAGCAACACAAGCGCGAATACCGGGATGATCGAGAGTAAAGTGTAATAGGCGACTGCACCAGACAGTAGCAGCCCCTGATTCTCGATGAAACCGAGTAGCACAACGCGTGCGAAGCGCCAGGGGTGAGTGAGAACGACACTGGTAGCCGAAACTTGCATACTAAATACTTAAGACCTTTGACGAGAATTAATAGCTTGAACGATATCAGATTTAGCAGATAAATGAGTAGAGATATTCTGGGGTGATATGCGATATCAATAGTAGCAGGCGTTTGAGCGGAAATCATGCGGATGCTGCTACTGAAATTCGGTCCTGGTCCTGCATGACTTTGTAGCAGATAGACAGACAAAGCAAGAAGACCATTACCTATTTCCCCTGGTGGTAAAAATATGGGCTCACCCTGATGCACATGAATTGCGACCAAAAAAAAGGAGCCAGAGGCTCCTTTTTTTAAACTAGCTGACTGAAAGATTTATTCAGCAGCGGCATTCTCTTCTTCAGTAACGGCTTTCATGCTAAGGCGAATACGTCCCTGACGATCAACTTCTAGAACCTTAACCATGATCTTGTCACCTTCAGATAACTTGTCACTGACGTTTTCTACACGCTCATCAGATATCTGTGAGATATGAACCAGTCCATCTTTACCCGGCAGAATATTAACGAAAGCGCCGAAGTCCATAATCTTGGCAACCTTGCCTTCGTAAATAGCTCCTACTTCAACTTCAGCCGTTACCAGTTCAACACGACGACGTGCTTCATCACTGGCAGACTTGTCAACAGATGATATTTTAACTGTACCATCATCATCAACTTCAATAGTAGCGCCGGTTTCTTCGGTTATGCCACGGATAGTTGCTCCGCCTTTGCCGATAACATCACGTATTTTTTCAGGGTTTATCTTGAAAGTAACCATACGCGGTGCAAATTCAGACATCACATCACGATGTTTATCGAGTGTTTTTGCCATTTCAGCCAGAATAAACAGTCGACCTGCTTTAGCCTGATCCAGAGCTTTGGACATAATTTCCGTAGTGATACCATCAATCTTGATATCCATCTGCAGAGCAGTAACACCATCAGTAGTACCAGCCACTTTAAAATCCATATCGCCAAGATGATCTTCATCACCCAGAATGTCGGTCAAAACAGCAAAGTCATCACCTTCTTTAATCAGTCCCATAGCGATACCAGCAACAGGCGCCTTGATAGGTACACCGGCATCCATCAATGACAGGCTAGTTCCACACACGGAAGCCATTGAAGATGAACCGTTTGATTCTGTAATTTCTGAAACCACACGAATAACGTACGGGAATTCTTCCTGGGTGGGCATAATTGCCTGGACGCCACGCTTTGCAAGGCGACCATGACCAATTTCACGACGTTTAGGCGTACCGACACGACCTACTTCACCAACACATGATGGCGGGAAGTTGTAATGCAGCATGAAATGTTCTTTGCGCTCACCCTCAATCGCATCGATAATTTGAGCGTCACGACCTGTTCCCAGTGTAGTCACAACCAGTGCCTGAGTTTCACCACGGGTAAATACTACAGAACCATGGGTACGAGGTAGTACACCAGTGCGAACTGAAATAGGACGAACTGTAGAAGTATCACGACCATCAATACGCTTTTCGCCAGAGATAATGCGTCCACGAACCAGTTTTTTCTCAATCTTGGACATTGCGCCACGAACATCGCCTTCAGACGGTGCATCATCGCCAACACACAATACTTCAACGGTGGCACTACGAATAGCTGATAACTTTTCCTGACGTTCCAGTTTATTAGCGATTGTATAAGCTTCACCGATAGCATTTGCACATTCTGCAGAAACTGTGTCGATCAGGGCTTCATTAGTTTCCGGAGCTGTCCACACCCAGGGTTCAACGCCAACTTCAGCAGTGAAGTCTTTTATAGCGTTGATAACGACCTGTAACTGCTCATGACCGTAAACAACAGAACCAAGCATAACTTCTTCTGACAGCATGTTCGCTTCAGATTCAACCATTAATACTGCATTTTCTGTACCAGCCACAACAAGATCAAGATCTGAATCTTTAAGCTCACTGAAACTTGGATTTAAGATGTATCCACCGTCTTTATAACCAACTCTGGCTGCGCCAATCGGGCCACTAAAAGGCATACCAGAAAGAGATACGGCTGCTGAAGCACCAATCAGTGCCGGGATATCAGGATCGACTTCGCTGTTCATGGAAACCACGGTAGCGACGATCTGAACTTCGTTTTGGAATCCTTTAGGAAACAGAGGACGTAATGGTCTGTCGATCAAACGACAGGTCAGTGTTTCTTTTTCACTTGGACGACCTTCACGTTTGAAAAAACCGCCTGGAATTTTACCTGCAGCATAAGTTTTTTCCTGGTAATCAACTGTCATCGGAAAGAAATCACGACCGGGAACGGCGTTTTTCATACCTACTGCAGTAACCATGACGACGGTATCATCCATGTTTACAAATACCGTACTCGCTTGACGACCAATTTCACCGGTCTCTAAAGTGACTGTACGGTCACCATACTGAAATGTCTTCTTAATTGGATTCACAAATAATCTCTCTTAGTCTTACTTAGTCTTAGCGACGCAGGCCTAATTTACCGATCAGATCTTTATAACGATCCTGATTCTTTGATTTCAGATAATCCAGCAGTTTACGACGCTGATTTACCATGCGTAACAGACCACGACGTGAATGATGATCATGAATATGATGTTTGAAATGCTCAGTCAGGTGACTGATCTGGTGTGATAATAAAGCGACCTGCACTTCTGGTGAACCGGTGTCACCTTCATCGCGAGCATGCTCAGTAATGATTGAACTTTTCTGTTCAGCAGACATTGACATATTTATAAAATCTCTAAGGACCCGTAAAAAGGGGGGTATTCTACCTATGGGAAGAGCGAGTAACAAGTAATTTCAGCGCCTTATTTAGGGAAACAAATAAGCACAGGGAAAAACTAAATAATATACCCCATTAATTTCTGTAAAAAGGTATTCTCACCTATATTCGGCTTCAAATGCAAAACAAAACTATATCAACTGGAAAAACATCATAAAACAGCTAGCCCGTATTTAGCACAGGAGGGCAAGATGATCGCGCAGGGCTTTGGATTTACAGGAAATTTTCGGAAGAAGTGGAATAACAATGTGTATTGCCGAGTTCAGAAAAATCCCGTAGATTCGAAGTACAAACGAGGGCTTGTCATAACTGTGAGAAATGAGGGCTAGAACTCTATACCTTCAGGCCAGCAATAAAGAACCGATAAAGGCCGCAATGGATGAATAAAGTGCTTTATATACCAGTCCTGCTAACCCAGTAGCGAGCAGCAAAAATACTGTTAACTGAATTCCTCCCTGTGCCCTTATCTGTTTTGCAAACTGCCAGCCCACTACCAGTGAAATTACAAAAAAGACGGTTGAAAGCAGAAATATCATTAGCGGGAATGAATTCCACTTCTGTAAATGATATGGGTTTTGTGCGGGTAATAACTGTAGCACTACTGGTTCCAGGTCAACTTCAGATCCAAGAAAGTTGTAGAGTGGATAACCAGCAGCGCTGTTTATGGTGGTCAGCAATGCGAGAAACAGGAAAGCCAGTAAATAAAGCGCCAGCATGAAGCCTAACCCGGCTATTAAATATGACTTATATTCCTGTTTCACTGCATTCACCTTCGCTGACATCATTCAGGCTGTAGAGGTATCGATAAGACTTCTTTTAAGGCTGTTCGACCTGCTGTCGATGCAGAAACCTCTACCTGCCAGCTTTTCACGACACCAGCAGTAAGATCACTTCCGCTAGTAGAAGGCCCGCTGATCACTATGACGTTACTGGAGAACCCTATATAGTAAGTACCCACATCATCCGGGGCAGTAATTCCCAGCATCTTTATAGTATGCACACCACTTGCCATTTCCACTTCAACCGGAAATGGACGTGAGGGTGATGGCATAGTAGATACCAGTGCATTATCGACGTACAGCGAAAAAGTATCATCATTAGCAGCACCATTGTCACCATAAGTAATGACCACATTTGAACTTTCCACTATAAATTGCAGGCGGTTACTGGTGAAATTGTTAGCTTCCACGTATATATCTCCAGTGATCGCGTCATCGGGCACCACCACGGTCAGGCTATCAACGGTACTACTTAAAACAGTGGCTCGGGCATGCTCGATATTTCCACTACTACTCTCGGCACTAAACCACACAGCATTCTCCCCGCTGGTCTCTGAAAAACCGCAACCACTCAATTTAACGGTAATACCTGCGTTACCCCTGCCTGGCGTAACAGCATCCAGCAATATACCATCTGCAGCTATCTGGATATTTTGAGCGAAGGAGGCAGTCTGTCCCTGGTGCTCAACACTTAAAGTATATTCACCGCTGGACATAAATGGTAAAGCCTCTGAGAAATCTGCAACCATACTGGTACCATCAGGATTAACTGTTTTAACCACGGATTTTTCAGTGCCCAGTAAAGCAACAGGAAACACCTCTTTTTTCCACCATAATGATCCGCTGCTGTAAGGTAAAAAACCGGTGCCTTTGACAAGTAATTTTTCATTCTGATCCCTGATCAGACACATGGGTTTTACATCTTCAATTTCTAGTGGAAAATCCACATCAAAATCGAGTCTTCCAGGTGTCACGCCAATATCGTATCCGGTAATAAGCAGTGTGCCGGCAAAATTAATTTTATCCAGCACTTCATAAGTCGCCTTAATAGCGTTTACTCCCGGAATCAGATAAGCCGCAATTTCTTTACCAACCGTTTTAAATATCAATGTTTTAATACGATATTCTGTCCAGCCGAAATGTTTAGCTAATGCCAGGGTCAGCGTTTTACAGGTATCCCCGACAGGAACCTGGAAACAACTGCCTATTGCAGCATTAACCGGTGTTACTACATACACGTTAAAAGCACTGAAAAACTGGCTCTTATTGGTGATTGCATCCGAAATAAAGCTGTTCCAGGCAGACGGCCCCGCTACTTCGATGATGACCTTGGCAACGGCTTCACTTTGCAGCTTCTGACCAATAATTTTTTCCAGTATTTTATTCATGACCGGGGCTGCCACACCATCAAATAATGTTCGTCCCAGGGCATACTTATAAGCACTTGAATTCGCTTCCAGAGGATCAGCTATACCTCCTGTTACGATATTAAAATGCGAATCCCGGCCAGTCACCTTAAAATCTTTGGCTGTAGAGACCAGTAAAAATCCCCAGCCCTGTGGACCAATAATATTTTTATCCCAGGGGTGCTTAATATGGTCATAGGTATGGAATGCACCTTTCGCATCGGTGTAACCTATTGCCTTACCTGAGGTATCAGTCACATTAACACTTAGATAAACACGGGTTTCATTTTCAACATTTATATCGGCAGGTTCTACCGTTGATAGCAGGACATTATGCTGGGCCGCTGCAGGAGTAATAGATGCATCTACCTTGAGAGACTGTCTCAGGGCAAGTGTTGCCAGATGATCCGCAATTTGCATGGAACTGCTAATCAGTGCATCCTGGTATTTTAATACCAGCGATGCATCGGTAAAATCACTAAAACCAGCTGGATCATTCTGTAACAGAAAATCTATCTGACTGGCTAAGGCCAGCACATCGGTATTGCTACTGATAATATTAAGTATACTTTCCCAGTTTTGTGCCGGCTGGCTCACCTGGTACCCCAGATTGAAGAAAACCAGTTTAGCAGCCGTAGAGAGACTATTAAAAACTATCGATGTACTATCAGGCAATACCACCGATTCAAACAACAGATGGATCTCATCGGCATTATCTTTATAGAAAGTTGATACAAAATCAATGCTGTTATTATCGACATCTATACCGGTAAGGTTACAACCTGTATCGGCATATTTTTCTATTCCGAACTGAGTAAGCTGCACAGCACTACAGCTCATCGCACTAGCAACCGGTAATTCTATCTGCGCATCCAGTTGAACAATAATAGCTATCGGTACACTATTGCTAACCTTGCCACCAGTCTCAATCGATAGTCGCCCACTCGACGCATTTGATGGCACTGTTACAGTCACCTGATCACCACTGGCATCACCGGAAACGGTGACCGTTCCAGCATCACTTGAAAAGCTGACATTGACCTGATTATCGGACAGATTACTACCCGACACCGTTAGCAAAGCTCCCGGATAGGTCCTGTCCTGAAGTGGAAAGATGTAGGGATCAGAAGAACTGTAACTAACTGCTATATCGTAACCATTACTCAAACTGACACCATTGTACAGGTGCAATGTACCATTGATGACTTCTTCAGGTACCAACACTTTCAACTGGTTATTTTCGCCATCGACCAGGTCGGGGATTACAGCCTTACTACCGCCTGGCACCGGAAACAGAACCTGTGTAGTCTGATCAAAATTTAATCCATCTACCCACAGCATTTTGTTAGTGAGCACACTATCGATTAAAGTGGTTTCATCATCAATTTCTGCACGTACGGAAAGAATCGACAGTACATTATCATCAAACATATTGGCTGCTGGCCAGGCACTTGTATCGTCATTATCAAGCCCGGCAGGAATGCCATCATTATCGGCATCAAAATCCATATAATCATCCAGACCATCATTGTCGGTATCGACCGGGTACTGAAAACTTTCCCCTACTTCTTCTCCATCTTTTTTACCATTATTATTGGCATCTGTATCCAGGAAATTGGCTATTCTATCAAGATCAAGATCGAGTTTACCTTCTAACCTGTCAGGAGGCCCGTCACCGTCAGAGTCGACATCCCACCAGTTAACAATTCCATCACCATCTACATCCCACCAGTTGGTATCGCCCTGATCTGTTGAACCCGGGTCTATAACAATTAACGGTAGAATCTCATCGAGGTCGCTGATTCCATCCGCATCACTATCAGCCGCTTGCTGGTTACTTCCGAGAACTATTTCCAGCCCGTCACCAACACCATCGAAATCTCTATCCCGCTGAACCTTCAGCACATACGAAAAGTCATAATCAGCGGAAGAAATTGATGGATCTGAAACTTCTATATAGTAATCTCCGTCGACGGGTATCTCTGCACCTACTCCGGAAATTCTGCCTGATAAATCTCCAATCGGTAGAGTCGTCACCACAGACCCCGAACCACTAATTAATGTTACTCCCGGGGTAAACGGCTGAGAATTATAGGTAAACTCGTTACCGTCAGCATTTACATTTGCACTCATTATCATAATGGAAATCCTGTCACCCTGATGTGCACTAAACTTGAAATAATCAACATCAAGATAGTAGGTGAGCCCTCGAGTCAGGGCAGCTGAAATAATGAATGGATAGCTGGTAGTGAAAACATCATTTGCTTCCACTATATTATTATTAAATTCAAGCTCAACAAATGGTGCCAGAGTTGACACGGTATTATCTGCTGGATCAGGATCAGAAATATCGGCAATTAAATCACCATCGCTATCCTGTTTATAAGCCTGCAGACTTCCACTGTAGGCAGGTTGAGACTCATAATCTAAAGGCGTTTGCAAAACATCGTCACTACCTGAACCGCCTGTAGTATTATCATCTTTGCTACTACCACCACCTCCACAGGCAGTAAGCATGAATGAAACAAGAGTTAGTAGTAAAACAGAAGAAAGGATTTTCCAGTAAGATTTGACTAAAGTGTTCATGGCTAAAGTTCCTCATTAAAACATCTCAGAGAGAACTAACCCATGTATTACAGGCAAGCAGAATATCCTTAAAACCATACATCCTGAAAACACACAGGCTAATACTTCTTTGGCATTGTGTTAAATTTCATAAACACTGTATCACCAGGTTTTGAAGATGTCATTAGCTCCCAAAGTGGTATAAATGACAGCTTTGATACAGATCACAATAGCTAGATGTTGTTGCTTAAAAATGGATTAAAAACGTGATGAATGACTCATAAATGGAAAAAATAATTATACGCCACGCATCATGCGTTTGGGGGAAACACGACCGTCTGACAGGATCATACCCAACCCAATGAAACCTTTATTTTCATCGATTAATCGAACTAAACCATCCGTCGGGGCCTTTGGCACCTGCACAGCCTGCCCCTGCAGAAGATAAAAGCTCATATCAGGCGTTAACTCAATTACAGGCCAGTCAATTAACGCGGATTCAATAGGCAGTAATGTATCCATCAAATTTTGATTTTCATCATCACTGATTTCGCGTAATTCATCCATCGTATAAGATTTTGCGTCCCAGAATGGTTGTACAGCAGTTCTTTCAAGGCCTGTCAGGTAAGCCCCGCAGCCGAGTTCTGCACCAATATCTTCAGCCAGTGTGCGAATATAAGTACCTTTGCTGCAATGAACATCCAGCTCAAGCTGATCATCTTCAAACGCCAGCACGTCGAGTGAATAAATTTCTATTTCCCGGCTCTTACGTTCTACTTCAATACCCTGTCTGGCAAGTGTATATAACCGTTCGCCGTTATGTTTAACAGCAGAATACATCGGGGGTGTCTGTTGAATTTTACCGATAAAACCTGCGATTACCTGATCCAGTATTTCGCTGGACACATTAACCGGCTTTTCACTGACAATATCACCTTCACCATCACCAGTCGTGGTCGTGATACCCAGCTTGCAACTGGTTCGATAAGATTTGGAAGAATCCAGCAGATAACCGGAGTATTTCGTCGCTTCACCAAAACAAACCGGTAACATACCGGTTGCCAGCGGATCCAGACTACCGGTGTGACCGGCCTTGTTCGCCTTAAATAGATTGCGTACAGCCTGTAATGCCTTGTTAGAGCTTATACCGAGAGGTTTATCAAGCAATAAAATTCCATTCACATCATTGATGCCTTTTGGGCTTTTTGATCTACGACCCATACTACTGCTCTATCAATCTTTGGCTGGTTTAGCTTTATCGTGTGCTATTACTGAATCGATTAATTCATCCATCGTGCGGCCACGAATATCCGTATCATCAAAAATGAAAATCAATTTCGGGGTCAGCCTCGATTTAATTGCCTTTCCTAATTCACGTTGTAAAAAACCCGCCGCATGAGTCAAAGCACGTCGAGTATCTTCACTGTCTTCGGCATTTAACACACTAAAATAAACCTTCGCAGAAGACAGGTCACGCGTTACTTTCACATCCAGAATACTCGGGTGTGCAACCCGTGGATCTTTCAACGAATGCTGAATCAGCGATGACAGCTCACGATGGATCTGTGAGGCAAGTCTATCGCTACGAGAATATTCTTTAGGCATGACTGTACTCTTTCGAAATAAGGTTATATCGAATCGCTTAAGCCAATGTACGCGCTACTTCAATTCGATCGAACACTTCGATATGATCACCCGGTCTTACATCGTTGTAATTTTTGACCGCTATACCACATTCAGTACCGTTACGAACCTCCTCGACATCATCCTTAAAGCGACGCAAAGACTCCAGCTCACCTTCATAAATCACCACATTTTCGCGCAATACACGAATCGGCTTGCCGCGTTTGACCGTACCTTCAATAACAATAGATCCGGCAACGGCACCAAATTTCGGTGATTTAAAGACATCTTTAACTTCAGCAAGACCAATAATAGTCTCCTTGGTTTCGGGTGACAGTAAACCGCTCATGGCAGCTTTTACGTCATCAATAACATCGTAGATAACACTGTAATAACGAATTTCGATTCCGTAGTCGCCTGCAATACGTTTTGCAGCTGCATCAGCACGGACATTAAAACCAATTACCAGCGTATTAGATGCTGCTGCCAGGTTGACATCCGACTCATTGATTCCACCAACACCGGTAGAAACCAGCTTAACCCGTACTTCATCGGTAGACAGTTTCGTTAAAGCATCATTTAATGCTTCAGATGAACCCTGTACATCGCATTTAATCAGCAGGTTCAACTCAGCTACTTCACCTTCAGTCATGGCATCGAACATACCCTGAAGTTTTGCTTTTTGCTGAGCAGCCAGACGCGTCTCTCTAATGCGAATTTCGCGGGTTTGTGCAATTTCGCGAGCCTTACGCTCACTTTCTACAACAAATACTTCATCACCGGCGTTCGGTGTGCCCGACAAACCTAATACAACGACAGGAATGGACGGTCCCGCAGTCTTGATTTCTTTGGACGCTTCATCATACATAGCACGCACACGACCAAATTCTGTTCCTGCCAGTAATATCTGGCCCTTTTCCAGCAGACCTGACTGCACCAGAACAGTAGCAACTGGTCCACGGCCTTTATCTAGTGAAGCCTCTACCACAATACCTTTGGCAAGGCCCTGGTCAGATGCCTGTAACTCCATCACTTCTGACTGCAGGATTATCGATTCAAGCAGCGTATCTATACCGTCGCCGGTTTTGGCCGACACATTGACAAACATGTGCTCTCCGCCCCATTCTTCAGGAATAACATCAACAGCACTTAATTCATTACGCACCCGATCCGGGTCTGCATTTTCCTTATCACATTTATTAACAGCAACTATCAGCGGCACACCGGCAGCTTTAGCATGTTGGATAGCTTCTTTTGTTTGAGGCATGACACCATCATCTGCTGCAACCACCAGAATAACGATATCGGTCGCCTGGGCTCCACGAGCACGCATGGCAGAAAACGCAGCATGGCCCGGTGTATCCAGGAAGGTAATAACACCCTTATCTGTTTCTACGTGATAGGCACCTATGTGCTGTGTAATTCCACCGGCTTCGCCAGAGGCAACGCGAGTTTTGCGAATATGATCCAGCAGGGAAGTTTTACCATGATCAACGTGACCCATAATAGTCACCACGGCTGGGCGATTAACCAGGTGCTCTACATTAACTTCGATATTTTTCTGCAGATCCTGCTCAAAGTCATTTTCATTAGTAGCTGTGGCAGTATGTCCCATTTCTTCTATTACCAGAATCGCCGTATCCTGATCCAGAATTTGATTAATGGTCGCCATGGTACCCATTTGCATCAGTACCTTGATTACATCACCCGCTTTAGCAGCCACTTTTTGAGCTAATTCAGAAACTGAAATAGCCTCCGGTACAGATATATTGCGCACAACTGGAGCAGTCGGTTTCTCAAATGCATGAGCATTATCACTAACTATGGTGTTAGAGCGTGAACCCTTCTTACCTTTGCCCTTGCCCTTACGACCCGGCTGTTGTCCACCCGGTTTTACATGAATCTCTTTACGACCGTAACGAGTATTCTGCCCGGCTTTCTGCTTACCTTTACCATGTCGACCTTTATCTTCACTGGCAGCTTCCACCGCTGCAACATCTGCTACAACCGGTTTAATTGCAGCCTGGGTTGCTTCCATAACTGCCTTCTCTGCAGCTAACCTGGCCTCTTCCTCAAGTCGGATTAACTGCACTTCTTCCCGTGCAATTTCTTCAGCTTTTATGCGTTCTTCCTTCTCAGCTTTTAGCCTGGCTTCTTCTGCTTCTCTAGCCAGTTTTTCCTGTTCGGCTATACGCGCTTCTTCCTGCGCTTTCTCCTGTGCAGCTAACTCTTCTGCAGAAACTTCTTCCTGCATGATTTCTTCAACAACAGTTTCAACAGCTTCTACCCCTTCCAGGTCTTCAACTGGTGGCACTACGGCTTCTTCCGATTCATTTGCTTCTACTTCAGCACGGCGTACGTAGGTTTTCTTTTTTCTTACTTCTACATTAATTGAACGCGACGTGGTATGTCTGCCACTGTTCGCACTCACTTTAATCTCTGTTTTACTTTTACGGCGTAAGGTAATTTTTTTGGGGCCATCGGCTTTTTTATCTTTACCGTGACTGGAACGCAGAGACTCAAGTAATTTCAACTTGTCAGCATCAGAAATCGGGTCATCTGCACTTTCAACCGTTACGCCTGCACTGCGCAGTTGCTCCAGTAACTTTTCAACAGAAACCCCAATGACTCCTGAAAGTTGTTTTGCTGTTACATTAGACATCGTTTTCGATCCTGATTGTGTATTTACTTTCTACTTAAACTTTAAAACTGTACTAATTATTCCGGCTCTTCTGCGAACCACGGTTCACGAGCTTTCATAATTAATTGTCCAGCCAAAACCCGATCAATCCCTTCAAACTCTTCTATGTCATCGACCGCCTGTTCTGCCAGGTCTTCCATGGAGACAATGCCATTTGCGGCAAGTGTTTTAGCAATTTCAGGTGTCATTAACTCCATATTCAGAAGATCTTCCTTGGGCTCACTTGACTCTTCAGTCGCAATAGCCATCGTTAGTAGTGCATCACGGGCACGTCCACGTAACTCTTCGACGATATCTTCATCAAATTCTTCGATTTTAAGTAACTCAGAGGTCGGCACATAAGCCACCTCATCAACTGTTGACAGACCTTCCTGAACCAGAATAATCGCGACTTCTTCATCTACATCCAGCTGATCCATAAATACTTTGGCTAATTTTTTGGTTTCTGCTTCAGATTTATCTTCAGCTTCAGCCTCATCCATAACATTCAATGTCCAGCCCGTCAGCTGACTGGCCAACTTGATATTCTGACCGCCACGCCCTATAGCCTGTGATAATTTATCACTGGGTACCGCTATATCCATTACACCAGATTCTTCATCAATCACAATAGAAGAAACTTCTGCCGGCGACATGGCATTAACTACAAACTGAGCCAGGTTTTCATCCCATAAAATAATATCGACTCGTTCACCAGCCAGTTCGTTGGATACCGATTGCACGCGAGAACCCCGCATACCGACACAGGCACCAACAGGATCCATCCGCGGATCATTACTCTTCACGGCGATTTTGGCGCGCATACCGGGATCACGTGCAGCACCCAGAATTTCGATTAAATCCTGACCTACTTCCGGCACTTCAAGCTTGAAAAGCTCGATTAAAAATTCCGGCGATGTACGGCTGATAAATAACTGTGGCCCACGTGGCTCACTGGCTATTTTATATAGATACCCCCTGATTCGATCACCAGGACGAACCGCTTCACGCGGTATCATTTCTTCGCGGGGTATAAATCCTTCGGCATTTTCACCCAGATCCACATAAACATTGCCACGTTCTACACGTTTTACCTGGCCCATGACCAGAGAACCTTCACGGTCCTTGTAAGCCTCGATGACTTTTCTACGCTCGGCTTCACGTACTTTCTGTACGATAACCTGCTTCGCTGTTTGTGCCGCTATACGACCAAATTCGACAGAGTCTATCTGCTCTTCAATGAATTCACCGAGTTGAATATCGGGATTATCCATTTGAGCGGCTTCTAATGTGATTTGCTTAAGAGGTTCATCCAGACCACCATTTTCTGCAGGCAAGACCACTTCCCACTGACGAAAAGTATCGTAATGCCCTGTTTTTCTATCGATATCAACACGCACACCAATTTCTTTCTGATGTTTTTTCCGCGTTGCTGAAGCCAGCGCAGCCTCAATCGCCTCAAAAATAACTTCTCTATCTACACCTTTCTCGTTCGAAACTGTATCAGCAACTAATAGAATTTCTTTATTATCCATCGTAACTCTCTTAAGTGTAATGCTATTATTTTATACCTGACCAACCAGGTTAGCTTTGGCTATATCCTGAAAGGGCAACTCATAAATTTCGTTATCGACATCGATAATAACCTGCTGATTATTATCAATACCCTGTAATACACCGCTAAAATTTTTACGTCCATTCAGCGCGACGCCCAGCTTTATTTTTGCAGTTAACCCTTTATATTTTCCAAAATCTGTAAATTTAAACATAGGTCGATTAATTCCCGGTGATGACACTTCCAGGTCAAAAGCTAACTCAATTGGATCTTCAACATCTATGACAGCGCTGATCTGCCGACTGACTTTGGCGCAGTCATCCACCGTAATACCGTTTTCATGATCAATGAAAATGCGTAACACGCCATGATGCTCACTGCTGTGGAATTCTATTCCCACCAGCTCATATCCCATTGATTCAACGACAGGTTCAAATAAAGCGGTTAAATCCTGCAAGTAGTTACCTCTGCCAGTTAATGAATTTATCAAAAATCGGCCGCACAAAGTTTAAGCAATAAAAAAGGCCCATATAGGGCCTTTTTAGTCTATTAACCTGTAACAAAACTATTCAAAGAATAGCCGACATATATTCAGGCCAAAATATGTGGTCGCGGGCAAATATCTTACCTTCAACCTTCGCTCAGTTATAAACCCTGAGCCCGACATTTTCGTCGAAATCATGACCTGAAAACATTCTAAAAACGCCTTAAATCATGATCTATATAAATTTGGTAGCGGGGGCAGGATTTGAACCTACGACCTTCGGGTTATGAGCCCGACGAGCTACCAAGCTGCTCCACCCCGCATCAGAGGAGCGAGAGTTTAGCCATGTTGCATACAGATTACAAGCTGTTTTCAGAGCTAATGGGCGTTTTAGGCAAACTAATTCAAAGGAACCTTGATTTAGGTCCTGTAAACCTCCCCGGGCAACTCTCAGGCAGCGGAAATATTATATAAAGTCTGAGTTGGAAATGCGAACTCCAGCTTATTTTGATTAAACTTCTTTAAAATTTGTAAATTAATTTCTGTTTGTGTACCACCAATATTTGCACCTTTTTTAATATAGTAAATAAACGAAATATTCATCGCGAAATCACCAAACGCATTAAATGAAACAAGCGGATTCTCTTCTGTATTCGGGTTTTCGTCGCTGATTGTTTTCAGGATATCCAAAGCCAGTTGCATTTGCTCTGCTGCTGTATCGTAAGTCAATCCAAGATCCAGCTTAATTTTACGCGATGGTTCCCAAGACACATTCTCTACAGGTGCATCCGCAAATTTGGCATTTGGAATTGTCACTATGCGTCCTTCCAGTGTCTTTAATCGTGTACTCCTTACACCAATTTCAATGACAGTTCCATCATAACCCGCGATTTTAATACGATCATTTATCTTGAATGGCTGGTCGGTAAAAATAGTAAACCCCCCGAACACATTAGACACTGTATCTTTCGCAGCCATTGCCAGAGCCAGACCACCAATACCCAGACCCGCTATTAACGCAGCTACATCATAGCCGGCATTATTCAATCCAATGATAATGGCCATCACCCAGATTATCATCTTAATGCCTTTGCTTAGAATCGGTAATAACTGATCATCAAGGTCATTCTCTGTTCGTTCAGCCAGCGGAATCATGTACTCTTTGTAAAGTGCATCAAGCAAGCGGGTCAACAACCAGCCTATCAGTAATGCAACGATGACCTGATATGAACTAGAAACGACCTCTGTAATCGTTTCGGAAAGAGTCAATGATTTAAGTGCAAACCAGATCCCCATAACGACAACCAGGAAAACAACGGGTTCTTCTATCATATCGACGATAATATCATCCAGCCTGGTTTTCGTTTTTGCGGTAAACAGACGGATAAATTTTGTAAAAATCCAGTAAATTATTTTTCCAAGCATGACAGACAATACAATAATCGCTAAAGCGATAAACCAGTTTTGCAGGGAGTTGCCATAATAGCTTTGAGCCAATATTTCTTGCATGATTAATCCTAATTTGTTTGCTGATATAAATTTCGCGCGAAAGGATAGCAAATTATGAATAAAAAAATTTACCTGATTATTGAAAGTTTGAATTCAACCACTATTTTATCTTTATTGTCCCGGTAAAAAAATCATGTAGATAGATTCTGTCTATAATAAACGGCGTCAATTCATGATTTTCATGCATTGCCTTTTTATCTTTAAATCCTGAGTTGCCTATCAGCATTAAAATGACTTTATGTTGTGTATGCTGTTGTGTATACTCAATTTATTCTCTAACCACCGGTGAAGCAATGAGCAAACATAATCTGGTTCGAAAGCAATACCTGATGTCAGCAGAAAACATTTCTCGAATACAGCAACTTGCGCAGAAATCAGGTACATCTTCTGCTCAAATAGTGCGTCTGGCTGTTGATGCCTATGACCCGGATAACCAGATCAGTTTAAACGAAGAGAAAGAACTGATGGAGCTGGTTTCCTCACATCTTAAAGAAGCCATAACACAAACTCGTGAAACAAGGAAAAAGCTGGATGCAACACTCACAAAACTGGGAGCGGTATAATGGCTGGCTGGAAGGACCTGTTACTGGATACACTCAAACTGACAGACGAAGTAAAGCGTCTGAACCGTGATATTGAACGCCTGGAAACCCATGTGATCGGAGTTGATAAACGTCTGGTTCGTCTTGAAACCATGGTAGAAATTGCCGATAAAAATCGTCGAATCTCTGCAGATTAGACTTTTCAATCTCGTCAAGTATCTTAAATACCGATACTCATTTAACGAGAAAAGTTAGCTCAACTAAAATAACAAAACTGCTCCCCTGAACTAAAAAACTCATTAATTCAGCTTTTGAAGGTGACAAAGTCACTCCCTGTAGCAACATACACCTGCCGAAGTGACCTTGTCACTTTCTTATTAAAAAAAAGCTTCTATATTAATTTCATATTTAATTTTCTAAGGAATGTATCATGAATAAATTAGTAGCTTCATTAGTAATTTCATCCATTGTTGGTAGTAGTCAGGTTATAGCATCAAACCTGGCCGATGGATTTAACTGGCCTGCAGGATTTTCATCTACCAGCAATCACGCTCAACAAATTCAGAGCGAAAGATATTCTGGCTTTAACTGGCCGGAAGGCAGGTCATTTGAGAATGAGGTGTCAACAGGTAGCCCTGGTGATATAGCGGAAGGATTTAACTGGCCTGAGGGCTCTTAATTTATCCCTCTGAAATTTACTCATTGAAAAAGCCCCGAAGAACGGGGCTTTTTTATACATTTCTCACATTTAATTAATCCTTCAGATAAAATACCTGAATTCGTAACTTCCGGACGGAGGGAGAGAGCAAGAAATATTGATTTAACAGAAATTTGTTTCTGCATACCACCATCCGTGATGTTAATAGTGGAATTAAAATATCAGAGCTTCACCCATAAGGCTTAGTGCTCGTTTACATGCACTTATACTATGTGTTAGTGCTCGTTTACATGCACTTATGCAATGCGAAAGTGGATATTTTTTAAACCGCTGTAGAATCAATAACTTGTGAGAGAAACTATCGTGAAGTTACGGGTTCAGGTGTTG
>CALCSG010000219.1 GCA_937894085.1 uncultured Gammaproteobacteria bacterium | reverse complement strand
CGTTCGCTAGATCTGGAATTAACTGCGTTGCACTTCAGAGTTGAATCCGCCTAAGATAAAGATGCATAGCCTGTACCAAAATCGTCCAGCGAAATTTGTATATTGGCATCTTTAAACTTTTGCATTTTTTTATCCACAGAATCACTGAAATCCATCAACAGATTTTCAGTGATTTCTATGCAAATAGACCCACCCGGAAGGCTTAATTTTTCCATGTATTCTATCCATCCGAGAAGAGAGTTTGCATCCGCTTTAAATTGCAATGGAGATTCATTAACGCTTAACTGAAAATCTGCACGGTAAGTTTCCCTCCATACGTAAATTTGTTGCAATGCTTCTTTCACCACCCATTTACCTATTTCAATAATAAGACCTGTTTCTTCTGCTATCGAGATAAATTGATCCGGATAAATTAGACCTTTTTCCGGATGATTCCATCTCAACAGGGCTTCTGCTTTATAAATTTCCAGGTTACTCAAATCTACAATAGGCTGAAAATGGAGTACAAACTGCTGACTCTCAATAGCCTGGCGCAAATCATTAATAGCCTGTAACCTTTCCTGAGCCTGCTGCTGCATTGAGCGGGTAAAATAGCTAAATCCATTGCGGCCCCTTTTCTTCACCGCATACATCGCCTGATCAGCATTTTTTAATAAGCCTGAAACATGGTCAGAGTCCTGTGGGAAAGTAGTAACACCTATACTGCCTGTAATATAGATATTTTCATTATGAACTTCATAAGGTTGAGATAACACAGTTAACATTGCCTGTGCCTTTTGCTCTACCTGTTTGATATCATTAATAATAATAGTGAATTCATCTCCACCCAGACGCGCCACAACATCTTCTTTATCGACACAGCTTAATAATCGTTCTGCTGTTAATTGCAGAATATCATCTCCAGTTTCATGTCCCAGGGTATCATTGACTTCTTTAAATCCATCTAAATCGAGTAGCATCAACGCAATGGAATTAGTTTTACTACTGGTCAAATTAATGATGTGATTCAAACGTTCGATAAATAGATCTCTATTTGGCAAACCGGTAATTGAATCATAATAGGCCTGTTTAAATATCTGTTTTTCCTTAGCTTTAATATGAGTCTGGTCTGAGAATAATGCTATTCTTCGATTCACCTTTCCGGATTTCTTAAACTCCGTATTAATACTGATAAAGACAGGATAATGTTCACCATTTTTTCGTTTATTCCAGATTTCTCCTTTCCAGTGACCACTACTCTCAATGCTCCGCCACATTAATTTATAAAACAGTTTATCCTGTTGACCGGAAGACAGAATGCTGGCATTTTTACCACAGACTTCATTCTTTGAATAACCGGTAATTTTGCAGAAAGATTGATTTACATCCAGAATAATTCCATTTTTATCGGTCACCATCATGCCTTCACTACTTTTAGCAGAGACCAGTGAAGCCAACTGTAATTTATCCTGGGTTTTTTTCGCTACCGATTCATCTACAATTTGACTGATATAACGAATCACATTCGAATTGTCATCAACTTGAGTAATGATCGTTAAACGTGCTGTAATGATGTCCCCGGAACCATGAGTGTATTTTTTATCTATGACTAAAGGACTGCTGATATCTTCTGAGAGGGAATTGAGAATATTCGCATCCAGCCAAAAATCATCCTGATGAAATAGTATAAAATCAGGTAGATAAATTTCATCTTTTTGAAACCCCAGGAAATTAATAAATGCAGGGTTTATGTATTCAAGACTACCATCGACTCTCGACAGAATCATCGGAACAGGTGTTGAATTGAATAGCTGCAGAGTATGCAATTCTAAACCGGCAGGATGCTCTAAATGCTCGACACTATTCATAACTACAAGTTTTAAGCCTATTTACAGAATAAGCGTAAGCAGGCAACAGTTACCTCCTTAACAGCCGGTTTAATTTTTATCTGCATTTAACTTCGCAGGTACAGGAATGTTTTGGCCTGGGAGTCAATCAATGCACTCTATATCCCGAATGACAGGCCACGCATTGCTGCATCACCTCTGAAAGGGCTGAAAATGCGCTATTTAAACCACCATCCAGCTCTGCATCTTTAGCGGCTATAGCAAATCTACTCGCTGCTTTATGCATTCGAGTCCCAATTGCAGCCATTTGTTTCGGTAACATACTCGATAAATGGGAGGCTCCATGAGATTTTAATGAAGACATTCCCAAACGAGTTTCAGCCACTTCAGCAGCTTCATCATATTGTTGTCTTGAAAGTTTACGGGTAATGGTTTCAAGTGCCATCAGATGATCACGCATGTTACTCATCATGTGATCGCGTGCAGGCATGGGTAAGTCAACTTTTATTCGTACATCTTCAGCCAGTGATTGATGACTGAAGCAGACTATAAGGAAGAAAACCACTAATTTAATATTCATTGTTTTATGCTCTTTTTATTGTTTCTATGCGATAAAATGATCAATGCCTGGCGGTTTTGTAATTTCTAAGATATTCAAGGAATTTTAACTCAGGCATTGGCCTGGCAAAATAAAATCCCTGGGCTTCATCACAGCCTTCTGCAACAATAAAATCAAGTTGCCGTTCATTTTCGACGCCTTCGGCGATCACCTTTAAATCCAGACTCTTACCCAGCGCTATAATCGCTTTGGTAATAGCCTGATCATTAGAATCGACCAGAATATCACGAATAAAAGAATAATCGATTTTTAGTTTACTGATAGGAAACTCTTTTAAGTAGGTCAATGAAGAATATCCTGTGCCAAAATCATCGATTGCTATCTGCATACCAATGTCTCTCAATTCGTTAAAGTGGATAACCGTTTTTTCTGGATATTTAATTAGATAACCTTCTGTGATTTCAAGTTCTATCAATTCTGCCCTACAACCAACCCGCTCTATAATTTTTCTGATTTTGCCGACAAAATCTTCATCTAGTAACTGTCTGCCTGAAATATTAATCGCAATTTTTAAATTCCTGAATCCCGCCTTTTCCCACTCAACGAGTTTTTCACAACAA
>CALCSG010000218.1 GCA_937894085.1 uncultured Gammaproteobacteria bacterium | reverse complement strand
TTGATGAAAAAGTCCAATTTTAAAGGTTATGGTAACAAGGGTATTTAAACCCTGGAAATAGGTAAAGTTATGAAAGTTAGAGCATCCGTAAAAAAAATGTGCAAAAACTGCAAGGTTATACGCAGGAATGGTGCAGTTCGTATTATTTGTAAAGATCCACGCCATAAACAGCGTCAGGGTTAATACAGTATATTAAGTTTTAATCATATATTGATTTTTAAAGGTTTGTCAGATAAAATCTGCGCCCTTTTTTAATTAGCGTCAAGTTCAGGAGACTTTGTTTTTATGGCACGTATTGCAGGTGTAAACATACCCGATAATAAGCATACGGTGATCGGTCTACAATCCATTTTTGGGGTTGGTCAGACACGTTCGGCTAAAATCTGTAGCGCGACTGGTATCGATCCAACGACAAAAATCCGTGAACTTACTGAAGATCAACTGGATGCTATTCGTGATCAGATTAATGGCATTACGACGGAAGGTGATCTTCGTCGTGAAATTTCAATGAATATCAAGCGTTTAATGGATCTCGGTACTAATAGAGGTATTCGTCATCGTCGCGGTTTACCCGTGCGTGGCCAGAGAACAAAGACTAATTCGCGTACGCGGAAAGGTCCAAGACGTCCTATTAAGAGATAACGAGTTTTATTATGGCTGATAAATCATCACGTATTAAAAAGAAGGTTAAACGTATTGTATCGGATGGTGTTGCTCACATCCATGCAACATTTAACAATACCATCATTACTATTACAGATCGTCAGGGTAATACCCTGTCCTGGGCTACAGCCGGTGGATCAGGCTTTCGTGGCTCAAGAAAATCGACTCCTTTCGCCGCTCAGGTTGCTGCTGAAAGAGCTGGTCTGATTGCGCAGGAAATGGGTATGAAGAACATTGAAGTCATGGTTAAGGGTCCAGGCCCCGGGCGTGATTCAGCTGTCCGTTCACTGAATTCGATAGGTTTCAAAATTTCAAGAATCGATGATGTTACACCCATTCCACATAATGGTTGTCGTCCACCGAAAAAACGTCGAGTATAGGCGGAGTTAGTTATGGCAAGATATATTGGACCAAAGTGTAAATTAATGCGTCGTGAAGGAGTTGATCTCAACTTAAAATCATCACGCCGTTCACTTGATACTAAATGTAAAATTGAAAACCCTCCAGGGCAGCATGGCGCAGGTACTCGTAAACCTCGTTTATCTGACTATGGTTTACAGTTACGTGAGAAACAAAAGTTAAGAAGAACTTATGGTGTTCTGGAAAAACAATTCCGTAATTACTATAAAGAAGCTTCCCGTTTAAAAGGTTCAACCGGTGAAAACCTGTTACAACTTTTAGAATCTCGTCTTGATAATATAGTTTATCGTATTGGTTTTGGTTCTACTCGTGCGGAGTCTCGTCAACTTGTCAGCCATAAGTCTATTTTAGTAAATGGCAAGTCGGTTAATATTGCTTCTTATATGGTGAAACCCGCTGATATTATCAGTGTACGTGAGAAGTCACGTAAACAGGCTCGAATCTCCGAATCTATGTCGCTAGCAGAACAGGTAGGTTTTCCTGACTGGATTGATGTTAATCATAGTAAGTTCGAAGGAACCTATAAAGCACTGCCAATGCGCAGTGAATTACCAGCAGATATCAATGAATCGCTGGTTGTGGAACTTTACTCCAAGTAATTTTAGCTTATTAAGTTTCGCTAAATATTACGCTACATAATTAACGGGCCGTCTATGTCATCATTAAAAATGTCGGAACTACTTAAACCAAGGCAGGTTAAAGTAGAAGAGCAACAGACTTATCATGCTAAGGTTTCTATTGAACCCTTAGAGCGTGGTTTTGGTCATACGCTGGGTAACGCTTTACGCAGAATCTTGCTTTCTTCGGTTCCCGGTAGTGCTATCGTGGATCTGAAAATTGATGGTGTTTTACATGAATACACCACTATTGAAGGCGTGCAGGAAGATGTTATTGACATCATGTTAAATCTGAAAGGAGTAGGTATCATCATGCATAGTCGTGATGAGGCTACATTATCAATTTCTAAAAGTGGAATTGGTCCTGTAACAGCAGGTGATATTCAACTTGATCATGATATTGAAATTGTCGATCCAGATTATGTGATTGCTAACTTAAATAAAGATATTGATCTCAATATGCAGATTCATGTTGTTAAAGGTCGTGGTTATCAACCTTCAAATCGACGCAATCTATCAGAAGAAGAATCTGCATTAGGTCATTTGCAATTAGATGCTTCTTTTTCTCCTGTATTAAAGGTTGCCTATACAGTAGAAGCCGCTCGTGTTGAGCAACGTACAGACCTGGATAAACTTGTTATTGATATTGAAACAAATGGAACAGTTGATCCTGAAGAAGCTATTCGTATTGCTGGTAGTATCCTGAAAGATCAGTTATCTGTTTTTGTTAACCTGGAAGGTTCTGAAGAAGAAGAGCCGGAAGAACCAGAATCACTTATTGATCCTATTCTGTTACGTCCAGTTGATGATCTTGAATTAACTGTTCGTTCTGCGAATTGTTTAAAAGCAGAAAATATTTATTACATTGGTGATCTTATTCAGCGCACAGAAGTTGAACTGTTAAAGACGCCTAATCTTGGAAAGAAATCACTTACTGAAATTAAAGATGTACTGGCTTCATATGGACTTTCTCTGGGCATGCGCCTGGAAAACTGGCCACCGCCAAATATCGAAAATGATAGTAAGTTAGCAAGTTAATTGAGGTTTAAATACTATGCGTCATCGTAAGAGCGGTCGTCAACTTAACCGCAATAGTTCACATCGTAAAGCTATGTTCAAGAATATGGCCACATCGTTGTTTGAACATGAAGTTATCAAAACGACTTTGCCTAAAGCAAAAGAATTACGTCGTGTTGCTGAGCCTTTAATCACACTGGCTAAAGAAGATAGTGTTGCTAATCGTCGTCTGGCTTTTGATCGTATTCGCGACAAGGCTATGGTTGGTAAACTGTTTACTGATTTAGGACCACGTTACAAAGAGCGTCCTGGCGGATACATGCGTATCCTGAAGTGTGGTTTCAGAACGGGTGATAAAGCGCCAATGGCGTATGTTGAGTTGGTTGATAGACCGGCAGAATAAGTTATATTGTTTATAAAAAAGGCCGGTTTATCCGGCCTTTTTTATGTCCTATTACATTGTAAGTCAGCAATATTGTTTGATCAGTGAAATTAAAAGATCGCGTTTTTCTTCCATTAGCTGGATATCGCCACGTGACTCTACATTTAATCTTAATAAAGGTTCGGTATTTGAGCTCCTGATATTAAAGCGCCATGTTTCAAAGCTTAGTCCGATACCGTCAGTATCATCAAATTGATAGTCCTGACCTTCAAAATAAGATTTAACGGAGTTTATCACTTCAGTTGAATCACTTACTGTCATGTTAATTTCGCCACTCACAGGATATGCAATGATTCTTTCATCGACTAATTGAGCGAGACTTTTATTCTGGTTTGTCATCATTTCAGTGATTAGTAACCAGGGGATCATACCGCTATCACAATAACCAAATTCACGGAAGAAATGATGAGCGCTCATCTCACCACCATAAATTGCATTAACTTCGCGCATTTTTTCTTTTATGAAAGCATGTCCAGCCTTACTTTGTACGGCTGTTCCTCCATTTTGAGTAGCCATATCCTGAGTATTCCAGATTAATCTGGGATCATGTATGATTTTTTCTCCGGGGTTTTGCTGTAACATCTGGGCACCCAGTAACCCTACAATATAATAACCTTCGATAAAACGTCCATTTCCATCGAACAGGAAACACCGATCGAAGTCACCGTCCCAGGCTATACCAAAGTCAGCATGATGTTTTTTGATGGCATCGCTAGTTACGCTACGACCTTCAGGTAATAGTGGGTTAGGTATACCGTTTGGAAAATGTCCATCTGGTTCATGTTGTAGTTTTATGAATTCAAAAGGTAAATGTTTTTCCAGCATGTCTAAAACAGGTCCTGCAACTCCGTTACCACTATTAACAACAATTTTAAAAGGTTTTAGTTTTTCAACAGAATTTATGTATGACAGTAAATGCTCGATATAAAACTCACTAAGATCGGTTTGTATCAGTTCACCTTTTTTTACAGTGCTTTCGAATTCATTTAATTCTGCCAGTTGTCTGATTTTATCAAGTCCACTATCACCGCTTAATGGTTTTGCATTTTCACGTACAAACTTTAAACCATTGTAATCGACCGGATTGTGACTAGCGGTAATCATGATGCCACCATCAAGAGATTGATGAAAAGCGGCAAAATAAACCTGTTCTGTACCACATATTCCAAGATCTAAAACATCGACTCCGCTGTCCATAAGACCAGAAGTTAATGCACTGAAGAGGGCATCACTGCTAAGTCGTACATCCCGACCAACAGCAACCTGTTTGGGTTTTAAAAATTCAGCAAAAGCTCTACCAATACGGTAAGCGATATCTTCGTTAAGTTCATTAGGTACCTTACCGCGTGCATCATAAGCTTTAAAACAGGTGATTTTATTAGACATTTATTTTCCTGGTTATTAACAGATTGTAAATTTAAGGTTACTTTAGTAGAGCCTTCAGGTATTGACCAGTATAGGATGCTTTAATTTTAACGACATCTTCCGGTGTGCCTGTGGCTATTATCTTACCACCTTTATCGCCACCTTCAGGACCCAGATCAATTATCCAGTCAGCTGTTTTTATAACATGTAAATTATGTTCAATTACAGCAATGGTATTACCATGATCACGTAGACGATGCAGAACCTTTAACAGCTGTTCAATGTCATGAAAGTGTAAGCCGGTAGTAGGCTCATCTAAAATATATAATGTGCGGCCGGTATCTCTTTTTGAAAGTTCTCTGGAAAGCTTAATGCGCTGGGCTTCTCCCCCGGAAAGGGTGGTAGCATTTTGACCAAGAGTAATATAACTTAAACCTACATCCATCAAGGTATCGAGTTTCCTTTTTAATGCCGGTATAGCTTTAAAAAATACGACGGCATCCTCTACTGTCATCTTTAAAACCTGATGAATGTTTTTACCTTTAAACAGAATGTCCAGAGTTTCCCTGTTATAGCGTTTTCCCTTGCATATATCGCAGGTGACATAGACATCAGGAAGAAAATGCATTTCGACTTTTTTAACACCATCACCCTGACAGGCTTCACAACGACCACCCTTAACATTGAAGCTAAAGCGACCCGGTTTATATCCACGTGAACGGGATTCCTGAGTTCCTGCGAATAATTCTCGAATAGGTGTAAACAGACCCGTGTAAGTGGCAGGGTTTGAACGTGGAGTGCGACCTATCGGGCTCTGATTAATATCGATAACTTTATCAAAAAAATCAAATCCGGAAATTTTGCCATGTGGAGCCGGATGCAGAGCGCTCTTATTTATGTGGATTGCGGCAAGTTTATAAAGTGTTTCGTTAATCAGGGTGGATTTTCCAGATCCTGAAACGCCGGTAATACAGGTGAACAGGCCTACTGGTAATTCAAGAGTCACTGACTTTAAATTATTTCCACAGGCTTTATATATTTTAACCTGCTTATCTTTATCTCGAGCTGTTCTTTTATCGGGTATTGCGATGAACTTTTTACCACTTAAATATTGACCTGTTAGTGATTTAGGGTTATCGGCAATCTGTTGGGCATTGCCTAGCGCAATTATTTCACCGCCATGTACACCTGCTCCCGGACCAATATCGACTATGAAATCGGCGGCAGCAATGGCATCTTCATCATGTTCTACCACAATCACTGTGTTTCCGAGGTCGCGTAAAAAGTTCAGGGTATGTAATAAACGTTCATTATCGCGCTGATGTAAACCGATAGAGGGTTCGTCGAGTATATACATTACACCAACCAGGCCGGCACCAATCTGGCTGGCAAGTCGAATGCGCTGAGCTTCTCCGCCGGAAAGCGTCTCGGCGCTGCGACTCAGACTAAGATAATCGAGTCCGACATTGACCAGAAAGCTTAAGCGCTCCTTGATTTCCTTGGTGATTTTTTCAGCAATCTTACCTTTGCTACCGGCTAGTTTTAATTCGTTGAAAAATTTTAGTGCCTCACCAATGGGTAAGCCGACAATTTCAGGTAGTGTTATGTCATTAATAAATACATGGCGAGCAGCCCTGTTCAGGCGATGGCCATGGCAGGTCTGGCAAGCTGCATCGGTGAGGAATTTTGACAATTCTTCTCTCACTACATTGGAATCTGTATCCCGATAGCGTCGCTTTAAGTTGGGCAAAATACCTTCGAACGGATGTACCTGAACACGTTTATCACCTCGTTCGTTTTCGAAAATAAACTCTATGTCGTCCTGCGAGCCATGCAGAATAATTTTCTGGATTTTCCGCTCCAGTTTTTCAAATGGCGTATCTATGTCAAAGTCATAGTGCTTTGACAGGGAGTTCAACATCTGGAAATAGTAGCCGTTGCGTTTATCCCATCCGCGAATAGCGCCGCCGGCCATGCTTAATTGCGGAGACTTAACAACCAGTTCTTCATCAAAAAATTGCATTGTTCCGATTCCATCACAGTCTGGACAGGCACCTACCGGACTGTTAAAGGAAAATAAACGGGGTTCAAGTTCTGTTAAAGAATAGCCACAGACCGGGCAGGCAAAATTGGCCGAAAAAGTAATTTCCTCAAAATTGTCATCAGCATTCATGGATGCTATGCGCACTATTCCATCAGTCATGCCGAGTGCTGTCTCGAATGACTCGGCTAATCGTAGCTTTAAATCATCGCGTACTTTAAAGCGGTCGATAACAACGTCAATACTATGTTTTTTGCGTAGATCAAGAGATGGAGGATCATCCAGTTCATAAATTTCTCCATCAATGCGGGCACGCAAATAACCCTGCCGCTGTAATGATTCCAGTAACTGTACATGCTCGCCTTTACGTTTGCTGACAACAGGCGCGAGTAGCATTAGACGATATTCAGAGGGTAGCTGTAAAACCTGGTCTACCATCTGGCTGATAGTACTGGCTTCCAGTGTAATGTCATGATCTGGACAACGTGGAGTGCCTGCACGGGCAAATAACAGGCGGAGATAATCATAAATTTCTGTGATCGTGCCGACAGTCGAACGCGGATTATGCGATGTGGTTTTCTGTTCGATTGAAATTGCTGGTGATAAACCTTCGATATGATCAATATCCGGTTTTTCCATGACCGAAAGAAATTGTCGGGCATAGGTCGATAAGGATTCAACGTAACGGCGTTGACCTTCGGCAAAAATAGTGTCGAACGCCAGTGATGATTTTCCCGAACCGGATAGTCCGGTAATAACAATGAGTTTATCTCTGGGTAGAGTCAGGTCTATGTTTTTCAGGTTATGCGTACGGGCACCCCTGATTATGATCGAATCCATAAATAGTTCGTTGTAAAAAACGAACTATTTTAAACCACTTTGATACAACATACTTTTATTTTACGGATTCACCATATTCAGCCTTTTAACTCTAAATCTAAGCACAGATCTGGTTA
The DNA here is from genome assembly GCA_937894085.1 of uncultured Gammaproteobacteria bacterium. Lineage (GTDB taxonomy): Bacteria > Pseudomonadota > Gammaproteobacteria > JACNJF01. Next base: position 2,212 of record CALCSG010000218.1, on the reverse strand, counting down.
TCCAGATCATGCATTTAGTGCATGTTAATGTGTTAATATGCTGTTTTTTTTCGTTTCGACATTGATTGATTAATATAATGCTTAAAACCGAGAAACAGGCAGCGATATCCCTGGCACTGGTGTACGCCTTTCGAATGATTGGTTTGTTTATGATATTGCCGGTATTTTCGCTGTATGCGTCTGATTATGCTGGTGCAACACCTGTACTAATTGGTTTGGCTATCGGTGTGTATGGCTTAACTCAGGGTCTGTTTCAACTACCTTTCGGGTTTTTATCCGATCGTGTAGGGCGTAAAAAAATGATTATTATCGGACTATTACTGTTTTGTGCCGGTAGTATTGTTGCCGCCACTGCTGACAGTATTCATCAAATAATTTTTGGTCGGGCATTACAGGGTATGGGAGCTATCGCTGCGGTAGTTATGGCGCTGGCGGCGGATTTATCTCGTGAAGAAATTCGTATGCGGATTATGGCCATTATTGGTATGTCTATCGGTCTGGCATTCATGATATCAATGGTAATGGGGCCAGTCCTGGCAGCCAGTATAGGGATATCTGGAATTTTCTGGATAACAGCGTTGTTGGCCGGGTTAAGCATATTTATCATTTTGTTCATCACGCCCAACCCGGTACAGGAAAAGTTTCATCGCGATACTCAGTTATCATTAGGTGATATTACAAAAGTTCTGAAAAATAAAGAGTTGCTAAGACTGGACCTGGGTGTCTTCATACTGCACATGGTTCTGGCAGCTACTTTTGTTTTATTCCCGTTAATATTACGCGATCAGTTACATGTCGAGGTTTTACAGCATTGGAAAACCTATCTACCCGTGTTTGTTATCTCAATTTTTATTATGGTTCCGATGATTATCGTTGCCGAAAAAAAACGTCAGATGAAGCCGATGTTTTTAATCGGGATATTGATAGTTTGTCTGGCAGAGGTCGGGCTGTATTTATTTAATGGTTACACGCCACTGTTCATGATGCTGGTATTGTTTTTTGCCGGGTTTAATTTTCTGGAAGCTTCCATGCCTTCTCTGGTCGCCAAAGTTTCTCCTGCAGATATGAAAGGAACCGCTATGGGGTTGTTTTCCAGCGCCCAGTTTCTTGGAGCTTTTAGCGGTGGTTTATTAGGAGGTACGATGCTGGCCTATGACAGTTACAAGCAGGCATTTATCCAGTTGGCCCTGTTGATAGTGGTTTGGTGGGTAGTCGCTTTCTTTATGAAAAAACCAAAACCTGTGACCTCCCGTATTGTTTCTTTGCAGGAGCTCGATGAACCGGCCATGTTAAGTTTCAGTAAAAAAGCAGAGCAACTTCCGGGAGTGCAGGAAATTACGGTTTACCTGGAAGATAAAGTCGCCTATATGAAAATCGATAAAAAGCTTTTTGACGATGCCGCTTTAGCCGGTTTAATGTCGAAATAGAAAGAATTCGGGTTGCAAATTTATACAGGATCATTATTCTTGCATTGATCAGGCGTCTCGCCTGTAAGCTGTCTTAGTATGAGCAGTTTTAGGACAATTTCAATCGGACTTGAATAAATAAGGAGTCACCAATATGAAAGCTATTAATTTAACGGCTTTAGTAACAGCCATTCTTTTATCCTCTACTTTAAATGCAGCCCCGGTTAATATTAATTCGGCATCAGCCCAGGATATTGCTGAATCATTGAGTGGGGTCGGTATCAATAAAGCGCAGGCCATTGTAGATTATAGAAAGCAAAATGGAGAGTTTAAAAATGCCGCGGATATTATGCAGGTTAAGGGGATCGGTAATTCAACTTTTGATAAAAATAAAGCTGATATCCTGATTAAATAACTGGCGCGGAGATTAACTGGCATGGATGCCTTCCAATAATTAAATTGGCCTTACAGATAAGGCTATTAATCTCAAGCGTAGTGCATTCGATCAGTTATAGATCAGTTTTTAATAACGGGTAAACCTCTCGCAAAACAGCTTTTTTACGAATACAATCGGCTGTTATTCCTGCTAACAAGTAATTTTGAGATTTATGACTAGCTACGATTTATTTAATGGTGATGCGGACGGAATATGCGCATTACAGCAATTGCGTTTACATCATCCGAAAGATACGACATTGGTCACCGGTATTAAAAGAGATATTAATCTTTTTTCAAAAATAACGGCTGAAAAGGGTGATGAGATTACCGCGCTTGATATATCTTTCGATAAAAATCGTCAGGGTGTG
>CALCSG010000217.1 GCA_937894085.1 uncultured Gammaproteobacteria bacterium | reverse complement strand
TCGTTCGCTAGATCTGGAATTAACTGCGTTGCACTTCAGAGTTGAATCCGCCAAACTTATTACCATACAATGTTTTATTTTAGTACCCGGCAGTTAAAGTTCCAGACTGTCTTTGGTCCGATGCACCTGTCCAGCCATCATCAACTTTTAGAATTGATTGAGTGCTGCCCATTGCCCAGCTGCTGGCATCGATCTGATGTCCTTTCTGTTGAAGTAACCGGATCGTATCGGTACTAAAGCCTTTTTCCAGAGTGATTTTATCCGGTAACCACTGGTGATGAAAACGTGACGCCAGCGTCGCTTCGGCAATATTCATATGATGATCAATCACATTACTGATGATCTGTAATGTAGTGGTAATAATACGCGATCCGCCGGGACTGCCGGTGACTAAAAATACTTCATCACTGCCGGGTTTGAATGCGATGGTCGGGCTCATCGAGCTTAGTGGTCTTTTACGAGCCTCGATGGCATTGGCATCACCGCCGATCAGGCCATAGGCATTGGCAACACCGGGTTTCGCACTGAAATCATCCATTTCGTTATTGAGTAATACTCCTGTTCCTTCGGCCAGAATGCCTGAACCATAACTAAAGTTTAAGGTGTAGGTATTAGCAACCGCATTACCCCAGCGATCCACAACTGAAAAATGAGTGGTTTGTGGACTTTCCGGGTAATTTTCCAGTCCGCCTTTTATATCCTTACTGATACTGGCCTGGTCGGGATTAATCTGCTGGTACAACTGGCGGGCATATTGTTTATCTGTGAGCCGTTTAAGCGGAACATTAACGAAATCCGGGTCTCCCAGGTATTCACTGCGATCAGCATAAGCCCGACGCATGGCTTCGGCCATTGTATGCATGCTTTGAGCACTATTATGACCGCTAGCAGTCATATCCTGTTGCTCCATAATATTTAAAATTTGAATTATATGAGTGCCACCGGAAGATGGCGGCGGCATGGATTGAATTTTATAACCCCTGTAGGTTCCGTTGACAGGTTGACGAAATTTAACCTGATAGTCCCGCATGTCTTCAAGTTGCATATTGCCGCCTGCTTCGTTCACTGCATTGACTATTTTTTGCGCGATGTCGCCCTGGTAAAATGCAGTTTGACCGTGTTCAGCGATATTTTTAAGTGTGCGAGCCAGATCAGGCTGTTTTAATATTTCTCCAGTTTGATAACCGGAACTATCTTCATGAAAAAAAACTTTTGCAGTGGCCGGCCAGCGAGTTAGACGTTCGGTAGATTGCTGTAATGAGCTGGCCAGGTCGCGATCTACCTGAAAGCCGGTTGTGGCGAGTTCAATAGCGGGTTGTAAAACCTGTTGTAATGACATATTGCCGTAATTTTGTAAGGCTTCAACCAGGCCTTTTACGGTTCCAGGAACACCGACCGCAAGACCATGAAAGCGTGACCTGTTTTTATCGACGCTACCATCTTCATTCAGATACATTTCGCGATAAGCGTTGAACGGCGCCATTTCGCGATAATCAATCGCTACAGTCTGTTTTTTATCAGCCAGGTGAACCAGCATAAACCCGCCACCGCCGAGGTTACCGGCACGCGGTAAGGTGACTGCCAATGTAAACCCGACAGCAACTGCTGCATCAATAGCATTGCCACCCTGCTGTAAAATGTTAACGCCTACCCGGGTGGCAATTGCCTGTTGTGATGACACCATGCCATGTTGAGACCATACCGGCTGAGCGAGACTGGCATAGTTGATTATCGGTTGAGCGGCTAATCCCGCGTTACAGATTAACGCCGAAAACAGTAAAGTAAGCAGTAAAGTGAGGGGGTGTTTAATCGACATGAGTTATATTGCTGATTTAGGAGTTTATCGGACCTGGGAAGATGGTGGACTCAGGATAAATTTAACTTGGCATGCCCCTAGGAGTCTGTCGGACTTAGGGTTAATCTACTGCGTGAAAGGCACTTTTGCCAGATTTCCCGATAATTTTCGTTAAATAGGCTCACTATTCGCCTCAAATTATCGATAAATCTGACTAAAAATGCCTTTCCCTCGCTACGATCACCTAAGTTCGACAGGCTCCTAGGATACAAAATACCATTCCGTTGCTATGGATCATCTAGATCCGGCAGCCTGCTAGGATGTAAAAGCCCTGTTTTTTAGTATTCTCTTTTTTGCTTTTTCGTATAAAGCTTCAGAAATAACAGTTTCATCTTTCAGGCGGCGTAATTCCTTAAGCTCAAGTTTTAATTGATCGGTAGCACTTAACCCGGAATTTTTACGGGCCTGCAAAATTTGTTTTTGCAAGGTATCCTTGAATTCCTGAAAGGTCTGAGAATCAGGATTTTTATTGATAAATTCAAGTATAGGTGCGTGACCATGGCGACTGAAAAAAACAATACGATCATTGGTGCGCAGCAGCGCGATTAAAAAAGCAATGCAACAGAATGACACACTGGTAATTGCCATCAGAGTGAGCATGGATTGACTAAATTTTAGCTGACTGAACCAGCCTGCGTAGACGATTAAAAAACTGAAAACAGCACTGATTGCAGCGGTAATTAACCAGCTATCTGCTAAAATGAAATCACGTTCAGATTTGACATCCAGATAAGTCAGGTTAATGCGAAATTTATGTTTTCCACCGTGCTTCCTGATAACTCTCTGGTAACACTGAACGTCATTGAAAATAGTAAATTCACGTACGATACCTTTAAGCCTGCTTTCCTGTTGAAACTGGTGATTGACCTTATTGACTGATACCTGTTCTTCATCCGAGAAGTCGGTAATATCCTGATGGCTGGCTAAATCGATTTGTTCCATTGTTATAGTTAATTAGTTATTTATTTAATGAGAATCATAATTAGTTATATGATGAATTAAAAGACTAACATATTCTGTATTATTTGAGTAATTAACAGTTATGGGGTCAATTAATATAAATTTTAATGACGGGTGATTCATGTCATTGGTCATTTCAGGATCTTTAAATAAGATAAGCGGGTAAAATAGCTGCCAGCAACTATTTGTTTTAATAATGAGAATGAGGGAAATTTCAGTGAATAAAAAAAAGTGGTGCAAACTGCAAAAAAATATTGTGTTCTTTTTATTATTGAGCGTGAATACTTCTCTACTGGCAAATCAATTTGTGCTTGACCTGGCTTACCAGGTTGAAAGCGGGGACTATGGTGGTGACTCGGATACTGATGTCACTATTGTGCCTGTTTTGCTTAAATACTATACCGATGTCTGGAGCTTCGGTGCAGAAATATCCTATGTGTCAGTAACCGGCTCAGCAACGGTTATTCCCGGTTCGAATGGACAGCTTTTTGGACAGGGTTCAGGATCGGGTAGTGCAGCAACGACAACTTCAAAATCTGTGACACGCTCCGGAATGGGTGACAGCAAGTTATCCCTGTCTCGTGCTTTTTTCCCCGAGCAAAAGGATGGCGTATTTTATGAGTTGACTGCAACCGTAATACTGGCAACAGCAGACGAGGACAAATTGCTGGGAAAGGGAGAGAATGATTACACTATCAAGCTAAAAACCAGCTCAAAATTAGGCCTGTGGTCTCCAGCACTAACTGTCGGGTATCAGTTAACCGGGGGTACTGCCGATACAGATTTTAATAATACATTATTCTTTTCCGTGGGCAGCGGCTATAAGTTGAATAAAAATTCATCACTGGGTGTAGGCTATGATTTTCAGCAGGCAGTGATTGACGGAGTCGATGATTATGCTGCGCTTACCTTCAATTATTCCACACAGTTAAATAATGATGTTGAGTTAACTTTAGCGATGAAAATGGGTTTAACTGATAATAGTCTTGATAGAGGATACAGTATTTCTGCCTCTATCCCCTTTTAACAGGTTTCGATTCAGGATATAAAGTTACTCCTGATAAAATAAAACCCGGCTAGATGGACAGCACTGTAAAAATTTCATTATTGCTAATGATTTTGCTCACTTCCGCCTGTGCTGACCTGTCATATTACCTGCACAGTGTCGAAGGTCAGTTTTCGGTAATGTCAAAAACCCGTGATATTGATGATTTACTTGAAGACGACTCTACGCGCAACGAATTACGGGAAAAGTTAAAGCTGGTTGAAAGTATCCGCCAGTTTGCCTTTCAGCAATTACAGTTACCTGAGTCAGATAGTTACACACAGTATGCTGATGTTGGCCGTGCTTATGTACTAAAAAACCTGTTTGCCACAGCTGAGTTCTCTACGCGTCTTCAACATTGGTGTTATCCGATCGCTGGTTGTGCCGGTTATAGAGGGTACTTTGATGAAGATCTCCTGAAAAAATTTAAATCCAAACTGGAGCTTGAGGGTAAAGATGTTTATGTCGCCAATATCCCTGCCTATTCCACCCTGGGCTGGTTTGATGATCCGGTATTAAATACTTTTATTAACTGGCCTGATTATCGCCTTGCCGGCCTGATTTTTCATGAGTTGGCCCATCAACGGCTGTATATTGATAATGACTCACAGTTTAATGAATCATTTGCCATGGCGGTACAACAAACAGCGGTGGAAAAGTGGTTGCTCGAAAAAGGTCAGTTTAGCCGGGCAGATCGTTATAGAGAGTACCTGATAAATCGACAGCTTGTTATTCAGCTGATAGAAGAAACTCGAAACCAGTTAAGCAAGTTGTATAAGGAGGAACTCAATCAGGGTGAGAAAAGACAGCTAAAGCAGAAGATATTAAGCAGATTAAAGCAGGACTATGTGCAGCTCTCATCCAGCTTTGAAGTAGCAGACGGATTTAAATACTGGTTTCAGGGTACCTTGAATAATGCGAAACTTGCATCAGTGTCTACTTATCATTCGAGTGTCCCTGCATTTAGAAATATATTAAAAAATACGCATGGTGATTATAAGTTGTTTTATACAGAGGTTGAGAGGATTGCCCGTTTACCTGAAAAGAAAAGGCATTACTGTCTTGCCTACTGGATGAGCTCTGTAGAAAAACACGGATCGTGTTAATGTTATTCTATGATTTCTTTAACTTTCGACTACACTTAAGTGTAAATAATTAACAAAACAGTCGTAGCGAGTTAGCGCAAAAAATCAGCTAGCTGACTAATATCAATAAGCATCCAGTGCTATTAACCAGGGTTTACCTTTGCTTTCTATCGGGTTTATCCATTGAGATTAAAATTGATAAACAGGCTATTCACAAAGTTGCGTAGACTTAAGCAAGGAATTTTTCAGCGCTTTATGTTTACCGCTGTTTATTCCCTTTTGTTACTGTTTTTAACGGTGATTATGCTCGGCTGGTTTGTTCATTTTGAAACTTCCAGTTTTTATAAAACCCAGTTAGATCTGGCTACAGCGACGGTTAAGGGAGCTGTGCATAATCTGAGACAACTGGTATCTCTGCAACGTCAGTCAGTAACAGCTCTGGTAAAAAAGCATAAACAATTATTAATCGATATTACTAATTCTCCGTTTGATGAAGATAATCTGGCGATTTTAAAAAATGCTGTGGAAAACAGGCTGCCAGGAAATTTTAGTTATCTGATAACAGATTTTACGGGAGATCCCATATTAGAGCAGAAAGTATTAAAGCTCGGGCCGCAATGCAGGGCCGCACTTCAGTACTTTTCTCATTCGCCAGAAGATTTTAGTAGAACGGTAGTTTTGCATGGACATAACCTGGAAGACAGCCACTACGATGTGATGGTTAGCGCTGGAAAGAGTCAAAATAGTCCAATATTTTTTGTCAGCTTCAAGGTAAATACATTACTTGAACTATTAAAAAATGCGCAAATTCCCGGACAATCTTTGCTGGTTGTCAATAATAGTGAAGCGGGAAAAATTGAGTTAAGTGCTCAAGGTGTATTTCAAAGTGCCTGGCACGGTAAGCTATTAAACGATAAATCGTTCGCTGCAGTACTTTACAAAGAGGTGGTTCCAGGTACCGGCTGGAGTATTCTGGCGATGCCAGATTCAGACTTGTTTTCAACTTACAGGAATAAGTTATTACTGAGCACTGCTGGTGCTTTTTTATTCCTGTTAACAATTGTCATTATTTTTTTATGGCGCTTATGGATTGAGGAAAATTTCAGGCTTATAGCTGAAAATAACCTGAAGCGTTCAAATGAGGAGCTGGAGCAAAAAGTCTTTCAGCGTACCCGGGCACTGAAAAAAAGTGAGCAGGATTTACTGGATACTTTTATGTCGGCTCCCTACGGAATGCTGGTAATCGATGAACAGGGAATTATTGAATTAATAAATAAACGGGCAACGGATATTTTTGGCTATGATGAAAAAGAATTGTTAAATATGCCAATGAATATTTTACTGCCCGAGAATATTCGTCAGTTGCATGACAAGCACCGCGCAGAATATAAAAAAGATAGTAAAACCAGATTCATGGGTAAAGGTCGTCATTTAAAAGGACGTAAAAAAAATGGTCGGGAGTTTCCAGTTGAAATTGGATTAAGTCCAATTGGGCATTCAGATGGTATTAAAGTCATTGTGTCAATCTCGGATATTTCTGAACTGGTGATGGCTGAGCAAAAATTAATGGAAGAACACGAACGGGCAATTGTGACATTGAACTCGATTGGTGACGGTGTTATTACTACCGATATTGATGGTGAAATTAATTCAATAAATCCAGTTGCTGAAAGACTCAGTGGCTGGCAGGAGAAAGACGCAATAGGTCGACATATTTCTCAGGTATTTATGGTTGTCAATGAAAAAACCGGGCAAAAAGTAAATGACCCGGTTATTGAATGTCTCGATAAAAAAGCGATTGTTGGACTTGACAAAGATACAGTGCTAATTCATCGCCAGGGCATGGTAATACCGATCGAAGATAGTGCGGCTCCTATTCTCAGTGATGATGGTCTGGTAATAGGTGCGGTACTGGTTTTTCATGATGTTTCGCAGTCAAGAGCCCACGCAAATGAAGTGGAATTTCAGGCAAGCCATGATGCTTTAACAGGGTTAATGAATCGGCGTGAGTTTGATAAAAGGCTGGAACAGTCCGTTATCAAAGCTAGAGAAACGGGCAATGAATATTGCGTACTTTTTATGGATCTTGATCGGTTTAAGCGGGTTAATGACAGCGCTGGACATGCTGCGGGTGATGAGCTTTTGAGACAGATAACGACTTTAATGGGTAGTAAATTAAGGCAGCGTGATGCCTTTGCCCGTCTAGGTGGGGATGAATTTGCGGTAATACTTGAGCACTGCTCTAAAGACCTGGGTTTAAAAGTTGCTGATAAGTTGCGTTCTTCAGTGGTTGACTACAGGTTATTCTGGAAAGACAATATTTTTAATATTGGAGTCAGTATTGGTGTAGTACCATTTTCCAGTGATATTGAATCTGCTGACGAATTGCTTGGCAAGGCTGATGCCGCCTGTTATGCGGCCAAGAAAAGTGGTCGTAACAGGGTTCAGTTATATGACCCCAGTGCAGTCTAAAAGGATATTTTTTGATCTATATCAATAACTTCTAATTAATATTCCTACGTTGATAAATGTCAATGCGACGTATTGTCGCAACCCTCAAACTCCCTAAGTTCTCAGGAATTTATTTGAATACTATTCCTGTTCTAATTTAATAAGGTGGGGAAGAGAATGTATCCAACATTAAAAAAATTCAGTGCTGCGCTGATTACAGTAGGGCTAGGCTTAGGCCTGGCTACGTCTGCTGTAGCAGATAAAACACTTAAAGAAGTCATGGACGCCCGTGGCTTAACCGAAAAAGATATGCTGGCAGCAGCAAAGACTTATACGCCAACTGGCGGACGTGATGAATACCTGGCATTTGCTTCGGGTGGTCAAAGTGGACATGTCATCGTTTACGGCATTCCATCCATGCGTATTTTGAAATATATTGGTGTATTTACACCTGAACCCTGGCAGGGTTATGGCTTTGATGATGAATCAAAGAAAGTGTTATATCAGGGTAAAACCGATGGGGAGCTAAAATTTGGCGATACCCACCACCCTGCATTTTCAGAAACAGCCGGTGAATATAACGGTAAATTTCTGTTTATTAATGATAAAGCTAATCCACGTATCGCAGTCATCGATTTACATGACTTTGAAACCAAGCAAATTGTTTCCAATCCTCATTTCAAATCTGCACATGGTGGAGCTTTTGTAACACCGAATAGTGAATACATTATGGATGCTGCTCAATATGCAGCGCCGATCAGTAAAGACTTTGTTCCACTAGAAGAATTTAATAGCAAATATCGCGGTGGCCTGACTTACTGGAAATTTGATAATGAAAAAGGGCGTATCGATGAAGCTAATACGTTTACTTTTGAGTTGCCTCCTTATAGCCAGGACTTGTCTGACGCAGGTAAAAATGCCAGTTATGGCTGGGGTTTTACTAACTCCTTCTGTTCTGAGCGCTACGTTGGTGGTATTGAAAAAGGTCGTCCTCCTTTTGAAGCAGGTTGTTCGCAGAAGGATACTGATTTCCTGCATGTAACAAACTGGAAGAAAGCAGCTGAACTGGTAGCTGCCGGTAAAGTTGAAAAAGTGAATGGTTCTTACATGATAACCATGGAGCAGGCGGTTAAAGAAGGTTTGTTATACCTTATTCCTGAGCCAAAGAGTCCTCATGGCGTTGATGTGAATCCAAAAGGAACGCATATTATTGTTGCTGGTAAACTCGATAGTCATGCCTGGGTATACAGCTGGGAAAAAATCAAGAAAGCTATCGACAACAAAAAATTCGAAGGTAAAGATCCTTATGGCATTCCAATAATTGCCATGAAAGATGCTCTGCATACACAGGTTCAGGTTGGTTTAGGGCCTCTGCATACTCAGTATGATGCTACAGAATGTGTGGTTTATACCTCGATCTATGTAGACTCAATGGTTACCAAGTGGGATTACTGTGAAGGTAAGGTACTGGATCAAATTCATATCCATTACAACATTGGCCACTTAATGACAATGGAAGGCGATTCAGTGTCTCCTGATGGTAAGTATCTGGTAGCGTTGAATAAGCTGGCGATTGACCGCTTTAACCCTGTTGGCCCGTTACATCCACAGAATCACCAGCTGATTGATATCAGTGGTGGTCGTGATGCCAAGATGACACTGCTTTACGATATGCCTTTACCACTGGGCGAACCACACTATGTGGTTGCTATTAAGGCCGACAAACTAAAGCCTGCTGTGCGTTATAAATCCGGCTGGGATAGTCGTACCGATACACGTTCACCGTGGAAAACTCGCGCTGGTCGTGAAAAGGTTGAACGTAAAGATGGCGTGGTTCATGTCTATGGAACGGTTATCCGTTCTCACATTACTCCTGAAATTATCGAAGTTGAAGAAGGCGAGACAGTTTCTATTCACCTGACTAACCTCGAAAGAGCAGAAGATGAAACTCACGGCTTTGCTGTATATAGCGAAAATGTGCAGTTATCTATCGAACCCGGTAAAACGGTTACGGCTACTTTCAAAGCAGAAAAAGCGGGTGTATTTCCTTACTACTGCACAGAGTTCTGTTCAGCGCTTCACCTGGAAATGCAAGGTTATCTGTTAGTTAAGCCTAAAGGTTATAAAGCTAAAGCTGGAAAAATGGATGAAGGCCAGGCTTATACAAAAAAGGATTACATGAAGCAGGTTAAAACCAATGATGATACTCAGGCTGTTATCAATTCGGTTGTCGGTTTCATTACCAGTCATAACTACAAAGACTTCCCTGAAGTAGTAGCATTGGTTGAAGATGCGACGGATCAGTTAGGTTTTGCCGATGAAGCTAAAAAGAAGGCTGAAGATTATGCTGCTAAAGGCGACTACCAGAATGCTACACTGTGGGCCGGTCAGCATTGGCAGTATCAGGTGAAAACAGCTGATATGGGCCTGCGTGCTAAAACCTTCCTGGAAGAGCATGACGCAGTCAAGGTGAAAACTAAGTAAAGCTGGGCATACAGTTTCCTGCTTTTCCAGGAAGCTTGTCTAGTAAGGTTATTCAGCTTAAGTTCAGGGGGGAGCAATTATGCTCCCCCTGTTTCGTCCAGAAACTTATTTACACATATAATTAGGTGAAATTATGAAATTATCAAAATCTTTAGCAATTATTCCTGCTGTATTGATAGCATATTCCATGAGTCCTGTAGTGCAGGCTGATGGCGGTGCTTTGTTTATGTCTAAAACCTGCTGGTCCTGTCATGGTAAGGATGCAAAAACTCCATTGATACCCATTTATCCAAAACTGGCTGGCCAAAATGCAGATTATGCCTTTAACCAGATGAAAGATATCAAATCGGGTGCCCGTAATAATGGCCAGACTGCTGCGATGAAAGGAATTATGTCTCTGGTTAATGAAGCGGAGATGAAGGAAATTGCTACCTGGTTATCCCAGCAATAGTAGTCATTTTGAAAGTGCTAATATAATTTCTATGGCTTGATACTTGTCATGTATATTAGCATTTTCTTATGTAAAAATTGTTGGGTCTTATTATCGAATCAACAGAGAGTATAAATTATGAAATTCCAATTATTATCTAAGGCTGGTTTGCTGGTACTGGGCCTGACTATGGGCAGCACTGCTGTTGCGGCTGAAAAGGTTGAATGGAATGCTGAAGGCGGTGAAAAAACCGAAGCCATGCTGCTAACTCCGGATCGTGAAAATGGAATTGAGGTTTATGAGGTATGTTCTGCCTGTCACCTGCTGGAAGGCTGGGGTATGACAAATGGAACGTTTCCACAACTTGCCGGGCAATCGAAAGAAGTGTTAATCAAGCAGTTAGCCGATATCCGTGCTCTGAATCGTGATAATCCTACCATGTACCCTTTTGCATTACCGGAATCAATCGGTGATGAACAGGCTATAGCCGATGTAACCGCTTATATCGCTTCTTTACCGATGAACCCTGATAATGGTAAGGGAGAGTGGGAAAAAGGTACGCCGGAATTTGCACAGGGCGAAAAATTATATAAAGATAATTGTGTAAAATGTCATGGTGATCACGGAGAAGGCCATCACGAGAAATTTTATCCGCGTATTGAAGGCCAGCATTATGCTTATATGTTGCGCCAGTTTGAATGGATAAGAGATGGTAAGCGCCGTAATGCGAACCCTGAAATGGTTAAGCAGATTCAGGGTTTTAGTGATAAGGATATGAAGATGGTCATTAACTGGGTTTCCAGAGTACCGGTAAATCCGAAGGATCTTGCTCCTTCTGTTAACTACAGGAACCCGGATTACAATTAAACGGGATAATTAATACCGTAGTGTAGAAAATTACTCCCGCTCCGGCGGGAGTATTTTATTTAAAACAGGCACAATATTTATTATTTTAAGGCCACTTCCCATGAACGCAGAAATCTCGCATAAACAAACCTTAACAGTCGGTATTCTCAGTATCATTGCAATTGCAATATTGGGAGCTATTTTCTACACATCTATCTGGTGGGTTTCCCTGACGGCACCAAATTATCCACCTGAATCTTTTCCGGATGGTGTAAGAATTCAGTTTCATATCAACGGGGTTTTTAATGGTTGTAAAAAACAGGATAAGGTTGAAATTACCGAAGATGAAGCGCTCGACTGTGTGCATGAAATGGATACCATTAATCATTATGTCGGCATGTACCCGATTGCGGCAGGTGGCCCGGTAGAAAGAGGCTTCGGTCAATTTCTGGTCGTGTTTATGGGTGTTATGCTGTTAGGGTTTATGTGTACCAGGCCAAAAATCCGCATAACCATCATGAGTGTGGGTTTTGCGATGATAGCTGTATGGATGTACCTCGCTATGTATGGCGAAGATGGATTTCAACTACAGAATGAAGGTTTTGTTGAAGCACTAATAACTTCACTAGACCAGGATGCAACAGATAAATCGAGAGATGCCGAACCTGAGTTTGTGATTGGCGGTATCACCGGGGTGCTTAAAAAATCGCTGGAAGACTCCGGGGTGGAAGTCATATTACCTTCTGAAATTGCTAATCAGAAAAAACGTGACGCAGCTAGCAGTGATGGAGATAAGCAAAGACTAATCAAACAGTTGAAAGAGACTTATGCAATCGACCGAGCCAAAGATAGTGGTCTTGACGACTGGGATGGAAGTTCATTTCAGGTAATGTCATGGCATTATGCTAAAAGCCTGGGTCGATACTTTAATAATCAGGAAGAAATAGTCCCCATGGTTAAAACGCTGGAAACTGCCTTACAGGTTGTTTTCTGGGGGTTGATTGGCGCAATGATCCTGCTGGTTTATGGCGCACGAAAAAATGGTGGGCTGCTGTACTGGTTACTGGTGCTGGTGCCCATGGCTTTACCGCTGTTCTTCCTGATAGATTATTCCGCCTGGTTATGGTGGTATGGTCACACTCTGAATGATATGGGTGCTTTTTCAGTAAAACCCTTTATGCCTACAGTTTTCGGGCAGGGAAAAGTCGCACAGTTTACCACTCACTCTTATCCGGACACGGGTTTCTTTTTGATGTTGCTGATTTTTGTCGTGCTGGTGCCTGCTGCTCTTATACGACGTAAACAGTTTAAGTCGTCTGAAAGATAAAAAAATTAGCCGCAGAGGACGCAGAGGTACGCAGAAGAAAACCTTATTTTTTAATGGTTTACTTTTGCGCTCCTCGTTACCTTTGTGGTGAGTTAATGTTTTTAATTATAATAGATTACTCATGCTCAGATACCTGGCAGTATATTTTGTACTTCTTGTTACGCCGCTAACAAGTTTTGCAGTTGAGTACCCGTCTTTACAGGAACTTGTGGATGCTGCAGAGCGCAACACAACACTGGTTCCGCCTCCCGGAACCTATGCAGGTCCAGTGACTCTTGATTTTCCTTTAACCATTGATGGTCAGGGAAAGGTAACTATTGATGCGGGTGGAAAAGGTTCGGTGATTTATCTGGATACCGATGGAGCAACTATCAAAAATTTGCATCTTACCAATTCGGGCAATTCTCATAATGATATTGATTCGGGTATTCAGGTCCGGGGAAAATTTAATGTTATTAAAGATAATGTCATCGATAACAGTTTGTTTGGTGTCGACCTGCAACAATCTGATTCAAATATAATTCGTAGAAATAAAATTTCTTCCAAGCCAGTGGATCTGGGTGTTAGGGGCGACTCTGTAAGACTCTGGTACAGTTTTAATAATAAGATAGAAGATAATGTAATTCGAAACAGTCGAGATATGGTGGTGTGGTATTCGGCAGAAAATACCATCTCGCGCAATGACTCCCGCGGTGGCCGTTATTCCCTGCATTTTATGTATTCGCGCTTCAATGAAGTCGATTCAAATCACTATGAAAATAATTCTGTAGGCATTTTTCTGATGTATAGCGATAGTGTCAGTGTCCATGATAATTATATTGCCTATGCGAATGGTCCGACCGGCATGGGTATAGGTTTCAAGGAAACTTCGGATGTCGATATATATAATAACCAGATTTTATATTGTGCCACCGGATTGTATATTGATGTATCGCCGTATGACCCGGATACCACAAATCGTATACATGACAATGTAATTGCGTTTACCAACATAGGTATAGATTTTCTGAATGACTGGACGGGTAATATATTTGAACGTAATTCCTTTAAAGGCAACCAGACGCAGATTTCGGTAGCCGGTGGTAAAACGGCCAACCGAAATGTATGGAAAGATAATTACTGGGATGACTATGAAGGTTTCGATCTGGATAAAGATGGTATAGGCGATAGGCCCTATGAATTATATGGATATGCCGACAGAATATGGATGGATATTCCCGCAGCCCGTTTCCTGAAGGGTACGCCAGTGATGGCCGTGCTGGACTTTCTGGAACGCCTGGCTCCATTTAGTACACCGGATATGCTTGTGCGAGATGAAAGGCCTCTGATGTCTGCAAAGGTTAAGGTGAGTGAGCTTGAAAATGACTGATACTTCTAAAGAAACTACTAAAAAACCAAAACGCGTATTAAGTAAAAGTAAGCGTGAAAGCAATCGTAGAGAATTTATTCGCTCTGCCGTTTTTACTGCCGGTGTTGTTACGCTGTCCCTCGCCGGGTTTATTCCGATATTACAGGGTGCTTCTGCTCGATTACGTCCACCCGGTGCGCTCAAAAATTTACTCGATGAGCAGGATTTTTTTTCTTCCTGCATCAAGTGTGGACAATGTGTGCAGGTCTGCCCGGTCAATGCCATCAAACTGGCAGAACTTGATGAGGGTGTGGGCATTGGCATTCCCTATATTGAAGCCAGAGAACAAGCCTGTGATTTTTCCTGTGATGGCCTGCAATGTGTGCTGGCCTGTCCTACCGGTGCTTTGACACATAATTTAGATTATCCAGCCGATGCGCGCATGGGTTTTGCCCGCATAGATAAACCCAAAAGCTGTCTGGCAGTGCAGGGCAAGGGTGTTAAAGGGATAGCCCGGGGAGCAGATTATAAAGGTCTGTTAAGGTATGACGAAATAGATCGCTGGAACCCGATACCCGTTGCTGATCATCCTTATGATATTGAACTGTGTGACCTATGTGTACGTCAGTGTCCGATAGAAATTCGTATTACGCAGTGCGTGGAAAAAGAAAAGGAACTGGAACAGGCAAAAAGTTCAGGAAAACTGGCCAGGGTTGCCGAACAATTTGGTAATGAATGCCCGCCTAAACATGCGATTGAGATGCAACAGATTGACAATGGAGATGGTGTTTTGAGGATGGTACCAGCAGTACTGGATGGATGTGTCGGTTGTGGTGTGTGTGAAATGATTTGCCCGGTTGAAGGAGATCCTGCCATCGTGGTAGATATCGATAAAGTAACAGAGTGGGCTTAGAGCGGCTATGAATTACATAAAAGAATCCTTATCCCAGGTTTTTGGAAATCAACCAGCTCGTCCTGATAAAAATGAGCAATCGGTAGAGTTAAAAGATATCTATCTAAGCAAGAGAGGTACATTGACCAAGGAATCGCTAGCTGCAGTGGAGCTGGAGCATGGCACGCATGTTTTTAAAAAATGGCACAGGCGTCGCTGGTTCAGCATCATACTGGTCAATTTTCTGTTCCTGATTTCTTATAAATTTGATGTTCAATTACTGGAAGGTGCGATGACAGCGTCGCGCTTCGTGGGTTTTCACTTCGCCGATCTCAATTCAGCATTGCAGGTCATGCTGGCGTATAAACACGTGGTATTGAACCTGGTGATTGGAACGACCACGGTTTTTATTATGTGGTTATTGCTGGGTGGGAGAACATTCTGTTCCTGGGCCTGTCCCTATCATCTGTTGTCAGAGTGGGCTGAGTTTCTACACCTGTGGTTAGTGAACAGGAAGCTCATTAAAAACCATGCTTTTCATCGTAAAACCCGTAGTGTTTTTTTTGTGATTTTTGCGCTATTAGCTATATTAACTGGATATACGGTTTTTGAAACTATTTCACCCACTGGTATCGTCAGTCGAGCAATTGTGTATGGTCCCGGAGTGGCTATGATCTGGGTAGGCGTCTTATTATTGTTTGAAGTGTTTTATTCGCGCCGCGCGTGGTGTCGTTATGTCTGCCCTATTGGTGTTACCTATGCTGTCGTAGGTACGTTTTCACCGGTGCGTGTCGTGTATAACGCCGAAGCCTGTCATCATGAAGGGGATTGTCGGAAAATATGCCTGGTACCGCATGTGCTTGATTTAACTATTCGCGGTCGTGCTCATGAAGTTAATCAGGATATTACGTCAGACTGTACCCGTTGTGGTATGTGTGTCGATGTTTGCCCAACCGATTCACTCAATTTCAAGATTAAGGGTCTGGATAAATTCCTTTAGTGTTGGCATCTATATTAGATATTATATTAGCCGCGCCATGATTCAATTTTCAAACGTCACTAAAAAATTTCGCCGCAATGAAGTGCTGAAGGGTATAGATTTAACTATCCAGCGTGGTCATCGTGTTGCTCTGGTCGGTTCAAACGGTGCGGGTAAAACGACCTTAATTCGTTGCCTGTTAGGCGAGTATAACTGTACTGGCAGTGTCACTATCGATGACATGAACCCGCGTGAATTTCGTCAGCAGGTTTTATCCAAAGTGGGTTTTGTACCGCAATTGCCTCCCCCGCTGAGAATGCCTGTGGGTCAGTTGATCCGGTTTGCGTCAAGCCTGTGTAATGCTGATCCGCAACGCATGATAGATGTAGCAAAACAACTGGGTTTTGATGCGCTTCAATTTAAGCATCAACCTTTCGTCAAATTATCCGGTGGGCAGAAACAGAAACTGTTAATTTCCATCGCTCTCGGGCGTGATAGTGAATTACTGGTGATGGATGAACCTGCTGCTAATCTCGATCCGGAAGCCAGGCATATTCTGTTTAAACTATTAGCCGAAAAACAGAAAACTTCTGCCATGTTGATTTCCAGCCACCGGCTGGATGAAGTAGCATCGCTGGTGAACCGGGTTGTTGAAATGGATCAGGGGAAAATTGTGCTGGATGACGAAGTGGCCGACCTGGTCGATATGTCCAGCATGTTGCTGTGCAGTATCTCGATGATTCGCCATGAAGATGCTTTTGCCAGGGCACTCACCGAATGGGGTTTTAAAACGGAAGACGATCACCGCACAACATGGAAAGGCATAGTTGCCGGGCCGGATCGGTTACGATTTCTCGGTATGTTATCACGTTATGCGGCCCTGTTGGCCGGCATACAGATGAAGGAAGCAGGCGAACAGCAACAAACTGGTGTAGAAAATGTTGGCTAGATTACTATCGCTAATATTTATAACCTTACTGACAGCCTGCTCCGGTGAACCGGACACAGGTCCGCTAGAGATTAAATGGGACAGAGATGCCTGTGAGCGTTGTCGCATGGTGTTGAGCGATCCGCATTTTGCAGCTCAGATTCGTTACTATCCTGCTGGGAAAAAACGTTCTGTGGTAGAAAAATTTGATGACTTCGGATGTGCAGCCCTGTGGCTTGAAGATAAACCGTGGAAAGATGATGGAAGGACGGAGTTCTGGGTAGCTGATCATCGTAGTAAAGAATGGATCGATGCCACCACAGCAACTTACGTACTGAAGAAAACCACACCAATGGAATACGGTCTGGGGGCTCAACTTGAAGCTGTTAGTGGCAGCATGAGTTTTGATCGTGCAAAAGTTCATATCAGTGAAGTTGAACAGCGATTCAATGTGCATGGATTACAATTAGAGCAACGTCTCAGAGAGCAGGCAAAACAACGGGAAAACACACAATGAAACATCTCTGGTTAACGGCATATACTGACATAATTGAATCTCTGCGCGCACGCTGGTTTATGGTTTATTCGCTGGTATTTGGGGGCATAGTGGTGCTGTTGTTCGCCTTTGGCCTGTCCGAATCACGTATTATGGGATTTACCGGTTTATCGCGTTTACTGGTGACCTACATACAACTGTCGATGGCCATACTGCCCATTTTTGTATTAATAACAACAGTGCGTTCGGTAGCAGGAGATCGAGAGGCCGGCGTCTTTGAATACATGCTGTCATTACCGGTATCATTAGCTGCCTGGTTCTGGGGGCGTTTCTTCGGGCGCTTTTTTGTGGTCTTTCTGCCTGTTTTTCTTGCTATGCTCGGTGCGGTAATCTGGGGTGTAATCAAGGATTCGGAAATACCCTGGAACCTTTTTATTTACTATACTGCTTTATTAATGGCGCTGGCATGGTGCTTTTTAGGTATTGGTATGTTGATATCAACCCTGGCACGTTCATCAGATGTTGCTCAGGGTGCGGCATTTATTACCTGGTTAACATTGCTATTGTTCCTCGATTTAATCCTGCTGGGAATTATGATCCAGGAGAACCTGCCTCCGCAAACAGCAGTGGCAATCGCACTGGCAAACCCGATGCAGGTGTTTCGCACCGCGACCATGATGTTATTTGACCCGCAACTGGTGCTGTTAGGACCGACGGCCTATATCATTCTTGATAACTTCTCGCAGGCTGGTTATATTGCCTATGCGGTCATATATCCGGTAGTTTTTGGAAGTATCTGTGCCGGTACAGGATATTTCTTTTTTCAACGTAGCGATTTACCTTAGCTCTGGTTAGTTAATTAGCCATGAAAAAAGCTTTTGAAGAAATCAGTAAACTTAACTGGATTGTAGCTATGCTACTGTTTTTTCTAGTCCTAAGCTGGGTTATTTATCAGCAATGGTTTATGAATCTGAATCATTCCCTAATACCAGTCAGCTTAGCCTTTGATCCTTCCTGTGATTTACGTGCAGGTCCCTGCGAGACGATTTTAGCAGATGGGAGTAGTGTAAGTTTTGCCATACAACCACGTTCGATTCCGATCAGTGATCAGTTAACACTCGAAGTAATTATTTCTGGTATGACTGTCGATAATGTTTCAGTTGATATCAATGGCACCGATATGAAAATGCCACCTAATTTCGTTAATTTAAAGCATACTGGAAACGGCCATTACAGCGCTAAGAGCGCACTAACATTTTGCACCAGAAGTACTATGGAGTGGGAATCGGTGGTGCATCTGGATACAGGCAATAAACTAATAAAAATACCTTATCGATTTATTACGAGCAAACAGACGTATTAGCTTCAAGCAAGCCTCGGCTGTGACTCAAATATGATCAAGGGAATCATTCAGCCTTCGGTATGATCAAAGTTTTAGCTGCATATCCCTGAGATTCAGCAAATAAATATTTTCAATAGAAAGAAATGCTTTACTCTTGCCAGGACTTAAAGAAAGGCTGCCTGGAGTTAGTTATGGTTTACAAAGTAGGAGTTTGACGTTCGATTTTACCTGATAGACGACATCATCTGGTGTTTGGCCTGTTCCTTTCGGCTAGCACTGAGGCAATCGGACTTCCCGGCTTCAGAGGAGCTGTAAAATGACAACTATAAAAAGCAAGTTTGAGTTTTTCAGAATTCCTTTCCTCCAGGGAGTGCTGCCCATCAACAGCAGTCAGATCCCGGCGGAAATTATTGCCGGCATCACGTTGGCCGCGCTGGCTATACCCGAGGTGATGGGTTACACCAAGATCGCCGGAACACCGGTGATTACCGGCTTGTATACCATGCTCATTCCGATGTTTCTGTTCGCTATTTTCTGTTCATCGCGCCATCTTGTGGTTGGTGCCGATTCAGCTACCGCAACCATCCTGGCCGCCGGGCTGGTGGGGATTGCTGCTACCGGTTCAGACGAATACCTGGCACTGGCCGGGGTTCTTGCCCTGATGGCGGCAGGATTCCTGTTTCTGGCGCGTTTTATCGGGCTGGGCTTCATGGCGGATTTCATGTCGCGAACGGTACTGATCGGTTTCCTGTCGGGGGTCGGAATCCAGGTCGCACTGGGAGAAGTGTCCGGCATGCTTGGCCTGAAAGGTGGCGGTCATGGCACACTGTCAAAGATCTGGGAAGATGTTCAGAGCATCGGGCAGGTCAACTTCTATGCACTTGCCGTTGCGCTCAGTGTGCTGCTGATTATTGTCACGTCGAGAAAAATTTCACACAGGATACCGGGCGCACTGATTGCAGTAGTGGGTGCAATTATTCTAAGCTGGGCGCTCGATTTCAGTAAACACATGCATGTACTGGGAGCCGTCCCGAGCGGCCTGCCTCATATCGGGCTGCCGGAGGTCAAGTGGAGCTGGGAACTTCTGCAAAAACTGGTGCCCACTGCATTTGCCATGTTCGTTGTCATCCTGGCGCAGAGTGCGGCAACCTCGCGAGCTTATGCCGCACGCTATAACGAACGCTTCAGCGCTAACATCGATCTCACCGGTCTGGGGCTGGCAAATATAGGCGCCGGCCTGTCCGGTACCTTTGTCGTCAACGGTAGCCCGACCAAGACCCAGATGGTCGACAGCGCCGGTGGGCGTAGCCAGCTATCGCTGATTTTCACTGCGCTTATTGTGTTACTGGTTCTGCTTTTTCTTACAGCACCACTGGCTTTTATGCCTGAAGCGGTTTTATCGGCAGTGGTATTTCTAATCGGTATCGAACTGGTCGATCTGAAAGGCATGCACAGTATCCTCAAGCAGCGTCCATCGGAGTTCTGGGTGGCGATGATCACCTTGCTGATGGTTGTGTTCGTGGGTGTGGAAGACGGCATCATACTCGCCATCGTACTGTCGCTGATCGATCATACTCGGCGTGGTTATCAGCCGAAGAACGCCCTGCTGGTGCCAGGCAAGTCGGGTATTCTACGTGCACGCCCAGTTGCTGACAAAGCCCAGGCGCTACCCGGGTTAGTCATCTACCGCTTCACCCACAGCATCTACTATGCTAACGCCCAACAGTTGTCGGAGGAAATAACTGCCCTCGTGAATGACTCAAAACCCCCGTTACACTGGTTTTGTCTGGATGCCTCAGCGGTGGATGATATCGATTATACTGCGACTAAAACGCTGCGTTCGATTCATCAAATATTGCAAGAAAAGGATATACGCCTGGTGATTGCGCAAATTCCGCAAGACGTCAGGCAGGAGAATCACCATGCGTTGCGCAAGGCATTTGGCAAACATGCCTACTTCAATACGCTGGAAGAGGTGCTGGACGCGTATCGGCATAAAAAGTGAGGCTTCTGGTGCGCACGGCGCACCCTGCATGATGATCACAACAGGTAGTTACACCGCGCGCTAATTGCCGAGTAGATTTATGCTAAGTTTGACTGACTGCTAATTGCTTAATTACGCCGTAATTTATTTAGAGAATTCCACAAAGAAAATATAAATATTTTATTTTTAAAGCCGTTGACTTAACACATTGCTTTACTGGTTAACGAATGAGATGATAATTGATCTAACTTGTATCTGTTATTTGAAACCGGAGGGACCAGTGTTTGAATTATTCACCGCAAAATTTAGTTTGCACCTGACACGGGCAATAAATTTAATCATTATAGCCCTATCGGGAATGGTAGTAACGGCTTGTGTTCAACCTGCATATCGCGTTGAGTCCCGTACAGTCACACCTCCTCCGCAAACCCAGCTTTTTTATTACCCTCTTAATGGCCAAAGTCAGACGCAGCAGGATAGAGACCGTTATGAATGTCATATCTGGGCAGTTCAAAAAACCGGCTATGATCCAGGGCAGGCAGCGATTGCGCCACATCAGCAGGTTAATGTTGTATCCGAGCAGCCATCTGGAGCAAATACTGCGGTAGGGGCGTTTGGCGGAGCAGTAATCGGATCTATGCTCTCTGGTCCTCGACAAGCTGGCAGGGGGATGGTACTGGGTGCGATAACCGGTGCGTTAATTGGTTCTGCAGCCGACTCCTCTCAAAAGAAGCAGGCACAGCAAATTGAAAATCAGAATGATGATAGTTATGCCAGGCAATATGCGCAAGTTGAGCGTCAGTCACACGATTACACACGAGCTATGACTGCCTGCCTTGAAGGTCGTGGTTACAAAGTACGCTAAACCCTCCCTTAACTTGATTAACCGTGATTGGAGTAAAAACTATGCGACTAAATCGATTGTTTAAATTCAGCATAACTGTGACCTTGTTATCGGGTATTTTCTCTGTTGCGGTTTACGCGGACCGGGGTAAATGTAATCAGCCGGGAAACCGTAACGCCGAACACTGTAAGGTAGACAATCGCTTTCGGCACAATCAGAGTTATCCACGCCGGGGTTATCAGGTAGACAGGTTGCCTGTCAGCCGTCACCGGATACATTATCGTGACGACGATTTCTATTTTTCTGGTGGTATCTGGTATCGACCGTCTGGCAGCCGTTATATTATCGTAACACCACCTGCCGGCATAGTGGTTTCAACACTGCCGACCGTGTATTCGACCTTATGGATTAGCGGTACTCCCTACTATTATGCGAACGATGTGTATTATGTCTGGCAACCGGATCGTAAAGGCTATGTTGTTACCGAACCACCGGCTGACATCGACCAAAAGCCGGTATCTGTAGTGGCTGATAAACTGTTTTTCTATCCTAAAATGAAACAAAGCGAGCAGCAACAGGCAGATGATCGTTTTGCCTGTCATTCGTGGGGTGTTAGTCAGACTAATTATGATCCAAGTCAGCCACCTGCAAATGTTTCGAGCATCGAGTTGAGTGATAAGCGTGCGTCTTATAATCGTGCTTTACGAGCTTGTATGGAAGGCAAGGGTTATAGCGTTCAATGATTTGCACGCTATTTGCACATTTTTATAAATCTAGCATAACGGGCTGACGGTTAAGCTCGTCAGCGAGCTGTTGAGCCGGGAGCTGGTGATCGAGTGATAAGTTTTTTCAAAATTTTGATAATAGCAGATTTATCTGGTTACCTTTTTAAGGTCATTTGTTTTTCTTCGTGACTAAGTGGTGAATAACTTTTGACTTTTTTAATTACGCTGAGTAGTCACCGACTGCATACTTCAGGAATGGGTTTACTAAACTCGCGCGGTCGCCTGTTTATGACGGCAGAAAGTTCGGTAGCTGTGCAATTAAAATTGTGACAGATTCAATAACATCGAACGATGAAGGTGATTGATTGTGATTCGAACACTTATTGACAATTCTTTGCAGGCGAGGCGAGTATGAAACAACAGTCATCTGATTTTTATCGGCCCGGTGGCTGGCAACCGAGGGTCGATGTTTATCGCTGTGCTGATGGTTTGCTGGTGAAACTTGAGCTGGCCGGCATAGCTGAACACGATGTGAAAATTTCAACTCAAAAAGATAAATTGATTGTGGAAGGGAAAAGGCGTGACTGGTGTATTTCAGATAATGAAACACTTTTGTCGATGGAGATAACCTATGACTGGTTCAAGCGCATTATCCCTTTACCCGAAGCTATTGAAATGAGTGTGGTACGCACTGAATACCATAATGGAATGCTACTGGTGTATTTAACTACAGATAAGGATAACGCACGATGAACGTTTCCACAGATACAGAGTTATTAACAGTTCCTGTTTTTCCGTTAAAAAATGGTGTGGCATTTCCCAATATCATGTTGCCGATCACCGCTGGACGCCCCGCATCACAGGCAGCCGTTGAAGCCGCACTGGCAACCGAAGATAAACAGATTGCTGTATTTACCCAGCGTAATACCGAGGTCGATGAACCCGGGACGGGTGATTTTTATTCAGTCGGTACGCTGTGCGTAATCCGCCACATGAAACGGCATGAAGGTGCCATACATTTGATGCTGCAGGGTAGTCGACGCATTGAGCGGGTTGAAGTGGTACAAACATCACCTTACCCTCAGTTCCGCGTTAAATACCTGACGCAGCCTACTGATACCGGGACTGAAGTTGAAGCAATGCACCGCACCATGCTCGACCTTGCGGCACACATGATGTCGCTGGGTCCACCGCAGATGCAGATTGATCTCGAACAAATGGTATCGGACCTGGAAATGCCATTACAACAGGCTTATGTGTTGTCGACAATGACCTCTATTGATGTCGATAAACAAAATCACTTACTGGCAGCCAATACACAACTGGAAGGCTTAAGTCTGGTTGTGGACTTTCTCACGCATGAGGTACAGGTTTTAGAGGTGCAAAAGCAGATCTCCAAAGCAGTGGAATCCAAGATGACTGTTGAGCAGCACGAGATGATGCTGCGTCAACAACTACGTGAAATCCAGGCGCAACTTGGCGAATCCAGTCCGGAGCAGGAAGAAGTTGCTGAATTGCGCCGCCGCATGGCAGAGGTCACATTACCCGAACTGGTTAAGAAGGAAGTTGAAAAAGAACTGTCACGGCTGGAGCGCATGTCAGCCAACGCTTCTGATTACCAGACCAGTCGTAGTTATGTCGACCTTGTGCTGGACATGCCGTGGCAGAAAGTGACGGAAGACAACCTCGACCTTAAGCGTGCGCGTGATATTCTCGATGAGGATCATTTTGATTTGCAGGAAATCAAGGAACGTATCATCGAACATCTGGCCGTGATGAAGCTCAATCCACAGGCGAAGGCGCCGATTCTGTGTTTCGTTGGTCCTCCAGGTGTTGGTAAGACTTCACTCGGCCAGTCTATCGCCCGGGCGCTGGGTCGGATTTTTGAACGTATGAGCCTTGGCGGGCCGCATGATGAGGCCGAGCTCAGGGGGCACCGTCGCACCTATGTAGGCGCCATGCCGGGGCGCATCATTCGTGCCATACGTCGCGCCGGTGTTAAAAACCCACTGCTCATGCTAGATGAAATTGACAAGCTGGGACACGATTATCGTGGTGATCCGGCAGCTGCATTAATGGAAATCCTCGACCCATCTCAAAATGATCAGTTCAATGATAACTATCTTGATCTGCCGTATGACCTGTCCAGCGTATTCTTTGTCGCCACAGCGAATACGCTGGATAGCATTCCCGCACCATTGCTGGACCGCATCGAAGTATTGCGACTGTCGGGTTATAGTGCCGAAGAAAAACGCGAGATCGCAAAACGTTACATTATCGGACGCCGACTAGGCGAGGCTGGCCTGAAACCTGAACAGCTGGTGATCGGTGATGCCGAGCTCGATTTTATCATTCAGAGTTATACGCGAGAAGCCGGGGTACGTTCGCTGGAACGCGCTCTCGGGCGCATTTCGCGTAAGGTAGCCAACCGGGTTGCCGATGGCAGGCTGGAATCGCTGACCCTGAACAGAGAGATGATCATCGAGTTTCTCGGGCCGGCGCATATGACCCGTGAAGCGAGACGTGAATCGATGCCGGCCGGCGTTGTGGCCGGATTAGCATGGACTGAAATGGGCGGCGATGTACTCTATGTAGAGGCCGTTTTATTACCCGAAGGCAAGGATCTGGTACTTACCGGGCAGCTCGGCAGCGTCATGCAGGAATCAGCCAAAGCTGCACAGAGTTATCTGTGGTCGCAGGCCGATGCGCTGGGAATTGTTAAGGAACAAATTCGTAAATCCGGCGCGCATATTCATGTGCCGGCCGGCGCGACCCCGAAGGATGGTCCATCGGCAGGGGTTACTATGGCAACGGCGCTGGCTTCAGCTTATACCGGGTTACCGGTTAGAAGTGATACTGCAATGACCGGTGAGATTACTCTCAGTGGCCTGGTGTTGCCGGTTGGCGGTATCAAAGAAAAAATGCTGGCGGCTCACCGTGCCGGTTTCAAGCACATAATACTGCCTAAAGAAAATGAACAGGATCTTACCGAGTTGCCGGAACAGGTTTTTAAAGATATTGAGTTTATATTTGCTGAGCATATCGAAACTGTTTTTGCGGCGGCAATTCCGGGTTTTCCAGGTGCGGAATTAAACTCCGCTCAAAATGATTAATTTAGCGCGAACTGTTGCAGAAAAAACGAACAACGTATTTGGGGATCACAACTGATCGTGCTGTCGACGCGCCGGCTGAGTGTCGAGGATATTATCGGTTCGCCTGGACGGGTGAAGACGCAGGCCAAAGGTGCCATCTCGGTTCTAACCTGGGATGGTTTACGCGGTGGTATCTCAGTAGCCATGGCGCTGTCGGAAGACTATTCGCGCAGCCTGATACTGAAGCTGACCTACTGTGTAGTAGTGTTCTCGATCCCTGTGCAGGGCTTGACGGTGGGCCGGGTAATTCGTATGACCGGAGGTTCCAGTATGGATCCGCCGTCATCATCAGAAGCATGACAGGGAGTTTTAAAATGGTATTCAACCGAAACAACAAACGGTTTTAGCCGGTAATGTTCAACCCGGAAAAGTTGGTTGAGTACGAAAATGATGTGCAAGCTTTTGATTTGGATAGCGGAGTGTTACCTGTTAAAACAGGTAACACTGTTCCATTCAAATGGTCGTATCAAAAAAGCTGAAAAAAATTCCAGATTAAAGCATCATGCCTCTAATCATGTAGTAAATACACGCGGAAAGAACTGCGGCAACAGGAACTGTAATAATCCATGCCATAATAATCTTTTTAAAGGCATCTCTTTTTACATATTTTTTCCTTTGTAAAGTACTAACAATACGCTGTTCTTCTTCTAGAATTCTTTCTTCATGCTCTACCATCTCGTAAAGTTTACCGATTTGCTTGTAAACTTTTTTATCTTTCTTGTCATCAGGCAGATCTAATAATTCCTGAAGATTTTCGCGGAATTGCTCCAGCTTGTTTTCTTCTTTCACCAGTCTTCTTTCTTCTTCATCCAGTTTAATGACTTCCTTATGGCCCTGTAAATATTCCCGTAAGAAACCCACACCGAAGATACCACCAATGGCAATATGTGTAGAACTTACCGGCAGCCCAAGCTGACTGGCCACAATGACCGTGACCGCAGCGGCCATAGCGACCGAAAAAGCCCTCATCTGATCCAGTTCTGTTATTTCTGAACCGACCGTTTTAATCAACTTAGGACCATATAATGCCAGGCCAACAACAATACCGAGTGCGCCAACGGCCATCACCCAGAATGGAATGCTCGCCTTCGAAGCAATGCCTCCCGTATTGACCGCATCACTAATCGCAGCCAGTGGTCCAATCGCATTCGCGACATCATTCGCTCCATGTGCAAAACTCAACAATGCAGCTGCAAAGATGAGCGGAACGGTAAATAAAGTATTGATACTGGCTCTATCGTTTTTCAGGTTTTGTTTCAGTGATACGCTCCTTCTAACAACGAAGAAAACAATTACCGCGAGAATCAGGCCAATAATAGATGCAATCATAAAACTGGGCTTCTTCTCATCTGGCAGAAATGGCAGGATATCGACAATTTTGGGCCATATTTGCTTAAGACCTTTTAAGGTGAGATAAGTGGCAAATGCCCATGTCATAATAGCGACATAAACTGGAACCCAAAACTTACCTGCGTTTACTTTATCTTCTTTAAAAACCATGGATTTCTTAATAGAAAATAAAAATGCTGCCGCTATGATGCCACCCAGTACTGGTGAGATAACCCATGAAGCTGCAATTTCTCCCATGGTTCCCCAGGAAACGATGGAAAACCCGCCTGCCGCAATACCCGCTCCCATCACGCCACCCACAATTGCATGAGTGGTAGAAACAGGTGCTTTAAATTTAGTTGCCAGGTTTAACCATAAACCTGCCGCGAGAAGTGCCGCCATCATGGCCCAGATAAAGCTATTCACATCGCCATGGAAAGCCTTTATATCAATAATGCCATTTTTAATGGTACCCACGACATCGCCACCGGCGATAAAAGCTCCACCAGCTTCAAATATAGCCGCGATAATGATGGCACCTACGAGTGTAAGGGCTTTTGAACCCACTGCCGGGCCGACATTATTAGCGACATCATTTGCGCCGATATTCATTGCCATATAGGCACCAAACAGTGCTGCTATAACAAGGAATACATTCGTCGGTAACTCACCCATAGAGTTAAAGCTCAGGATAAGTACCGCTATCATGAAGATAATGACAATACCATATTTGATAAAATTAGCCTTACTGGAGGTTTCTGCGGCATCCTCCATTTCCTGGAAAAATCTAAACATTTTTATACCTACCTATTTGCCTTATTGAAATCATTGTGGCGGGAAAAAATTACTCAATCGCACAGTCCATCAGAAATTTATGAAAAATTATTTTTCTGGCAAACTCTATATCAAATTAGCTATGACCATCATGATTAGAGTCAAGAAATATATACGAAATAAGGAAAATCATGAAGGGTAGAATAGTAATCAGGCATTACTCTAGCGAAGCCTGATACTTCTGTTATTAGATTCCATGAGCCTGTCGAACTTAGGATGAAGCTACTGAGGAAAATGCATTTTTCTCGATACGATAAGTTAAACTGACCGACTCCTGGATGATAAAACTATCAGCCTGTTTTATGCCGTTTCAGCATGGCGCTCTGTACCAGCACGCCAATTATGGCGAGTACGATAAAGAGACTGCTTTCGATCGGCGGTTCTAGTGCAAACACTGAAACGATCGTCGCAGCCCCCGCCAGTGCGGATAGAATAATGATGGCCCAGTCGGTCAGCACAAATGCAATGAGCGCGCCAGCTATGCCGGCGACGATCATAACCAGGTGAATATCCATTACCCCGAATCTGGCGGCTGACAAGCTCGCTAACAACGCCGCCGCGTAGAATCCGGCCAGCGCAAAAGCCACCCGCTCGAAGACTACGGCCAGTAGCGCGCCAATTATTCCGGCAAACACGCCAGCCATGAGGATCATCCAGGTCTGCTGATCTGCCAGCCATAAACTGGCGAACTGGATGCCTGCCAGGAAACCAATCAGGGCTATGAACAACCAGAAAATATTTCTCCCGGCAAACAGTACGACAATGCCGGGTATCAGCCGGATAATATTTTCAGTGTTATACAAATCCATCTTAATCTCCTGTTGTGTCTGGATCGGCGATGTTTACCCGGTATTCGAGCTGGTCGCTGCATGAATAGTGTAGCATCCCCCGGCAGTACATCATGCAACAGGGTTTCATACGCGCCGGGCTCATGCGCTTACCGGTACGCAGGTAAACCGGCTCGCGCCGTCACGTAGTCGATCGATCAATTTTTCGGTATCGATGGCGCGATCCACCCCATTCAAACGAAAACTTGAGGGTAACTGGTTTTTACAATGCAGGTCATAGATGGCAGGTCCGACCAGGCGCCAGGCCAGGTCACCGAGGGCACCAAACAGCACCAGGCTGGCATTTTGCGGCATGCTTAAAGCCCTCCGTGTGTTGCATGTGGTTAAACCCCGGTGCGCAGGCTATCGAGAGTGGTTAGTATTTTGTTATACGGCTCGACGAATTTACGGATACCTTCCTCTTCCAGCGCCTGCATCAGGGTCGGTATATCAATCCCCATCGCGTCAAGTTGCAGCATTACCTGCTGCGCATCGGCCATCGATTGCGCGATCCGCAGCACCGGTTCACCATGTGCCCTGTAAGCATCGAGGGTATCGCGCGGCAGGGTATTCACCGTATCGAGTGCAATCAACGCCTCCACGTATTTGATGTTGCTATACGCAGGATCCTTGGTTCCGGTACTTGCCCATAATAAACGCTGCACCTTCGCACCGTTTTTCACGAGTGCCTGCCATCGCGTACTTTGCACCATATTCTGATATTGCTGATAGGCGAGTGCTGCGCTGGCAATAGCGGTACGTCCGCGTAACTCATGCGTGGCTGTAGATGCATCACTGCCGGTTGGCATCGCATCCAGTATTGCGTCGATTTTGACATCAATCCGGCTCAAAAAGAAACTTGCCACTGATGCCACATTGTTGAGTGGCAGTCCCTTTGCCTGTCTTACTTCCAGTGCCTGTACATAGTTTTCCAGCACCGCGACATAACGTTCAATCGAAAACAGCAGGGTTACATTCACGTTAATCCCTTCAGCGAGCAATATTGCTATGGCTTTCAGGCCCTGTTCTGTACCGGGTATCTTGATCATGATATTGGGTCGATTTAAGCTCGCCCAGAGTTCGCGTGCTTCCACTATGGAAGCCTCGCTATCGCGTGCCAGCAGGGGTGAAACCTCGATGCTCACATAACCATCCCTGCCCGCACTTGCTTTATAAACCGGTAGAAACAAATCTGCTGCACGAGCTATATCTTCTAACACCAGGGTGCTATAAAGTGTCTGGGAGCTGACATCACTATGCTTCGTGCGCTGAATGTCATCTGTATAGGCTTTATCCTGGGAGATCGCTTTTTCGAAAATGGCCGGGTTCGATGTCAGACCGGCGAGATTATCCTGTTGAATCAGTCCCGCCAGCGTACCATCGGTGAGTATGCTACGATCGATAAAATCCAGCCAGATGCTCTGGCCGAGCTGGTTAAGAAGTTCCAGGTTATTTTTAGGCATGGTTTGTCCGTGAGTGATGAATTAATATTTACTTTCTGCGCAATCCTGCAATTGTATTGGCGGCTGAAGTTGAAACGGTACAGCTTCCTTCGACAGTATGAGCTCATTACAAGTTTCTTTACAATTTAAAATCATGCCCGCAATAAACCATGCTTGAATCAATACTCTCAACCTACGGCTACCCTGCGCTTATCATTGGCACTTTTTTGGAAGGTGAAACCATAATGATTCTTGCAGGTGTCGCCGCACACCTGGGTTATCTTGAACTTGAGTGGGTTATTATCTGCGGATTTTTCGGTACCGTGATCGGCGATCAGCTGTATTTCTTTCTGGGCCGGCGGCATGGTAAAACCACCCTCGCAAAACACCCTGCCTGGCAGACCCCGGCAACCCGTGTGTTGAAGATCCTGGAGCGGCATCAGAACCTGCTTATCCTGGGCTTCCGCTTTCTGTACGGCATACGCACTGTAACTCCTTTTGTGATCGGCATGAGCGAAGTTTCCTATATGCGCTTTACCTTACTCAATCTGACCGGTGCCGCAATCTGGGCCGTTTGTATTGCTCTCGCCGGTTACTACTTCGGGCATGCCGTGGAACTGTTTCTCGGTGATATTAAAAAATATGAAATTGAAGTTATGGCAGTCATTGCCGCTGTAGCTGCACTGTTCTGGGCGCGCCATTTTTACCGTCGAAGACAATCACCTTAAAACCATTTTTTGCGCCGGAAATAATACAGCATAAAGCCGACGATCACTATCATCAGCACCCATACCAGCGGGTAACCATAATACCAGCGTAATTCCGGCATCGACCAGGGGCTGCTTTCATTGCTGAAATTCATTCCGTACACACCAACAATAAAGGTAAGCGGAATAAAGATAGTGGCGATAATAGTTAACACCCGCATCACTTCATTCAGACGATAACTTACGCTGGAATGATAGATATCCAGCAGGCCCGTGACCATATCCCGGTAGGTTTCGATGAGGTCCATGATCTGTATTGTGTGATCGTAACAATCCCGGTAATAAATCTGATTCTGTTCCTCGATCAGACCACTGTCATCCCGTACCAGGCTATTCAGCACTTCGCGCTGAGGCCATAACATGCGCCGTACAATGAGCAGGGTGCGTTTGAGATGGTGCAACTGGCGCAGGGAGTTACGAGTAGGCACATCAAGCAATTCTTCTTCCAGCTGTTCAATTTCATCGCCCAGATTCTCAAGCACCGGAAAACCTTCATCAATCACCAGGTCCAGTAACGCGTAGAGCAAGTAGTCGGAACCACGCTGACGGATACGTCCTACCGCATCACGCAGGCGCAGGCGCACCGGATTAAACGGGTCATTAGCACCGGGATGAAAACTGATGACAAAGTTTTTACCCACAAACAGGCTTAACTGGGCAACGCTTATTTTAGCGTTTCCGCCATCGACATTTTCAATCAACGGATGTGACATCACGACAAACAACTGATCCTTGTAGTCATCCACCTTCGGTCGTTGCCCGGTATTGATCACATCTTCCAGCGCCAGCTGATGCAGGTTAAACAGGTTGCCCAGCTGGTGCATGGTGTCGGGTTCTGCATCGCCCTGTACATGTATCCAGGTAATCGTAGCGCGATCCAGGTAGTCCCTGCACTCTTCAGGCTGGTCTATTGTCTTCTCTAAAAATTCACTATCAGTGTAATCAATCAGGGTGATTTTGAGCGGGGCACCCTGAATTTTATGCGCCTTGTGCAGGGTGCCGGGCGAGGTACCGGGTGAATGGTAGCGTTTCATTAAAAAAGACATTGATTGCTCCTAAAAAGTGGTCACTTAATCGAGGCGCTTTTTAAACCGTAAAATGGCAAAGCTCATGGTGATGATGGTGAAAATAACCAGTGCATAAACCTCCATCGATAGCTGGGATAATTCTGCGCCACGTAACATGATGCCACGAATCAAACGCATGAAGTGAGTCATTGGCAAAATTTCGGCAATAATTTGCGCAGCCCTCGGCATACCTTCAAACGGAAACATAAACCCGGATAGCAATAACGAAGGCAGGAAAAAGAAAAAGGTAAGTTGCATGGCCTGGAACTGGTTTTTTGCAACCGTCGAAATCACCAGCCCAAGGCTCAGGTTGGCCGCGATAAAAATACCCGAGGCCAGGTACACGTCCAGTACCCGACCATTTACCGGAACGTGGAACAGAAACATGCCGAGCAGCATGATGATGGCAACCTGTATCAGGCCGATAATAATATAGGGAATAATCTTCCCGATCATCAGTTCAGTGGTGCTGACCGGGGTATTGATTAACAGTTCCAGGTTACCGCGTTCACGCTCTCTGACAATAGCGACCGCGGTAAACAGCACCATGGTCATGGTGAGGATCGCTCCGATCAGACCCGGCACCACGAACACCGCTGAGCGACGCTCGGGATTATAGTAATTTCTCACTTCAAACAGTTCAGGAGGTTTAATCGATTTTGCCGCGTTACGCTGATTAAAGCTCATTTTTGTGAGTGACTGGGCGGTGGACAGGATAATGGGGTCACTGCCATCAATCATCAGTTGCGCAGCGGGTCTGCTGGATTGCTGTAGACGGCGCTCAAAATCCGCAGGGATCAGAATACCGATCTTGATATCGCCTTGATCCAGCAGGGTTTTAAGTTGCGCCCCCGTGTTCACATGTTGAACCCGGTCTATCACCTGGGTAGCCAGCATATCTGCCACCAGCTGACGTGATAACTGGGTGTTGGACTGGTCAGCGACAGCGGCCGATAAATTTCTCACATCCGTATTAATCGCGAAACCAAACAATATGATTTGCATGAGTGGAATACCTACAATCATGCCAAACGTCAGGCGGTCCCTGCGCAGTTGCTGTACCTCTTTCTGCAGAATCGCAAACAGGCGGGTTAAACTGAGTTTCATATATCACCTGTCCGCGGCTGTTTGCAGGTGACGGTAACGAATACATCTTCCAGGCTGGGGTGGGTGGCATGACACTCTGCAGTTAATTGTGCAGAATCCAGTAACTGCTGAACATAGGATTGCGCTTCACCCTGCTGTTTACTGACCAGTACGCGCTGACGAGCACCCAGCTGGGTTACGCTGATAATATGGATTTTATCCTTCAGGGTGTGCGCAACCTGGCGCGGTTGTTTTGACTCTACTTCTACCACATCACTATTTATTTCCTGCATCAGCGTTTCCGGTTCACCGTTCGCAACCATGCGTCCATGATCGAGAATGGCGAGATTGTGACAGCGTTCTGCCTCGTCCATGTAGTGCGTAGAAACCAGGATAGTGGTGCCGTCATCCACCAGCTGGAACAGATTATCCCAGAAGTCACGACGGGTTTGTGGATCGACCGCGCTGGTCGGTTCATCCAGAAGCAGTAGTTCCGGGCGATGCAGGGTCGCAGCGGCCAGTGACAGGCGCTGGCGCTGCCCGCCGCTGAGCGTGCCGGCAAACTGTTTTGCCAGCTTATCGAGACGGAAAGTTTCCATCACTTCTGCAGTACGTGTACGCCTCTGCGCAGCCGGCATACTGTAAATTCGTGCCATAAAATTGAGATTTTCGAACACGGTAAGGTCTTCGTACAGAGAAAAACGTTGTGTCATATAACCAATTTTCTGTTTCAGGATTTCTGCCTGTTCCGGCACCCGGTAATTTAATACGCTGACACTGCCCGAGGTAGGCGTCAATAAGCCGCACAATAAGCGAATAGTGGTCGATTTACCGGAACCATTCGGCCCCAGAAAGCCGAATATACGTTTACGAGGTATCACCAGGTTGACATGATCGACGGCGACCAGCTCACCAAAACGTTTGGTCAGGTCTATCGATTCGATGGCATTTTCAGGATTCATTGTATGGATTTAATTTAAGGCCGCCTGAAATTCAACACGTACCGGTATGCCGGACGGCAGTTGTTGTATCCTGCTCTTGTCCAACTCTACTTCGGCAAGATAACTGAGGCGTGATCGGTCTCTTTCTGTCAGTGAATAATAGGGCGTAAACACCGCTTCACTACTGATCATACGCACCTTGCCGGAAAAGGGCTGATCGATACCATCAATATAAATAGTGGCCTGTGACCCCTGATTTACCCCGGCTCGTAATGGCTCCGGCACATAGATACGTGCATAGGGAACACTGTTAATCAGTATCACGGCGATTACCGCTCCCGCAGCAGGGCGTTCACCAGCCTGGTAGGGTAAATTATCCAGACGGCCCGCACGCGGAGTACGCAGGGTCAGATTATCCATTGTAATGCTAAGCACCCTCACAACCGCTTCTGCCTGTGCTAGCGCCGCATCAGCCTGGTTTAATTCTTCAATCGTGGTGCCATTTAATAATTCTTCCACGGCTGCTCTTGCTGCACTTTTATTGGCGGTACTGACTTTGAGCCTGTTACGTGCCGAATCGACCGATTCCTTGCTGATCAGATTTTTATCCAGTAAAGATTGCAGGCGTAATAATTCAGTACGGTCGTTGTCTTCCCCACTCTGCGCGGCCTGTAGTTTTGCCTTAGCTTCGTCAATGCGTTCTGCACGCGGACCTCGCCTGAGTTCGGCAAGGCGCGCCTGTGACTGGTCCCTGGCGGCTTTTGCTTCATCCAGCTGTGCCTGAATACGGCGCGCATCCTGGCGCAGAATAATAGCACCGGCCTCCAGCATATCGCCTTCCTGTGCAACTCTTTCTAGAATGGGTTCATTAGTCTCCGCAATCAGTTCAAGGCGGTCCCATTCCAGCAGGCCCATTGCGCTCAAGGGCTCCTGTTTGTTGCATGCTGACAGGGCGAGTAAAATTACGATAAAAACTGCCAGGGTATCATTACTCTTTTTATACATAGCTAATTATCCTCATTAACAGCCTAAGCCGTAATGTCGTATTGATTGCAGGCACAGGCCCTCACTAGTATGCCTCTAAAAAGTATCAAAAATCTGCACTTTTTTTAAATGAGCAGTAACGAATAGTGATAGGAAGCTTCGTGAAGGTACTCAGTGCGTTGCATCAGGCAATCTGCTTTACCCTTGTAAGAGGAAATATTGAATGCAATGCCAAAAGATATTATTCAGCTCCATTTAATGACAATTGATGAAATATCCAGACGCAGAAATAGTATGCCTGAAAGTGCAGATATTGAAGAGGGACGTATGTTACTGCTGGAAACTATGGCTGATTTAGCTTCTTAATTATCGTAATTATGAAAGTTGAGTTTTAGTTTTCTTAATCGGTTATTCATGTCCTTGCTCATGTGGGCAAAGTTAAAGAGATACTTTATATTTCCAGGTTAATTCTTTAAAAAGCTTTTCACTGATGAAATATTATTAGGGTGGCTGTATGTAACCAGTATAAGATTCCTGGAATTAAAATATTTTATTTCCTCTAAATTTGCCTGCCATCATCCAGAAAGTTGTTTAGATGCGGACCGTTATCCAGGTGTCATCATGAAAAATTTCGGCCAGATTGTAAAATTTATTCAGCATCTTGTGAGTGAGCATCTGGTGATATGGCTGATTGCTTTATTGGGGTTTTCGTTTACCGCGGCTGCTTTCTGGGTTGTCAACAAACAGTTCGGCATACAAAGAGATAATGAATTTAGCTGGGTTGCTCATAATCGTAACCGTCTGTTAAAACTGGGTTTTGAAAGTGCGCTGGAACCGGTCAGGATGACTGGAGATTATGTACAGTCTATTGAATCGATCACTGCTGATCAATTTCATCGGGTTGTAATGCCATTGCTTGAGCGAAATCCAGGTATAGAAATGATTGGCCTGGTCGTTGCTGATGATAGCAGCTACAAGGGCTCTGTTCAGCTGCAGGCTAACAGCTTACCGGGGGCATTTTCCAGTCTGACTTTTGCAGAGAATCGGGGGAGTAACCGGTTTCAACCAGGATACAGGATTATACCGGGCTCAATTCTCAGTGAAACGATATTCAAAGCAATGCAAACTGGCGAGATGACAGTCAGTGGACGGTTAAAACTATCCAGTGCGAACGATGATAAATATGTAATCATCGCCTGTCATCCGCTGTATTCCGGCATTTCCGAAAAATCAACATTTACGCCAGGATTTGAGCAGGAATCTGCCAGCTTAAGCGGGTTTGTTGTGGCAGTGTTGAAGCTGGATGAGCTGGCTCATGCGGCGATCAGTTACCTGGAACCGCGCGGGGTTGATGTGCTGATCCAGGATGATAATGCTGATATCGACTCCCGTTTTCTGGAATATTATTCCAGTCGGCTGAATTCGGCCAGAGAGTTTGGGGAACCCCAGATACAGGAATGGCTGATGCATCGTAAAAATTTTCTTTCTGAAGTCGTTTTAATGGGCGACAGGAAATGGACGATTACGGCTGCGGCAAATGAACAT
This sequence comes from uncultured Gammaproteobacteria bacterium, assembly GCA_937894085.1. Lineage (GTDB taxonomy): Bacteria > Pseudomonadota > Gammaproteobacteria > JACNJF01. The sequence goes on along the minus strand of CALCSG010000217.1, from coordinate 45,657 downwards.
TTTCGCAGTGCTGAGGCTTTTGAAAAAGCACCGGTTGCTGTGCTTTTTACCGGTATCCTGCTTACCCTGCTTTTATCCACTTTTCTGCTCAGGATGAAACTTGGCCTGCAGGAACGCCAGAAAATAGACCAGTTACTAAAAGACCGGGAGCAACTGTTATGGCAAATGAGCGAAACGGTTGATGATGTTTACTGGGCAATGCCGGTTGATAGAAGTCACTTTCTGTATGTCAGTCCCGCTATCGAAAAGCTATGGGGTATTCAGTGCGAAGAACTGTATGCAGATCCTGCACTGTTTTCCAGTGCAATTCATGCTGATGACCGGGGGCAATGGTTAGAGGCGTTGAATAATGCTGTTAAAGGATCGGGTTCAATGGAAGCAATTTACCGGGTTAGACGAGCGGATGGTAGTCAACGCTGGATTAGAGATAATGCTTTTCCGGTACGTGATGAAAACGGCAGCATCTACAGACTGGTTGGAGTCGCTGAAGACATTACCGAGAAAAAACAGGCTGATGATGACCTGCGAGATTCAGAAGAAAAATTACGCGTTATTTTCAATCAGTCGCCAGACAGAATAATGTCGGTGAACGGGGCAGGAAAAATACTCATGATGAACCGTGGAGCCGCGCTGGAATTTTCCGGTATTCGTGGAGAGGAAATACAATCTGCTGATTTAGTGCCTGCTAACTATCAGCAAGATTACAGGCAGTTACTGGCACAGGCTTTTCAAAAAGGTGAAGTGGGTTATTTTCAGTACCCGACCAATGATGAGTCGAGCTGGCTGGAAATCAGGATAGTCCCCATTCTGGAAAAACATGAGGTTCAAACGGCCATGGTGATTGCCACGGATATTACCGAAAAAAGAAATTTCCAGGCTCATGCCATCCGCAATGCCCGTCTTGCTACTATCGGGGTGCTTGCCACCGGTGTAGCGCACGAAATCAATAATCCGAATAATGCGATTCAGACCGGTGCGGCACTGTTCAGTCATGTGTGGGAAGACGCCATGCCGGTGCTCAGAGAATATTATCAGCTGCAGGGTGACTTCTCTGTGGGTGGCCTGTCGTTTGCCGAAGAAGGAGATGCGCTGGGAGAGTTGATATCTGAAATCAAGGATAATTCCAGACGCATCAAAGCGATCGTAGAAAACCTGAAGCGCCTCGGCAAAAATGACCCAGGTGATTTGAATGAAAATGTTGATATTAATATGGTAATCAGATCGGCATCTGCAATATTATGAAATCAGGTTCACAAATACACTCATCATTGGGTAACTCAACTTGCAGCGGATATTCCCATAATTAAAGGTAACTTTCAGCAACTGGAGCAGGTATTTATCAATGTCATGCTGAATGCGCTACAATCCCTGACCAATAAAAATCAGGCTGTCAGAGTAGAGTCAATGATTGATTCAGAAAGTAAGTTCTTATTGATCCGTATAGTGGATCAGGGTAGCGGTATCGACGATAAAGATATTGCAAGGGTGACAGAACCTTTCTTCACCACCCGTCTTGAATCCGGTGGTACTGGCCTCGGATTATCCATATCCAGTACGATCATAGAGAATCATCATGGCTCTTTAAACTTTGAGTCATCCAGTGACTCAGGAACCGTGGTCAGTATCCGTTTACCTGTTTATCAGGAGTCAAAATAGATGAGTTATCAAGCTTCCACCGAGCTTCCTCTGGTACTGGTGGATGATGAATCCACGGTACTGCATAGTTCAAAATTGCTGTTATCGGGTGCCGGGTTAAAACCGGTTATTACCTTGCAGGATAGCCGTGATTTGCTTCCGCTTCTTCAGCAGCAGGAAGTCGCGGTTATTTTGCTTGATCTGTATATGCCTGAAATATCTGGAATCGACTTATTGCCTGCTCTGATAAAAAGTTATCCTGAGGTTCCGGTCATTGTGATGACGGCAGCGCAGGATGTGGAAACAGCTGTATCAAGTATGAAACAGGGTGCGTTTGACTATCTGGTCAAACCTGTCGAGGAAAGTCGACTGATATCCAGTGTTAAGCGAGCTGTAGAAATGCGTTCTCTGCGACGACAGGTTAACGTGCTGAAGGATTATCTGTTAACCAATAAGCTTGAGCATGCTCAGGTATTCAGCTGTTTCGATACGGTTAGTAAAAAAATGCACTCGGTTTTCCAGTATGCAGAGGCTATCGCTAATTCAAATGAGCCCGTGTTAATCACCGGCGAAACCGGAGTAGGTAAGGAATTGTTGGCCAGAACAATCCATCAGTTAAGTGGTCTCACTGGTGAGTTAATACCCGTTAATGTCGCCGGGCTGGATGACGCGCTGTTTTCAGATACCCTTTTCGGGCATAAGAAAGGTGCCTTTACCGGGGCTACAGATACCCGCAAAGGACTGATTTCAGCAGCAGTGGGCGGTACCCTTTTTCTGGATGAGATTGGAGAGTTATCTCACGCATCACAGATTAAATTGTTACGCCTGCTACAGGAAAAAAGGTATAACCCACTGGGTTCGGATATTAGCATTAACAGTGATGTACGCATTATCTGTGCAACTAATAGAAATCTCCATCAACGTATGCTGGACGATGATTTTCGTTCTGATCTATATTTTCGCCTGTCAGTACATCAGATTGAACTTTTGCCATTGCGTGATAGACGGGAAGATTTACCCTTACTGGTTAAACGGTTTGTGGTAGATGCAGCAAAATCTATGGGAAAAGATGACCTGGTCGCCCCTCCGGAACTGTATGACTTGCTGGGAATATATCACTTTGCTGGTAATATTCGGGAGCTCAGGGCGTTGGTTTTTGATGCCGTCGCTACCCATCGATCCGGCTCGATACTTTCTCTCGATCGATTCAGAAATGCGGTTGAAAAACAGCAGCAGATTATGCCCGCCCGGAAAACCGAAACGAGCAAGCTTGAAAACAACAACCTGCTACAGATACCGGGACAATTCCCTACGCTCAACCAGGCAGATACCTGCCTGGTACGTGAAGCGATGCAGCGAGCCAATGGTAATCAGGGGGTGGCAGCCACGTTGCTCGGGATTTCCCGTCCAGCTTTGAATCGTCGGCTGGCACGTTTGCATAATAATGAAGAATAGCTATAAAGCAAAATCTTCATGTTACAGTTTGTTCCGCACGCTTAATGGTGTTTATTGATCGTAAAGGGGGTGTAACTTAATGATGATTCAGGTTGCCTCGCCGAGACCTTTCCGCGCTTAACCCAGCTGTTCGAAAAGCTGTTTCTCCTGCTCGATGGGTTATAAAACCAGTATTTCATTACACCCTCTATTAGTCTCTCTATACCACCAAAAAAATTTATAACTCTTTGAATATACAGGTATTTGTCATCTATTAGTATAATTGGAGCAATTATTGCTTAAGTCATTATATCCAATCTATATTTGAGAGAGATTAAATGATGAATACAACTAGTGATTTAAGTAAACCAATAAGTAAACCAATAAGTAAACCAATAAGTAAACCAATAAGTAATCCAATTAGTAAAACAATGAGTGACCGGTCTAACCGTGAAAAACGAGAAAATAAAGAGATTCAAAATCTTAAAAAAACAATTTTTATTTTGCTGCTGTTGATTATTATGGCTCTCGTTTCTGTTACTGATGGTGCCCCTGAAAGACCTCCTGTGGTTTCGAATATCCAGCAACAAAGGCGAAAGAGCCAAAACTATTTAGTGATTAATGCTCTGCATCTGTATTACAGATTTTGTAAAGATCGGTCACTGTAACCAAATGATAGTTTAGCTCGTTATCTTATTACCCCTTTTTCTGCTGTCACAGTTTTTGGCCTTTATAGATCTGATAAAGGTCTTAAGCTCTTAGGTAACCTTTTTTGATCAGTTTATTCATTGAATATGTGTTAAGAACTTATTCATTTGGTTACACCCCCTTACTCCTTTCTTTTTACTTAAAGTATTAAGATAAGTTATTGTTATTTAAGGAATTAATTGTTAAGTCCAATTATTGGCCCAGTTATTGCTTTTTAATGCTTTCTAATATTGAAGTCTACCAACCTTCGTTTATTATCTGCGTTTAATTACATCTTTAATTATGAGAAATACTGGAATATGCTAAAAAAAATAATCTTGCCGACAATGCTTGTCATCCTCGCCTATGGGTTCTGGATTAGTCCTAATTTCAAGGAAATAGCAGCGGGTGTCGCTATCTTTCTATTTGGAATGTTTTCACTGGAAGAGGGATTCCGGGCATTTACCGGCGGCACGCTGGAAAAAGTATTGCGTAAAAGCACTAACAAAATGTGGAAAAGCCTGTCCTTTGGTTTTACTGCTGCGACCATCATGCAGTCCAGCTCTCTTGTATCCGTTATTACTATCTCTTTTCTAAGTGCAGGTCTTATTGGGCTGGTACAGGGTATGGGTATTATCTTTGGTGCCAATGTTGGTACCACGACCGGCGCCTGGCTCATTGCGGGTTTTGGTTTAAAGGTAAAAATCTCTGCCTACGCAATGCCGATGCTGGTGTTTGGCGTGGTGCTGGTGTTCCAGAAATCTAAATCGTTAAAAGGGTTTGGTTACATCCTGGCTGGACTGGGGTTCCTTTTTCTGGGTATTCACCACATGAAAGAAGGTTTTGAGACATTCCAGACTCAAATCAACCTGACTGACTACGCAATGGAAGGTTTTGCCGGGTTGCTGGTATTTACCCTGATTGGAATACTGGCCACCATTATCATGCAGTCAAGCCACGCCACACTGGTACTGGTCATAACCGCACTGTCGGTGCAGCAACTGACCTATGATAACGCGCTGGCACTGGTTATAGGTGCCAACGTAGGTACCACTATCACTGCCATACTGGGTTCTCTGACATCCAATACAGATGGCAAGCGACTGGCCCTGTCAGATGTTTTGTTTAAGGTGTCGGCCGGGATTGTATTTATACTGATGATCAATCAAATTACCTGGCTGGTTGATGTCATCTCAGACATTATTGGTCTCGCACCAACTGACTACACGCTTAAACTTGCCGTATTCCACACCATATTCAATGTTGCGGGCGTCATCATCATGATACCGCTGGTTAATCCACTGGTGCGTCTGGTTACCCGCTTGATGCCTGATAAAACAATTGCCGAAGCGGAGCCAATGTATCTGAACGAGTCTGCCTTTGAGTTGCCGGATACCGCGCTGGAATCCGTGCGTAAAGAAACCGTACACCTGTATGAAAATGCTTTCGCAATTATTGCCCACGGGCTGAGCCTGCATCGCCATGATATTTTGTCAGAAGATAGTCTGGAAGATATAGCCGATAAACCTGGTAAGCCGATGAGTATCGATATGGATGATGAATATGATAACAAGATCAAGGATTTATATAGTGAGATTGTCAGTTTTATCAGTAAGTCTTCCCTGAACATGTCGGAGCAACAGGCCGACGAGTTATTCATGCTAAGGGCGGCAGGCCGGGACATAGTAGAAGCCATCAAAGATACCAAACATATGCATGGTAATCTTGTTCAGTACATAGCCTCCGATAACCAGTATATCCGCGAGGAATATAACAAGATACGAGCTGGACTTGGTTCGGTTATGCGCAGACTGGAGAATATCAGAAAAGATGAAGATGATATGGGAGAAATGCTGTTGATGGATGTGATTAAACTTGAAATGGAAGAACATGACCGCATGGTTAATGACACCATCGAACGTCTAATCCGGGAAGGCCGGATCACTGCCAGAATGGCAACCTCACTGATGAACGACTCTGCTTATGCCTATGACGTGGCAAGAAATCTCGTGCAAATGGGAGAAGTACTGTTTACGAAAGGTGATAGTGATTTTAAAGCCGCCTTACGTAGTGTGCAGCTTGATGAAGATGATGCTGATGAAATCGTCAACTTACAGCATTAAAGGATAACTCTTAGATGAAAAAAATAAAGACCAATAAGCTATTGACGGCCATCAATGATTTTTTTGATGAATCTAAAAAAAAGCAGCAAGGGAAAAAAAAGTACCTTAAGAAGGTGCTGAAATTACTCAAGGCCAAGCAGAAGGAACTTTGTAAAAAGCTGGAAGCTGCAAAGGAAAAAGGGACAAACAAAAGTGATAAGAAAGAAATTGAAGTCATTGTGGCTCAGCGTAGAAAAGGACTGAAATTGCTAAAACACATGAAGTGAACTTGACACTGGAGATTGTCTGGAACAGGGCTGTTAGTTAAGTGGATTTATATCCCGCCGCTGGATGGCGGGATTGTCCGGGAAGACAGGAAATATCAGGATTCCTGTTCGGGCTTCCCCGCATTAGCGGTTAATTGATCCAAATTTAACAGGAATATAAATGTTAGCTAACAGCTGTCAGTAGCAGAGTCCGTAATCGCTTCGGCAGTAGAATACCTGGAATAGATAAACTGTTCATGCATTGAAACGAATTGATTCGATTTGTGCGGATAAATATTTATTGGTGAGCTTCCACCAGACATTGCATCAGTACATGTACGCTACGCGATGAAACAGGTGCGCGCCGGATAATGGCGGAATACTGTACGTCGTATTCAAAAGTTTCATTCTCAATGCGCTGCATGTGACTATCCGCGACAAAAATATCCGCATAATGATCGGGTAAAAAACCGATATAAATTCCCGAGCTAATCAGGGTGGCGATGGACTCCTGATCATATGCTGTTGCACTGCGCTTTAGCCCCTTTTCGTGCGTTAATTCCATATTGGGCGAATGATAGCCCAGCCCGGCAAATGGGTAATGTTTTATATCATCCCAGTCCAGCTTGCTGTGGTCAGCATCAAACAGTGGATGAGAGCGGGCGCAGTATATATGCATCTTTTCACTAAATAAGGGGTGATAATCCAGGCTACTGGAATTTCGGTGCAGAGGTACGATCCCTATGTGATAAGCTCCATCGATGATACTCGACTCAATGGCATTCAGTGACTGGGCATGTAATTCCAGCGAGACATCAGGTGCAATTTGATTGAATTTCTGTATTGCCTGTGAGATACGCGCATGCGGATTTGTCATGGTGAGATCACCCAGAGCAATCACCAGGTTACCGGTCATTTTTTGATGCAGGTCGTTGACCTCGGCGCGGAACGAGTCCATCGCGGTCTGTAACTTGATGATCGAATCATACACATGCTGCCCTTCATCGGTCAGTGCAAATCCGGCGCGACCTCGTTGACACAGACGAAGCCCTCCCAGTCGTATCTCCAGGTCTTTTAACTGCCTGCTGATGACAGAGCGACTAATATTTAATTCCAGCTCCGCAGCAGTCATGCCGCCGCATTCCACAATCTGGCGAAACACGCGTAATAACTTCACATCTATATCGTTGAGTTGACCGAGTATCATTGCTTATTCTCTTTTTTCAGTTCTCCCGGAAATCAAATCCAGGGTCTGATGATTTTCGTCCTGAGCGGGTCATCAAGGATCATGGCCAGGCAGGCAGATTTATTAATTCAGTATTTACTGAAAATCTCATTACTTGCGGTTTTCGTCAAGCAAGCATTCAAAACATAGTATTTACATATCTAAGCGTTACCGCAAGTATTAGATGTAATTTAAACTGGAACAGAGAATTCCGGTAAAACTATTTAGATTAAGTCATGGGAACACTCAGTACTAAAAGGTGTTTAACAGGCAGTCGTCTAATTGCCTGGACATGAACCTGCTTACAGTACGCAGAACTCCAGTCCCGTTGTGGATTCTACATTATAAAAAATTGAGTCACACTCCCTGAAAAGGGACAAAATGAAAATATGAGGATGATGCAGATGCCCGTTTCCCTGGATGGCTATATAACTAAAATGTCTAAGCTTTTGCATGATCGTTTACCGGGTCAGGCAAACGATCTGGAGTCCTTTGTCAGACTTTATCTTGCGGGCATTTCAGCCGACTACCTGGAAGAAGCCACCATAGAAGATGTATACGCTTTGCTGTTGGCGCACTGGAATATTGCGAAGCAACGGTTACCCGGTAGCGATGCGCTGATACGTGTTTATAACCCTGTTTTGGAGCGGGATGGGTGGGAATCGGCGCATACAGTGATTGACATTATCACCGACGATACGCCTTTTCTGGTCGATTCCGTACGTATGGCGATCAATCAGGACGGTTCATCCATTCATCTATCGATCCATCCCGTGATGCATGTACAGCGTGGAGAGGAAGGACATTTCAAAACGGCCGGTGCACCGCGGTCAGCTAAAAAACATCTGGTTGATGAATCCTTTATGCATTTCCAGATTGATCGACAAAATGATGAGGAGTCGCTTACCCAAATCCATAAGCGGATCGAACAGGCCCTGCTTGATGTGAAAACCGCGGTAGCAGATTTTGCAGCTATGCGTGTCAGATTATCTGAAGTTCTCTCGCAGGCAAAAAGCCAGGCGCTGCCGCTTGAAAATGATGAATTAAATGAAAATTTTGCCTACCTGCAATGGCTGCTGGAAGGAAATTTCGTGTTCCTGGGTTATCGTCAACACAGCCTGGTCAATTTAGATGGTGAAGACCAGTTAAATATAATTCCGGGAACTTCACTTGGCATATTGCGCAAGGAAGAGAGTGATGACGGTGAACAGCTGTGCCGCAGTTTTGCTTCCCTGCCAGCTGATATTCGCCGTCTGGCGCGTGTGCCCGAGCTGCTTGTGCTAACCCGGTCCGGTTCAGCATCCAGGGTGCATCGACCCGGTTATATGGATTACATTGGCATTAAAACATTCAATACCGAGGGTGAAGTGACCGGAGTGCACCGCTTTCTGGGCTTATATACCTCATCGGCCTATACCAGTGACACGCATCATATTCCGCTGTTGCGCCGCAAGGTGGAAAATGTATTAAGACGCAGCGGTCTGCATCAAAACAGCTATGCAGAACGCAACCTGCTGAGTGTTCTGGAGAATTACCCTCGCAATGAGTTGTTTCAGATCAGCGAGGATGAATTGCTTGAGGCCTCTATTGGCATCATGCAACTGCAGGAAAGGCAGGAAACCAGGATTTTTATTCGTAAGGATCCCTATCGCCGTTTTTATAATTGCCTGGTATTTATACCGCGCGACCATTTTAATACCGAGGTGCGGCAGAGTATCGGTCGAATTCTCGAACAGGCGCTGGGTGGTGAAACGGTAAACTTTAGTGTGCAGATCAATGAAGCGCTGCTGGCGAGAGTAAACTTTCTAATACATATCTCATCGGACGCGATCAAGTTATTCGATATAAAAAACATAGAATCCGACATTGTCGCCGTCTCACAGCCGTGGCGAGACCTGATGCGCAATGCGCTGATTGGAACTCATGGAGAAGAACAGGGTATTCAATTGTTTCGACTTTACGGAGAAGGGTTTCGGGCGGATTACCGTGAATCCTATTCGCCTGAGGAAGCGGTGCAGGATATAAAACATATCGCGGCTCTGCAAAAGCCAGGCGATATTTCGATGGAGCTGTTGCGTAAGGAAGACTCTCCTGACAATTTGTTACGCTTCAAGTTGTTCAGTTTCGGAGTAGCTGTGGCGTTGTCAGAAGCCCTGCCCATGCTGGAGAATATGGGCCTGAAGGTCATAGATGAACATTCCAGCAGGATCAGGCTGAAAAGTGGGGAGACTGTGTGGATTCATGACTTCGGCCTGCAGCATACCGAACAGGAGTTGCAGCTGGAGCAGGTTAAAAGTTTTTTTGAGGATGCCTTTAAACGTATATTTCAGGGTGAATCCTCTAACGATGGATTCAACAGGCTTATTCTACGCGCCATTATTGACTGGCGTCGGGTCGATATTTTACGCGCCTATTCGCATTACCTTCGCCAGGTGCGTGGCACCTTCAGTCACGACTATATGATCCAGGCGATGGTAGGAAATGCGCACATTGCTGCAATATTGATTCAGCAGTTTGAGACGCGCTTTGACCCGGATTTCACGGGCTCGCGTGAAGAACGTAATGCACAGCTGGAGGCGCAGATTATTCAACTTCTGGAGCAGGTAGAAAGTCTTGATGAAGACCGTATTATCCGGCGTTTTATGGGCGCAATCTCGGCCAGCCTGCGCACCAATTATTTCCAGTTAAACAGGGAGGGTGGACAACATGATTACCTGTCGATTAAATTCGATTCTGCTCGCGTGCCAGACATGCCTGAACCCAGGCCTAAATATGAAATATTTGTTTATTCCCCACGTGTGGAAGGTGTGCATTTACGCGGCGACAAAATAGCGCGCGGCGGATTACGCTGGTCTGATCGGCAGGAGGATTTTCGCACCGAGGTGCTGGGGCTGGTCAAGGCACAGATGGTGAAAAACTCGGTAATTGTTCCAGGTGGATCCAAGGGCGGCTTCCTGACAAAACAGTTGCCCGTGCAGGGAACACGCGATCAGATTCTTGCTGAAGGCATCAATTGTTACCGGACCTTCATCAGCGGATTGCTGGATATTACTGACAACCTGGTTGATGGTGTACCCGTTCCGCCAGAGCGGGTTTTTCGTCATGATGGAGATGACCCTTACCTGGTTGTGGCAGCTGATAAAGGCACTGCAACTTTTTCTGATATCGCCAACGAGGTCGCTGCTTCCTATCAATTCTGGCTGGGCGACGCTTTCGCATCAGGCGGTTCTGTAGGCTATGATCATAAGGGCATGGGCATTACTGCACGCGGCGCCTGGGAGTCGGTTAAGCGACATTTCAAAGATCTGTCGATGGATATAGATAATAATCCCTTCACGGTCGTCGGTATTGGCGATATGAGTGGTGATGTGTTCGGCAATGGGCTGTTACTATCGCGCAACATTGAGCTGATTGGCGCCTTCAATCATCAGCATATATTTCTCGATCCCAACCCAGATTGTGAACAGTCTTATGCTGAGCGCGAGCGGCTATTCAATCTGCCTCGCTCAGGCTGGGAAGATTATAACAGGTCGATTATTTCTCAGGGCGGCGGTATCTTTGCGCGCAGTTCGAAGTCGATACAGCTCAGTGAAGAGATGGCTCATCGACTGCAAATCAGCGTGACCCGGCTGACCCCTGTTGAACTCATACAGCTGCTGTTAAAAGCCAGGGTTGATCTGCTGTGGAATGGCGGCATTGGCACCTATGTCAAGGCATCGCATGAGCAACATGCAGATGTGGGCGACCGCAGCAATGAAGCGTTACGCATCAACGGCAATCAATTACGTTGCAGGGTAGTGGCAGAGGGTGGAAATCTGGGACTGACCCAGTCTGGACGTATCGAGTTCGCTCAACAAAAAGGGTGCATCTTCACCGATGCCATCGATAACTCCGCCGGCGTCGATTGTTCTGATCATGAAGTCAATATCAAGATACTGCTGAATACCGTCATGTCTAGCGGAGAAATGACCTTACAACAGCGTAGTGAATTACTCGCCAGCATGACGGATGAGGTCGCGCTTCTGGTGCTGAAAAATAATTTTTATCAGACCCAGGCCCTGAGCCTGTCCAGTTTTAATTCGCGCAGGATGCTTGAAGCTCATGGTCGTTTGATTCGTAAACTGGAACATCAGGGCGGGTTGAACAGGGCGTTGGAATATCTGCCCACGGATGAGGTTATGCAGGAACGACTGAGTGCGTCAGAAGGCCTGACAGCACCGGAACTGTCGGTGTTGATTGCGTATGTAAAAATCGGTCTGTCGAAAGGCCTGATTGCATCTGACCTTCCTGATGATCCATACCTGGAGCAGACACTAATCGATTACTTTCCCACTGCGTTACGCAGTGCTTACCCGGACGCGATGATGGGACATCGTTTACGTCGCGAAATTATCGCCACCGAACTTGCTAACGGTTTAGTCAATCGAGCAGGCATTACCTTTATGTATAGAATGCAGGAAGAGACGGGCGCAACGGAAGGCGATATCACACGCTCATTTATCATTGTGCGGGAGATATTTGGCTTAAATAATGTGTGGAAGCAGATTGAGAGTCTGGATATTAGCGACAGGGATGTACAGAAGAACATGATGTTTGAGACGCGTAAGTTGCTGGAACGCTCGGTGCGCTGGATGATTCAGAATGCGCCGCGCCCGATACACATCAAACTCAACGTGGAGCGATATCAGGCTCGAATACAGTATGTCGCCGCCCTGTTGCAGTCAGATTTCATTCATCATCAGGCGCAGGTCAACCAGAAATATAGACACTTGCTGGAATCCGGCGTTCCCGAACAGCTTGCTGCACACAGTATGATTTTTGATACCCTTTCCGCTTCGATGGAATTAGTGGAGATCTCCATCCAGACTCATATCGAGCTGGATAGCGTGGTGACAACATTTTTTGGGTTGGGTGATTTACTGCAACTTCCCTGGCTGAGAGAAAAGATAGGCGAGTTGCCACGTAATACGCGCTGGCAGGCGATTGCTCGCGTGTCACTGCGCGATGATCTGTTATATCTGCAGAAGTCTATCTGTATCGATGTGCTAAATAGTCCGCTACAGGATGAATCGAGTAATCAAATGGAAAGCTGGAGAGCTGCGCATGGATTTCAAATTGAGCACTGTGTGCAACTGATCGCCGAGTTGAATGCTGTACCAGCAGCGGATTTCACCACACTATCGGTTGTTCTACGTGAACTCTTCGGTTTTGTAAGAAAAGATCTTGTTGAAGTCAGTGCAGCACCCCTTGCAGATTATCGGCAAACAGAATCCATTGTACCGGCTCAATTGTAATCGAGCCTTGATAATGCAACCATGGAACATCAATCAACAAAAGAGGCAAATATGTTAGAAAGCCCGAAAGAAATTCTTAGAAAGTCTCTGGACTTTTACCATAGCGCCAGTCAATTACGATTTGATACCTGGCATCGTCTGGAACATTATACCAAACAACTGAGTGATCGATCCGCAAGAAAAACCGATGTGGCGCGTTTTAAAAAAGCAGCGCATGATGCGATGACGATTCTAGAAACGATCGAATACTACACCGCTTTTCCCTCACGAGAAGATTTCAGAACTCTCTGGAAGTTTCTGGAACGTGAGGATTATTCCACCCTGAGTCGTATGGTTGAACGCCTGGTTCGAGCGATAACCACGCACACCTATCAACGCGGGACATTTTCTTCCATCAAGCGTCTCAGCTCCGGCGACAGTTCCTGCGACAAGGAAGAGGAATATACAGAAGACGAATCTATCCAGCAAAAACCCTACTTTGAGGTGTTATTCGTCGAAGAAATGACGGATGCTGAAGAGTTGCGTTTGCGCAAAGGATTGATTGAGATGCGGCGTGATGATGACCAGTTCCATTATGAAGTGATTTCGGTGCCGACCTTTGAAGACGCCCTTATTGCAATTCTGTTCAATTATAATATCCAGGCCTGTGTCATACGCTACGGCTTTCCCTTCCGCTCCAAGAATCACCTGGAAGTACTGCAACGGTTGCTTGCGGGCATCAATGAATCAGAGGCTGAGGAATTACCCGATACCGATCGTGGCCCCATGCTGGGCGCGATGATTTCTGAATTACGCCCGGAACTGGATCTGTACCTGGTTACCGATGTAGCAGTAGAAGAGATTGCCGGAAATATAACAGAAAAATTCCGCCGCGTTTTTTATCGGCAGGAAGATTACCTGGAGTTGCATCTGGCTATCCTGCGCGGCATCAATTCGCGTTACGAAACGCCGTTCTTTTCCGCGTTAAAGGAATACAGCCGCAAGCCGACAGGTGTTTTCCACGCTATGCCCATCTCACGCGGTAAATCACTCACCAAGTCCAAGTGGGTGGGTGATATGTTGAAATTTTATGGCATGAATGTGTTTCTGGCAGAAACATCAGCTACATCCGGCGGGCTGGATTCCCTGCTGCAACCGCATGGTCCGATCAAACGGGCGCAGGAACTTGCCGCTCGGGCTTTCGGCGCGAAACGCAGCTATTTTGCTACGAATGGGACGTCGACTTCGAACAAAATCGTGGTGCAGGCGCTGATCAAGCCTGGCGACATCGTGCTGGTCGACCGCGACTGTCATAAGTCCCATCACTATGGCATGGTGCTATCCGGCGCACAGGTGTCGTATCTTGATTCCTATCCACTGAGTGAATATTCCATGTACGGCGCAGTACCCCTGCATGAAATAAAACACCGCCTGTTAGAGTATCGACGCGCTGGCATGCTGGATCGGGTCAAGATGTTACTACTGACTAACTGCACCTTCGATGGTGTGGTGTACAACGTCGAAAAAATCATGATGGAATGTCTGGCCATCAAGCCTGACCTGATCTTTCTGTGGGATGAAGCGTGGTTCGCCTTCGCCGGGTTTCATCCAACCTATCGAAAACGCACCGCGATGTATAACGCACGTACGCTGGAAGCTCGTTTTCTTAGTGACAAGTATCGGGAAACCTATGCAGGTTTCCAGAAAACACTGAAAAAACTGAAAGACAAGGACGACGATGAACTGTGGCTAAAAACAACACTGATGCCTGATCCTGACCTGGTTAAGGTGCGCGTCTACGCTACTCAATCCACCCATAAAACGCTGACCTCGTTACGCCAGGGCTCTATGATCCATGTATATGATCAGGAGTTTCGCCACAAGGTGGAAGAATCCTTTTCTGAGGCGTTCATGACGCATACCTCTACATCTCCTAACTATCAGATTCTGGCCTCTCTTGATGTGGGGCGTCGCCAGGTAGAACTGGAAGGCTATGAGCTGGTACAGAAGCAGCTCGATCTTGCCATGTCGCTACGCGAAAGGGTGACTACCCACCCCTTATTGAATAAATACTTCAGCGTACTCTCCGCAGGTCAGATGATTCCCGATGATTATCGACCTTCCGGCATCAGTTCCTATTATGATGTGAAGACCGGTTGGCGTAATCTGAACATGGAAGAAGCCTGGACGGTAGATGATTTCGTGATTGATCCCAGCCGTATTACCCTGTATGTCGGTAAAACAGGTATTGATGGAGACACCTTCAAAAACAAATACCTGATGGACAAATACGGTATACAAATCAACAAAACATCACGCAACTCAGTATTGTTCATGACCAATATTGGCACCACGCGCAGTTCAGTCGCATACCTGATCGGTGTACTGGTCAAGATCGCCAATGAACTGGACCATGAATGGAAGGACAGCAGCCCGCGTGAACGTAAAATTATACAGAATCGTATTGATTCACTGACCATAGATTTACCGCCACTGCCTGATTTCAGTCATTTTCATGCCATGTTCAGTCCGGGAAAAGCTACTGGCACTCATGAAGGTGATATCCGCATGGCCTATTTTCTGGCCTATGACGATTTGTTGTGCGACTACATGCGTATAGATGATGACAGCATTGATATGGAAATGCAGAAAGGTCGTGAGGTGGTAAGCGCCGGATTTGTAATTCCCTATCCACCGGGGTTTCCGATCCTGGTGCCGGGCCAGGTGGTCAGCCAGGAGATACTAAATTTCATGCGCGCACTGGACGTAAAGGAAATACATGGTTACCGACCGGACCTGGGTTTACGTGTGTTCAGTGAAGAAGCCCTGGTAACGGGAACTGAAAAGGCAGCGAGAATTTCGGTCTCTGAAATAGCGGCAGATATCACAGCAGTAATCCATACCGATGAATCAGTTAAGCAGGATTAATCAACATTAAAAAAATTAAACCAAGAGGATTAACATGAGAAAACTAAAAAATATTTCAGACATACGTCGTTTTTTTCATCGTAATGAAACGCCGATATTTTTCTTCAGTGCGACCAACTTCAATCTGTTGGGTGTCAGTGAATGGGTGCGTAATTTTCATTACATCAACTACATCGACTGTTTTGACGGTCGCCATCCGAATGTCTTTGTGCCGAGTGAAATGCCTCACCGGGAGTTTGAAAGCATAGAAGATATCAATAACTATTTGCTACAACATAAGGAAGTCATCGATTTTATCGAGTCCAAAGGGCCGGGCGGAAAAGCTGTCTTTCTGATGTTCAATGAAGAGACAGAGGCGCTGTGTGCAGAACTGGGCCTTGATGTGTGGTTTCCTTCCGCCGAACTACGCGAGCGGGTGGACAACAAGATCGAAACCGTGCGTCTGGGAAACCGCGCAGGGGTGCCAAGCGTGCCGAATATTCTGTCCAAAGTAGGTAGCTACAAGGAGCTTTGTGAAGTTTCCGCAGAGCTGGGCAATGATCTGGTTTTACAATCGGCGTTTGGCGATTCCGGCAAGACTACCTGGTTCATTTCCAACGAAGACGAATATAAAAAATACGCAAAATATATCGAGAAGGAACCCGAGATCAAGATCATGAAACGGGTCAATGTGCGTGGCTCCGCTATTGAAGCCTGTACTACCAAACAGGGTACTATCGTCGGGCCATTGATGACTGAACTGGTTGGCTTTAAGGAACTGACGCCTTACAAGGGCGGCTGGTGCGGTAATGAAATCTTTGCCGATGCATTTTCCCAGGAAGTGCGCGACAAGGCCAGGGAATATACTTTCAAATTTGGTGAAGTACTGCGTGAAGAAGGTTATCGCGGTTACTTCGAGCTGGACTTCCTAATTGATCAGGACAATGGCGAGATCTACCTGGGAGAACTAAATCCACGTGTCACCGGCGTAAGCAGTCTTACCAACAGCGCGGCTTTCGCGCATGCCGATGCACCTCTATTTCTATTTCACCTGCTCGAATTCTCGGATGTTGAATTTGATCTCGATGTCAGTGAACTGAATGAACGCTGGGCGGATGCGGAGAATATCGATAGCTGGAGTCAGCTGGTGCTCAAGTTCAATGAGGACCGGGTTGAATGGGTCAGCAGTGCACCAGAATCAGGTATCTGGGAATTGCAGGACGATGGACGCATAATGTATGAACGCTTTGATTATCACCGTCGTGGTATTACCTCTGAAAATGAAGGCTTTTACCTGCGTATTATTGGTGCTGGAGATTATATCTATAAGGGTGCGGATCTGGGTATCCTGATTACGCGCGAAAGATTGATGAACGACGACTTTACGCTTAACGAACGCGCCCAGCGCTGGATACGCGATCTGCACGGTATGTATGCATCGCAGTCCCTCGACAAAGTCGACCAGGCCGACATACCGATGAGTATCGATGGAGCATTTAAGATTCTTTAAGTATAGATTTTAAAATGCAACTACACTTTAACGCCATCGCAGAAGATGAGCCAGGAGAGAAATGGTCGGCTTTTTTTGAAAAGCACTGGCCCGCTTATCACAAATGGTTTTTGTCCGAAGGTGATGCGGCGCGACCCAGTTATCTGGAGTCGCGCCGCATGCTGCGTCAATATGTCCCTGAACTGGTACCAACCTATGAACGCCTGTTGAACCTGGCAGGTGGTGGGGACCAGCAGGCGCGTTTACTCTCACTGTACCGTCCTCCTCCCTATATCGCTGGTTGTTCTCAGGCGGTGTGGCCAGACCGGCATGAGTCGGTGCTGGTGCGTAACTATGATTACAGCCCGCGTCTGTGCGAAGGCAGTCTTTTGATGACTCGCTGGAACGATAAACGGGTCATAGCAATGGGTGACTGTCTATGGGGCGTACTGGATGGAATGAATGACGATGGGCTATCCGTTTCGCTTTCATTTGGCGGGCGCAAGGTTGTCGGCTATGGCTTTGGCGTACCTCTGATATTGAGATATGTACTGGAGTTTTGCGATAGCACCGAGCAGGCGGTTGAAGTGTTGACGCATATACCGACGCACATGTCGTATAATGTCACCCTGCTGGATAAGCATGGTCAGTTCCAGACAGCTTTTTTATCTCCTGACCGTGCTCCGGTGATTCGAAAAATACCGGTCGCCACCAACCATCAGGGGCGTATCGAGTGGGTCAGACACGCCAACGCAACGTCATCACTGGAACGGGAGCAATTTCTGTCCTGTCGACTGGCGGATACGGAAGAAACTGAGAAAGGTTTTATAAAATCTTTTCTTAGCCCACCATTATATTCGACAGAGTACGATCGGGGTTTCGGCACCGTTTACACTTCGGTTTACCGGCCGGCAAAAGGCCAGATGGAGCTTCGCTGGCCGGGAACTACCTGGCAACACAGCTTCGACAATTTTGAAGAAGGCCGAAGAATCATTCGCTATCCATCAAAGTTAAAAGTACTGGCCTGAATAAACTATCCACTAACGTAGCAGGTAGTTAAAGGCAGCCATTGCTGCCCATCCCCTTCACACAGATCCGGACGTGAGCAATTCGCTCACCCGGTTTCCCGTTAATCACGCCCAAACCTGCTGCACTGCGAAAGCCCATAGCCATACGATGAACCGGGGTGCTAAACACTCTGTCCATATGTGCGATTGTCTGATATGCAATTTGTCGAACAAGTTAAGGGTGAGAGCGGGATGCCTGTAATATCAGAATTTTCTGAAAATTCAACGCACAGGAGAGTGCTTTCAACTTTGTTCGTAATTGGGGGGTAAGGGCTAATGTTCGGGTTGTACTGGAAGAACGATTAGCCTGAATAAACCGCTCAGGTCGTGCCCGTATTGGACACGATCTGAGTGGAATTTTAACAGCAGGAATTTTTGTTATAAAAGTTCATCGTTGGGCTGATTATCGCGAACCACCAGTACCGAGCGAGGAGAATGCCTGACAACCCTCTCCGAATTAGGCCCCAGCAGATAATCCTTCAACTCGGGTCGGTGAGAACCCATAATGATCAGGTCCACATCTATTTTTTCTGCGGTAGTCAGAACCTCCTTATAAGTTGTTCCTTGAGCCACGATGTGCTGTACCTCAACCTCTTTCGGTATATGTTCAAGAGTAAAGGCATGCAACAACTTATTTGCACTTTCAACATGCTTCTTTTCAAACCCTTCGGGGAAATACTCACCGACCATAGACATACCGTAATTTGGAATAACCGTCATCACGTGCAGGCGGGCTTTAAAACATTGACAAAAACCCAACGCTACCGGCAATGATGTTCGCCAGGAGCTTTTATGGTTAAGATCAATTGGTAACAAGATATCTTTATACATTTCATAGGCTCCTTTTATGCTTCGATTGGTTTCGTTGCGGTTCCAGTATTCTCATCACGGCGTTTTCGCTGTACGCGCCAGATCAAGGCCAGTAATAACAGTGCAGGGATAAACATAAACTGCTTATAAGGCTGCGATTGCGGGGCCATCATTCCGGTAATTTTCTGATCAAATTCCAGCCCGGCTTTTTCGGCCACACTATCAAAGGCCGCATTATTGATCAGCACAAGGTCACCATCAACACTAAAATCCAGACCGGCTTTAGCAAGGCGTTCAGCACCATCCTTGCCCTCCGGCATAGTCAATAGCGCGATGAAACTGCGTGGGCTTCCCACTTCATCTACTCCATCGACTTCGAGGCGTAATTGATCACCCGGGTTCATTTTTCCTGCTTCTTCAACCAGTTGAGTGGCAGCACGTTCATGAAATGGCGGCACCATAATATCCATCCAGAAACCCGGACGAAACAGGGTAAAAGCAATCAGTATCATCGCCAGTGATTCATAGAAACGGTTACGGGTAATAAAATAGCCCTGCGTGGCGGCAGTAAAGATGAGAATACCAATTGTCGAGACAATGAACACAAAGATACCTTCGGCCCACCCCACATTGATTAGCAGTATATCGGTATTGAAAATAAACAGGAAAGGCAGGACTGCGGTACGCAGGCTGTAAAAGAAGGCGACAAAACCTGTCTTTATGGGATCACCACCCGAGATCGCAGCAGCAGCAAAAGAGGCCAGCCCGACCGGTGGAGTTACATCCGCCATGATACCAAAATAGAACACGAAGAGATGAACTGCAATCAACGGCACGATCAGACCAGACTGCTGGCCTAATGTGACTATAACCGGAGCCAGCAGAGATGAAACCACAATGTAGTTGGCCGTGGTCGGTAGACCCATACCGAGGATCAGGCTGAGTACCGCTGTCAGTAACAGCATCAACAGCAGGTTGCCAAAAGACATAATCTCGACCAGATCAGCGAGTACAGCGCCTACCCCGGTTTGCGATACAGCACCCACAATCACACCGGCTGTCGCTGTCGCTATACCGATACCGATCATGTTGCGTGCGCCATCAATCAATCCGTCCAGAAGGTCCTGAAAACCCTGTCTGACACTGGCTCCAATCTGATCTGAATTGCCACGAAAAAACGCAAATAAAGGCTTTTGTGTAACCAGGATAAAGATCATAAAAGCAGTGGCCCAGAATGCCGATAGTCCAGGTGAAAGTCTTTCAACCATCAGGCACCAGACCAGCACAACTACCGGAAGAATAAAGTGTAAGCCCGATTTAACGGTCGGTCCTGTTTCAGGCAATTTGACCATGGGTGCGTTGGGGTCATCCAGCTCCAGCTCAGGGTGACGACTACCGATCCAGATCAGGTAGACATACACACTCGCCAGCAGAATTGAGATAACATAAATCGCAGCATCGCCAAATGTAGGTTTAATCCAGCCCATGCCATAGTAGACCACCGCAGCTACCCCCGCAGTGCCTATAAAACCGAGTAGCATACCCATTAACTTCTGTTGCCATGGTTTAACCGCACTCACCCTGGGTAAACCTTTCATACCCGCTTTCATTGCTTCAAGATGAACGATATATACGAGCGCAATATAGGAAATCAGTGCGGGTACGAAAGCATGTGTAACCACTTCAAAATAGGTGATACCCACGTACTCAACCATCAGGAAAGCCGCTGCTCCCATAACCGGCGGCATGATCTGACCATTTACAGATGAAGCCACTTCAACAGCACCTGCTTTTTCAGCCGAAAATCCGACTCGTTTCATCATCGGTATCGTGAAAGTACCCGTTGTTACCACGTTTGCAATAGAGGAACCGGAAATAAGTCCGGTCATGGCAGATGACACCACGGCTGCTTTGGCAGGGCCGCCAGCCAGGTGACCGAGCATGGAAAACGCGACTTTTATAAAATAGTTACCGGCACCCGCCTTATCGAGCATCGCACCGAACAATACAAACAGGAAAACGAAACTGGTTGAAACACCAAGTGCAATACCAAACACACCTTCCGTGGTTACCCACTGATGGTTAACAACCGAACTTAGCTCCTGACCCTGGTGAGCGATGATCTCCGGCATGTAAGGTCCTGCGAAGGTATATATCAGGAAGATCATGGCCACCACCATTAACGGCGGCCCGAGGGCGCGACGAGTGGCTTCCAGCAACAGCACCATACCGATGCAGCCAACAACAATATCCTGCATGATGGGCGCACCGGGTCTTGCAGAGAGTTCAACATAGAAAATGTAAATATAAGCCGCAGAAAATGAACCAACTATGGCCAGTACCCAGTCCTGCACAGGAATTCTATCGCGCGGTGAACCTTTCAGTGCCGGATAGGCAAGGAATGCCAGAAAAATGGCAATCGCCAGGTGGATGGAGCGTGCTTCGGTATCGTTAAAAATGGCAAAACCGGCCACAAAAGGTAAAGGCGAAGCAATCCACAACTGGAATAGTGACCAGAGCGCAGCAACGCCAAGAATAATTTTTTTGGACATTCCGCTCGGGTTTCGTGGCCCTGTATCAACCTGTGCAATTAAATCCTGCAGCTCCGCTTCCTTTTCGGCAGCCGTTTTTATCGTTTCATCGGTCATTGTTCATTCCCCTCAAGTCATGAATATTTTTATTTTAGGATGCAATGAAACCTTCCTCCTGAAACTTTCAATGCTTTTTATAACTGTGTCAGCTTTTGCTACCTCAATCGTATAAACAGGTATTAAATTAAGATCCGGAAAATGGTCGTGGCATTTAATTAACAGCAACTGACCGTAATCGGTAATCGCTGGTTAAACATCCTGCGGTGAAACACAACTTCAAACACATTCAGAAAAGCCGGTGGTAGCGGAAAACAGGGTTCTGACAAACCCCTTATTATTTATTTTTAATTGTGCTGTCCTGCAAAGACATTACAGTCGTCGCAGGACAGAAAAAACGAATTTAGCAGTTTACCTGTTACCAGGATAATCTACCGGCATTCGGACTTACATTAAACCAGCTTCTTTAAAATACTTTACCGAACCATCGTGCAAAGGTGCGGTACGACCATCATTGATCATCTTCTTTTTATCAAGATTTACAAACGCTGGATGTAATTTTTTGAAAATTTCGAAATTATCAAAAACAGCTTTTACCACCTGGTAGATAGTATCTTCATCGGTATCGGTAGAGGATACAAAAGTCGCTGCCACACCAAAGGTATTGGTATCCGCATCCGTACCTGTATACATCCCACCCGGGATAACCGCTTTCGCATAGTAAGAATTATCCGCAACCAGCTTATCAATTGTAGGACCTGTTACCGGTATCAGAATAGAATCGCAGGAAGTGGTTGCTTCCTTGATGGACCCACTGGGGTGACCGACCACAAACACCATTGCATCTATTTTGTTATCACACAGCGCCT
This sequence comes from uncultured Gammaproteobacteria bacterium, assembly GCA_937894085.1. Taxonomy (GTDB): domain Bacteria; phylum Pseudomonadota; class Gammaproteobacteria; genus JACNJF01. The sequence goes on along the minus strand of CALCSG010000217.1, from coordinate 23,305 downwards.
GAGCCTGTTCTGCTGATTTCAATTCGGAGGTGAACTTGAATACATCATTGGTCCAGCCCTTTGCTTCCATGATAACTTCCATGGTGCCGCGTTGACCTGAACCGGGGTTTCCGATGTTAACGCGCTTGCCTTTCAGGTCATCAAAAGTTTTGATGCCGGAATCAGCTCTGGCAACAATTGTGAAGGGCTCCAGATGGACCGAGAAAACATGACGTAGATTATTGTTAGCACCCTGATCTTCGAACTTGCTGGTGCCTTTGTAGGCATGATATTGCCAGTCAGACTGGGCCACACCCATATTCTGCTGACCAGCCTTGATCGCGTTCAGATTCGCCACAGAACCACCGGTAGATGGTGCTGTACATTTGATACCATGTTGTTTCTGGCCACGGTTGACCAGTTTGCAGATGGACTGACCTACAACATAATACACACCTGTTTGACCACCAGTACCTATCGTTACGTATTTCTGGTCTGCAGCAGTAACACTTCCCGCCCAGCAAATCGCTGCGGATACCAGCGCACTACAAAAAATTTTATTTTTAATTTTCATTATTTTATTCCTCTTGACTTTGGTTAATACCGAAACGATTGAAATGGTCTGACTTCACAGAAATTCGGCCTTTTTATATCTGGATATTTTAATAACTATCCATAATATTCTTTATGAATCGATGCTTCTATGGTTGTTTATAATGTTTTTACGATTCTTTGTATATATTATGCTTGCACTAAAATTATCATACTTAAAGCATGGATGTTGAAAGTTAAGGTATGAAAAAAGCCAACTATACATTTTTTATAATTAATCAGCTGAAATTTATTCTGGCTAAGCTGATGCATCATTTCATGATAGAGGAATCAGGTTTCTGTTAAATGTAGTAAACTGAATATACAGTTTCAACTCTGTGAAAGTATCGTATAGCCATAACATATACAATAAAAGCTAGCATATTCAAATAAAGATATATTCTTACGGTCTTATTAGGCAGGTAGCATTCAGCGGTCAATGAGTTACTGTATTTATTTTTAACGGGGGTAAAAAATAATGGTACCTTTTTGTATTGCAGGTGTCCAAATGAATGTTTCATTGGCAGGTAATAATATCGAGGCAATGGAAAAACGCATTGTCTCCATAGTGAACCGTTTCCCCTGGGTACAGATGATAGTTTTTAGCGAGCTTGCAACCTTCGGCCCGTCACCAGAGCACGCGCAACCCATGCCCGGGCCGGCAGAAGCCCATTTTTGTGAAATAGCCAGCCGCTATGGCCTCTGGTTACTGCCGGGTTCTATGTTTGAAAGTTACGGTGAACTATTGTACAACACAGCATCCGTGATCAATCCGTATGGCCATGTGGTGGGTCGATACCGCAAGATGTTTCCATTTCGTCCCTATGAACTCGGCGTTGAGTCGGGTACGGAATTTCTCGTTTTTGATGTGCCAGAAGTAGGGCGATTCGGTGTATCCATCTGCTACGATATGTGGTTTCCAGAAACTACACGCACCCTGGTATCTATGGGCGCTGAGGTGATCCTGCATCCAACCATGACGGATACCATCGACCGGGATGTTGAGCTTCCTATTGCAAGAGCAATGGCAGCGATCAATCAGTGTTATTTTTTCGATATTAACGGCACTGGTGAATGCGGCAACGGTCACTCCATTGTGGTAGGGCCTTCCGGTTATGTTATTCATCAGGCTGGTAGTGGCGAAGAGGTCATTCCTGTAGAAATCAATCTTTCACGTGTACGCAGAGATCGTGAAGTTGGTATTCGTAGCCTTGGACAACCTTTAAAAAGTTTTCGCGATAATCCGGTTGATTTCTCTGTGTATCGAAAGAATGAATTTGACCATAGCTACCTGAACAGTCTCGGCCCGCTATCCAAACTTCAACGTCCGCAAGTCGTGGCACTGGCTACCCCGGCAGATGCTGCAGAACTGCCGGCTATCATGCCGATAAAACATTAACTCTGACAGATGTTAGCGGGTTAATAATGTGGATGATTCTGCTATACCCTTTGATGTCAGGCATATACAGCCATTGGCCGAACAGGCAGGCTTATTAATCTCATTTATCGGAAGAGCCGGTTTTTATAAGCAACTGAGTGGGTTTTTACGCCACAGGGCGGATATCGACAGCATGGTTATGCTGGTTTATCACCGCCATCAATCCCCTGTAGTATTGCACGAGGAGCTTGCCCCGCTCGACCGGCAGGCCCTGTATGGACGATATTTTGAAGGAGCATATCTGTTAAGTCCTTTTTATCTGCAATGGCTGGAAAACCAGGCAGAGGCCGAATTATATCGTTTACATGACATTGCGCCAGATGGTTTTTTCGACAGTATTTATTACACCGATTACTACATGCGCTCCGGTTTACGCGATGAAATGGCTTATCTGATACCGATCGACAATGACTCGGCAGTCCTCGCGTCACTGGGCAGAACAGAGCATTTCGAGGTCTATTCTGATCTCGAACGACATGAACTTAATGCCGTTAAATCCATAATTGACGGCTGCGTCAAACTGCACGCCTCCCTTTTAATAGAGTCACCCAAAGTACGATTGAAAAAACAGCTGTCGGATTATTTTTCCAGCTTTGGTGCGCAAACTCTGACTCCGCAGGAACGCCGTGTCGCACAAATGATGCTGCGTGGACATTCCTCGAAATCCTGCGCCAGGGAGTTAGGCATATCGCCTACCACGGAGCGTGTACACCGCAGAAATATCTATGCAAAATTAAATATATCTTCGCAGGCCGAACTGTTTACCTTTTTTTTCGACACGCTGGCTAATGAAGATGATTTTCCAGATACGGATAATCCTTAGACAGCTGAAGCCATAACAAAAAGGGGCAGTTTTATAAACTGCCCCTGATTTATCCAGGTTAAAAGGTTTCAGATTTCTCAGGCCGCCATGGCCACCGAGTTGTTGATAATCCCGGATAATATTTCCAGACCTTCCTGTAGTACCGCATCGCTGATGGTCAGGGGTACCAGTATACGAATGACATTGCCTCGAATACCGCAGGACAACAGGATTAAGCCCCTTTCGGCAGCCTCAGCAACAATTTGTTTGGCCAGGTCAGGATCAGGTTGTTCGGGATCGCCTTCCCTGATGAGTTCAATAGCGACCATGGCACCCGTATGCCGGATTTGTCCGATGGTGCGGGTATGAGCGGTCTGCAGCTTAAGCAGATGAGATGAAATATTGTCGCCAATCTGTGTTGCGCGCTCACACAGGGACTCTTCTTCAATGACATCCAGAACAGCAAGTGCTGCCGCACAACTGATGGGTGAACCGCCATAGGTTCCGCCCAGGCCACCAGGCGACGGGGCATCCATGATCTCCGCCTTGCCAACCACTGCGGCGATTGGAAATCCGCCCGCCATGCCTTTTGCGAGGGTCATCAGATCGGGTTCGACAGCATCGTGCTCGACAGCAAACATACGCCCGGTACGTGCAAAGCCGGTCTGGATTTCATCGCATATCAATACGATACCGTGCTGGTCACAGATGCTGCGTAAATCTTTCAAAAAGCCGGGCGGAACTGGATAAAACCCACCTTCACCCTGTACCGGTTCAATGATAATGGCAGCAACAGCTTCTGGCTCAATATCAACCTTGAACAGGGTATCCAGTGCACGCAGGGAATCGGTCACACTGATGCCATGATATTCAATCGGAAAGGGCACATGATAGATTTCTCCGGGGAAAGGGCCAAAGCCTGCTTTGTAGGGTGCTACCTTACCGGTTAAAGCCATACCCATGCTGGTGCGGCCATGAAAACCGCCGTTGAATGCGACAACGCCGCGGCGACCGGTATGCACTCTGGCTATCTTGATGGCGTTTTCAACCGCTTCAGCACCGGTAGTGACAAACATCGATTTGGCATTTTTAATGGGTGCGATAGCATTCAGACGTTCGGCCAGTTCGACCGCACTTTCATAAGGGCTCACCATGACACAGGTATGACTGAATTTATCCAGCTGTTCATGCACTGCCGCCCTGATTTTTGGATGACTGTGTCCTGTATTGACCACCGCTATACCGGAACCGAAATCGATATAACGTCGACCCTCAACATCCCATATTTCGGCATTTAGTGCGTGATCTACATAAATAGGTGCCACATTGCCCTGACCGCGAGCTATGGCCATCTGTTTGCGTTGCTGTAATTGTTGATTGGTTTTCACAGTAGGTTCTCCACTAAATGAGTATCAATAATTGAAATGTTGAATGAGGCTGGCTAACTATTCAGGCCGCCCATGCACATGTATTTAATTTCGGTAAAGTCTTCCAGGCCGTATTTCGATCCTTCTCTGCCCAGACCGGATTCCTTTACGCCGCCAAATGGAGCAACTTCGGTCGAGATAATGCCTTCGTTGATGCCGACGATGCCGTATTCGAGTGCCTCGGCGACGCGCCAGCAGCGGCCGATATCACGGCTGTAAAAATAGGACGCGAGCCCGAATTCTGTATCATTCGCCAGACGGATAGCTTCCTGCTCATCCTTAAAGCGGTACAGCGGGGCAACCGGGCCGAAGGTCTCTTCGCGGCTAACCTTCATCACTTCGGTTACATCTGCGAGGATAGTGGGCTGGAAGAAGGTTCCACCTATTTCGTGACGGTGACCCCCGCATAAGATGCGCGCTCCGTGTGCCACGGCATCGCTGATATGGTCTTCCACCTTGGCTATAGCGGCCTCATTAATCAGCGGTCCCTGTGTGACGCCTTCATCTATTCCATGCCCTACCTTCAGGGCTGATACGGCAACTGCAAGCTTTTCTGCGAATGCGTCGTATACTCCGTCCTGAACCAGCAGGCGGTTAGCGCATACGCAGGTCTGCCCCGCGTTGCGATATTTTGACGCCATGGCCCCGGCAACAGCCGCATCCAGATCCGCATCATCGAATACGATAAAGGGTGCATTACCGCCCAGTTCCAGAGACAGTTTCTTGACCGTTGCAGCGCACTGCTCAATCAGTTTTTTACCGACTGCGGTAGATCCGGTGAAGGACAGTTTTCGCACTAATGGATTTGATGTCAGTTCAGCGCCGACTTCAATCGGGCTTTTACTGGTGACCACATTAAACACACCGGCAGGAATACCTGCCTGTTCGGCCAGAGCAGCCAGCGCCAGTGCCGATAATGGGGTTAGATCCGCAGGTTTGACCACTACTGGGCAACCGGCGGCAAGGGCAGGTGCGCACTTGCGGGTAATCATGGCAAGTGGAAAATTCCACGGAGTGATGGCAGCGACCACACCAATCGGTTGTTTGATGACCAGAATTCGTCGATCATTAGCATTTGTGGGAATTACATCACCGTAAATCCGTTTGCCTTCTTCCGCAAACCATTCGACAAATGAAGCGGCATATATCACTTCGCCGCGTGCCTCGGCGAGGGGTTTACCCTGTTCGGCGGTCATCAGTTGCGCCAGGTCTTCCTGATGCTGAACCTGTAATTCATACCAGCGGCGTAGAATATTCGCCCGCTCTTTTGCAGTTTTCTCTCTCCATGCCGGCCAGGCAGCATTGGCTTGCTCAATTGCCAGGCGAGTTTCGGATTGCCCTAAATCAGGTACTTCAGCCAGTAACTCTCCATTCGCAGGATTGGTAACAGGGAATCGTTTACCGCTTTCGGCGGATATCCACTTACCATCGATATAGGCTTCAGTTTTTAATAGTCTTAAACCGTTAGGCATATTGTGCTCCATGTGCGTAATTTTCCGTGAAAAATCACGCGAAAATGACCGTTGATAGAATGGGTACTTCCCCTCATTGTGACAGATACGAATCAGGGGAGCCCGAAATTAAGACTATGCTAGGGATTGCAACGGGGTGGGTAAATACTGCAATTGCAGTACATTAAAGATATTTATTAATGAAACAGTGGAAATATCAGCTTTTCAACTCATACTGAGAAAACAGCCTCTAATCTTTTTTGAAGGAGTAATAATCATTAATGGACAATAAAAAATAACTCCTGCCACACAGGTCAATGTCAGGATTAGTTTTCGGGTTTAATCGTCCGCTGTAGATAACCACGCAAATATATCTGTCAGCTCCTGATCACTAAAATCATTAAGTAATTCTGTATCGGGTTCATCTATATCGTGAATCCTGATTTTTTTACGCAATTTATCCACCTGTTTCCACAGGTAACTGGTGTATTGCCCGGCTAATAAGGGAACGCCTTTTTTATCTATTCCATAACCATCTTTACCGTGACAACTTGCACATTCTTTTTTGTAAAGTTTTAAGCCATTTTCCACATTGCCTTTTGCGCGTGGAATTTGCATTAATTTTTTAGATTCCAGCAAACGCGCATAAGCGTCAAAATCGGCGGCTGTTTCATCGACAGGGGGTAACCGTGTATTGAGTTTTATTTTAGAAAGATAAATGGAAATATTTAAGATGTCCTGATCCGGCATTTGACGTTCATCAATATATTGCAGCATCGGCATATTAGGGCGTTTGTGGCTTCTGAACAATTCAAGCTGTTTTGCGATGAAAACAGCCGGCATACCTGCCAGTCGGGGGTATAATCCTTCTTTTCCACCCTGCCCGTATTCGCCATGACAGCCAGCACAAACTTCATTAATTTCATTGCCGATATCGGGGTCATAATCGACCTCCGAAGCTACCGCTGAAGACAGGTACAATAAAGAACAAACAACTAGAGTGAATTTTAAAAGCATGTAAAGAAATATTATAAGCTGAATTTGATATTATAACCCCAGTAACGAATGTAGACTCTTGATCAATATCAAAGTCAACGACCCGTTTATCTTGTTTAATAGACGGTCATTCCTGCTGTTTGTCAAGCAGCTAGAAATATCAGACCGGGAATTATTTGTGCGATCGATCAGAACAGTTCTATTTACATTTATATTTGCGGCTCTTTTCCCTGCTGTTTCACTTTATGCAGCAGAAAAAGGTGATTGTGAGTCTCCACAGGCAGCAACCGATCTGAGACATTGCTCCTTTGCAGGCAGGTCTTTAGAGGGTATTGATTTACAAGGGTCAATACTGGATGGTGTGGATCTATCTAATGCGAAGCTTTCCGGATGCAATCTAACTGGCTCAAGCCTTCGTAAGGCAGATTTGAAATGGGCCATTTTAACCGAGTGTCAGATGGAACAGGTGGATATGACCGAAGCCGATCTTTTTCACACCACATTTGATGGTGCCAACCTGAGCAACAGTCAATTTACCAGGGCCAATATGTTTGGCGCTAATTTAAATGAAGTGTTTGCCGAGCAGGCTGATTTCACAACCGCCTACATGAAAGATATTGCGATGGAAGAAAGTAATTTTAATAGAAGTAAATTTGTCGGCTGTTTTATGCAGCGGGCGGTTTTGATTGGCAGCAAACTGCGAGACAGTACATTTTATAACGTGGTGTTAACCGGTGGCGCACTGGAAAATTCTGATTTTACTGGTGCCAATATAAGCAATTCTTTATTAAATGGTGCGCGCCTTGATAACGCAAATTTTAGTGAATCACTTCTTCAAAATACACGATTTAACAACGCCGTATTAACGGGTGCAAATTTTTCCCGCGCCAGAGAAATCCCCGACCATTTATTGAAAATGTTAAACGATGAAAATATCGAACATTAAGCAATTATACAGAGTAAAAAATGAAAAGTAGTCAGTTAATAGTCCCGTTAATCGCAAGCTTATTGTGGTTTGCACCAGCTGGTGCCGCAACACCAGATCAATTATCGGCAATAGCCGGTATGGGGCAGCTCAATGGAGTTGCGCTGCAATGTCGTTACATGGATCAAATGCAGCGAATCAAGCTGACTTTAGTGGTGCACTTACCCAAACAGCGGGTATTAGGTGACTGGTTTGAACAAGCAACCAATGACTCATTCATGAATTTTATGAGTAACAATTCTTCCTGTCCTGATTCACAGGATTTCACGCAACAGGTTGATGCCGCAATAAAGCAGATTGAATTAAACTTTAAGCAATGATAAAAAAAATTCTTCCGCTATTTATCCTGCTCGTTAGTTGTGGGTTGATGGTTACCAGTCTGCCTGCCTGGTCAGCAAATAAATTCAGGGTGGTGACCAGTATTAAACCGGTGCATTCTATAGTCTCCGGCCTGATGCAGGATATAGGCGAGCCCCTGCTGTTAATTGATGGAAAAAACACACCCTATAACTTTGAGTTAAGCGAAACTCAGCAACAGCAGCTTGCTGAATCCAGCTTATTTATCTGGGTAGGCCAGGAACTGGAAAAAACCTTGCAGTCAACAGTGAGCCAGTTACCAGAAACGGTCAAAGTTATCGAGTTACTGTCCAGCCCCGATCTGAAAATTTTACCGTCACGACAGAATCCCGATTTTCGAGATCCCTTTTTCTGGATGGATGACCGTAATGCAATCATCATGTTAGATGAGTTGACCGAAGCGCTGGTCCAGCTGGACCCTGCCCGCTCCCATATTTATATTAGAAATCGAATGGCCATGCTGGATCCGTTACGTCGTATTGATAAAGAATACGAATATGGATATCGAGGATTAAAAGCCGGTCTCGGCGTTTCGTATTATGACAACCTGAATTATTTTGAGCAGGCCTATGCGCTGCAAACACTGGATCGAGTTTCTGGTTCTCCGTGGGATGTAGAAAGGGTTACAGACTTGCTTAAAGTCAGGACAAGAATAACCAGTCATGAAGCTGCATGTTTGTTTATAGACAAGAGTATGCCAGCGAAAAATCTTCAGTTGTTAACCGCAGGGCAGAGTATAAATATTGGTGAACTGGATACTCTGGGGCTTGATCTGCAAGCGGGGCCGGAACTTTATCTTAAATTGATGGAATACAATACAGATGTCATCAAGCGATGTCTGAATGCTAATCTGGATGCTGCCGCAAAAGCAAGGATGGCGGCCTATGGTGACGATAGTCCCGTCATTGATGGGTTGGGAGGGCGTTTCTTTCTGACCAATCATCTTGGACAAACTGTGACTGAACAGGATATGAAGGGAAAATATTCACTGGTGTTTTTTGGTTATACTTCCTGCCCTGATGTGTGTCCAACCAGTTTAACGGTATTGACTCAGGCACTGCAACAGATGGGTGTACTGGCAGAGCAGGTTCAACCTTATTTCATTTCTGTTGATCCTGAACGGGATACGGTAAAACTGTTACGAAATTATGTCAGTTACTTTGATCAACGCCTGATTGGGCTTACCGGTTCTGAACAGATGATAAAACGGGTTGCCGATCAGTTCAGGGTTAAGTATGAAAAAGGCCCGAGAGATAAATCAGATTCGAGCCTTTATACCATGGACCATACAGCCAGCCTTTATTTAATGGCCCCGGATGGCAGCTTTGTGACTAAATTTGCTAATGGTATTACTGCTGATGCACTGGTTAAAGAGTTTGCAGCAATTATTAAATAACTGCCGTAGTTTCCTGAAGTTCAGATTAAAAGTTTTTTTAATGAACTGATTTGAATAGAATGCAGAAATCTGATCATGTTTTATAGGTTTTAATATTCAATTTCATAACTTTTTTTAGCTGTAAGCAGCTATAGTCATATGTTATGAATCTCCAGACAAAAACACTTTTTGCAATAAGCGGTATTATGTTACTGGCATTTGGGCTGGTGGAATATCGTGGCTATCTACTCAGTGTCGAATCCGTTAAAGCCGGCATCTACCGGGAATCAAAAATATTACAGGGTGTTCTGGTTTCCATGCGGCGAGTTTATCAACGGGTATTCATCGAAGAAAATATTTCCGTTAATGATAAAACTATCCGTTTTTTGCCGGCTCACTCAATTAGTAGAATCGCAAAAGAATATAATTTATTAACTGATGATGGTATATGGTTTAACAGTGTTTCGGACAGACCCAGAAACCCTCAGAATCAGGCCGATAGTGTGGAACTGGAGGCAATGAATTATTTCAGACAGAACCCACAGGCGACAGACAGGTTTGTACCTTTTATTAAACCCACCGGGGAACAGGCTTATCACTTTTCAGCACCTCTGCGCATAGTTACCCAATGTCTTGTCTGCCATGGAGAACAAAAAAATGCGCCGGCCAGTATCAGTGAAAATTATGATACCGCCTATGGTTATAAACTTGATGATTTACGGGGAATTTTAAGTATAAAATTGCCCGCTCAACTTTTCCAGGACAGGTTATTGTCCGAGCTGAAAAAAGAGCTGATCCTTAAGACATTAATTTTTCTTGTCAGTTTAATTATCGCATCCTGGATGTTGAATCGAATTCTTCTGAAGCGAATGAAAAGTATGAATGCGGCCACCGTCAGGCTTTCAAATGGTGATTACTCTGTACGTCTGAATAGAGAAGCCGATCAGGATATGGACCAGGTAAGTCTCGCATTTAATTCTATGGCGGAAAATATCGGTAAACGGGAAACTGAATTAAAAGAAAGTAGAGAAGCCTATAGAACCGTCATTAATAATATGGAAGATGTGCTTTTTCGTATCGATATTAATGGCTGCTGGGAGTTTCTCAGTCCCGCATGGGAAAAGCTTACGGGAAATTCAGTTGAGTCTTCCCTGGCCCGTCACTGGAGTGAATTTGTTGACCCTGTAGATCATGATCGTTGTGTGAAGCTATTTTCCGACCAGGCTATCGCCAGGGAGGAGCACTGCGTTGCAGAGTTTAAACTAAATAGTATCAATAGTGATTTTGTTGACGTAGAGGCTATCTCTCGAGCCATTGCGGATGATGATGGTATACCTTTGGCTATTTCAGGTGTCATCAGGAATATTTCGCGCCGAAAGCAGGCTGAAAAGCAGCAGTTACTGGCGGCCAAGATTGTAGAGTCAACCGTGGAAGGTGTGATTATTGCCGATGCTGATGTCAATATTGTCAGTGTCAACCCGGCATTTACAGAAATTACTGGTTATAGCGAACAGGAAGTCATCGGCAGGAATCCCTCATTCCTGCATTCCGGGCAACATAAAAACCCTTTCTTTATAGAAATGTGGTCATCTATTAAGGCAAAAGGTTATTGGCAGGGAGAAATCTGGAATAGGCGCAAATCAGGTGAGCTTTACCCGGAGTGGCTGACTATAAATACACTCAAAGATGAAACCGGTAAGCTGACAAATTATGTAGGTGTTTTCGGTGATATAAGTGCAATTAAAGAAACCCAGCAGCGACTTGAATATTTATCACATCACGATCCGCTGACGAATTTACCGAATCGCATGTTATTTCAGTTACGCCTGGAACATGCCATTCATCGAGCCAGTCGAAGCAAAGTGAATATGGCTTTATTGTTCATAGATCTGGATAATTTTAAGGAGGTCAATGACTCTCTTGGGCATGCGGTAGGCGATAAATTATTACAGAGTGCGTCAACGATTTTAAAGGAAATTGTGCGTCAGGGTGATACCGTTGCACGTCAGGGTGGCGATGAGTTTTTAATTCTGGTTGAGCAGATTGATCAACCACAGGATGCCGCTCTGGTCGCAGAGAAGATACTGGAAAGATTCAGAAAGCCGTTTGCTATTGACGGTCATGAGCTTTTTGTTTCCAGTAGTATCGGTATCTCGATTTATCCTGAGCAGGGCGAAAATGTCGACACCCTGATTAAAAATGCGGATGCTGCTATGTATCGGGCTAAAGACCTGGGGCGCAATGGATTTCAGTACTTTTCTGATACTCTGACAGCCATCGCCAAAGAGCGTCAAAAGCTTCAGGTTGATTTGCGGCATGCGTTAAATCGTGAAGAATTTCGTCTTTATTATCAACCTCAGATCGAATTAAGTTCTAACCAGATAGTTGGCATGGAAGCTCTGATACGCTGGGAGCATCCGCAAACAGGTCTGGTATCTCCAAACCAGTTTATTCCCTTCGCAGAAGAAAGCGGGTTGATAGAACCGATAGGAAAGTGGGTACTGTTCGAGGCCTGTCGTCAGGCCGTTGAGTGGCAGCGGGCCGGGTTACCTGCGCTAAAAATGTCAGTCAATTTATCAGCACGTCAGCTCACTCAAGCTGATATTGTTTCGCAAGTGCAGCAGATATTGCAGATATCCGGGCTTGATGCTGGTTATCTTGAGCTGGAAATAACCGAAAGCATGTTAATGGAAAATGCCGAGCAGGCGATTCATACACTCAATGCATTAAAATCTTTGGGAGTCGATTTAGCCATTGATGACTTTGGGACAGGTTATTCATCGCTCAGTTATCTAAAGCGGTTTCCGGTAGATAAATTGAAAATTGATCGTGAATTTGTGCGTGATCTACCCGGCGACCAGGAGGATCTGGCAATTACCCGGGCTATTATAGCCTTAGGTAAAAGCATGAACCTGCATCTGATCGCCGAAGGTGTGGAAACTCCTCAGCAATTTGAGCTATTGCTTGCTGAGGGCTGTGATCAGATGCAGGGATATTTGTTTAGTCCGGCAGTGCCCTCTGCTGAAATGAAAAAACTACTTTTAGCTCAAATATAAGATCGATTAAACGGTCTTTATATAAGGAATATTTTATTCTTTAAGTAGATCTTCCCGCTAGTTGATAAGCAGAAAAGATGCCTGTATGTATCCGCTAAAAAATTAATTTACATTAATTAAATGCCACTTATTTTGCAGTATAGCCCCTGTTTTCGGTGTAATTGTAAGAGTTATTAACTTATGTTGTCGTGTTTAAGCTAATATTTTAGCTACCTTAAAAAAAATATAAAGAAGGGATGAATATGAAAGTTAGAAAATTAGGTTTTGTTTTCGATTTTTAATAAAAACCCCCAAATATTTAAATACTTTGAGAGCAGTATAAGTCGCGTATTTTTCGTCTTTAGCAAACGAAAGTCGATGAAGTGCGAAGTTTAGAATTGAATTAGTGAAAGTCTCCAGTCAAAACTAATCTTTCAAGCAGCCATAAAGCTAAAATTTTTATGTTGAATGTTGCTCTTTTTATAATTTATAAAAACATATAAGGAAGGACAGGAATGCGCAACAAGACAAAAACTTCGATGTTATTTTCAGCAATTGTATTTTGTGGTTTAAGTTTAGTCTCAGCTACAAATGTGTTTGCTGACAAATCAATTCACCAGGTCTCATCTGAAACCTGTAAAACCTGCCATAAAGAAATCTATAAACAATGGAAAGGTTCGATGCATGCGAACAGTACCGCGTTCAACGATCCCATTCATGGAACATTTTATAGAAACGTTGTTGGTGATCCTGGTCAGGAGGGTGTAAAAACAAAAGCAGGCAAATTTCCAGTTTGTATACAGTGCCATGCCCCGAATGCCGCCAAAGATAAAAAGACCAAACTTGACGCGACACCTGCCTATGCTGAAGGCGTCAACTGCGTAGCCTGTCATACATTGAAAAAATTTAAAGGTACTACCGCCGCAAATGGAAAAATGCAGCTCGGTATGATGGCATATGAAGTTTCTGACGTGCTGCAGGGATCCGGTCGCCATTCTAATACTAAATTACAGAAACTGGCATCAGCCGGTGATGCATTTGGTTTTGGTGGTGGAGAAGCAGATCAAAAACCGAACCCACATCTGGGCGAGGCGGTAACCATTGATGGTAAGACCATTCAGGCGATGCCTATGGAAAGTAACCCAACGCAGTTGAGAAGTTCAGATGCTTGCATGGGTTGTCATGATAAGCGCAATAATTCTCACGGTGTTCCTCTATGTGCAACGGGTGATGAATACATTGCCAGTAATGCACAGGTTGATTGCCTGTCATGCCACATGCCGACTAATGATGCTGTAGCCGATCACAGTATGGGCGGTGGACATGATTTGGGTATGTTACAGCGTTCAGTACTATTCAGTATGGACAGTAAGAAGAATGGCGGTAACATAATGTCGACTGTTACGATTAAGAATAAACAGCCACATACCATGCCTACAGGCGCTCCCTTTAGAAATATCTATGTAAAGATTTCAGCTTATGATAAGAGCGGAAATGTAGTTTGGCAAAATGCTAAAGGCCACCCCGCTAAAGAAGATAAACAAGCATTTATGTTTTTGACTCTAGTTGATGGTGATGGAAAGCCAACAGGTCCACCAACTGCAAAAGGTCAGGGTGCAGATACTCGATTGAAAGCATTTGAAAAACGTGACCTGGAATACTCGATACCTGCTAAAGGTGTAGAGCTGGTTCGTGCAGAGTTATATTACAACCTGCTATGGCCTGGTCTGGTTAAAAAGTTTACTAAACTCCCCACAGATGTAACTGCTCCGAAGATGATTGCTTCGGCTGAAAACTCCTTGTAAGAGGGTTCTGGTAAAGGCTGTAGATGAATGTCTACAGCCTTTGGTCAGAGATACTATAAGCAATAAACTTTAGGGAGGGGGTATCATGATTTCCCGTAATAGCAGTTATAAAACATCTGCTTTTCTGATATCGCTGTGTCTTTATCTGAGCAGTTTTGCCAGTGTAAGTCTGGCTATGCAGGAAAGTGCAACTACCAAAAAATCTACTTCAACCGCTGATCACAGTAAATTCGAAGAACTTCAAAAACCTTTTAAAACAGGTCCTGAAGTCACTAAAGCCTGTCTCAGTTGTCATACCGAGGCCAGTAAACAGTTACATAAAACCAAGCACTGGAACTGGACGTTTACCAATCCCGATACTGGTGAAGAAGTCGGTAAAAAAAGCGTAATAAATAATTTCTGTTTATCCATTACCAGTAATCAACCACGCTGCACAAGTTGTCATATTGGTTATGGCTGGAAAGATGACAGCTTCGATTTTACTGCAGAAGATAAAGTTGACTGTCTGGTTTGTCACGACACTACCGATACCTACAAGAAATTTCCAACCGATGCCGGTCATCCAAACTACAAGGAGAAGATTTTTCCGAAAGGCAGTAAGAAAGTCTGGAAAGTGGCTGATTTAAGCGATGTCGCGCAAAAGGTAGGTAAAACACGTCGAGAGAATTGCGGTGTCTGCCACTTTTATGGCGGCGGCGGAGATGGAGTCAAACACGGTGATCTGGACTCATCGATGACCAATCCGAAAAAAGAGCTGGATGTTCACATGGGTGTGGATGGCCTGAATTTTGGATGTAGTGAATGTCATACTACTGATGGACATGATGTTAAAGGTAGTCGTTATAACCCGGTTGCCAAAGATACACACGGTATCGATGTGCCCGGACGTGATGATAATAGTCGAGCTACCTGTGAGTCATGTCATGGGATGACGCCACACAAATCGACTTTGAATAATAAAATCAATGATCATACCGATAAAGTAGCCTGTACGACCTGTCACATACCTGCTTATGCACGAGGCGGTGTACCTTCAAAATTATGGTGGGACTGGACAACTGCAGGTAAAAAAGATGCGGATGGAAAAGAAATCACCATGAAAGATGAGCATGGTTATGTCACCTATGTCACTAAAAAAGGAAATTTTAAATGGGCTGAAAATGTTGAGCCGGAATATGCCTGGTTATCCGGTAATGTTCATTTCAAGCAACTGGATGAAAAAATCAATCCGCAAGAAGTGGTCGAGTTAAATAATTTTTCCGGATCCTATGACGACCCGAATGCACGTATCTGGCCTTTTAAGGTAATGCGCGGTAAACAACCTTATGACAAGGGTAATAACACTCTGGCACTGATCCATCTGTTTGGTAAGGATAAGGCTGCCTACTGGAAATCTTACGACTGGGACAGTGCTATCAGTGAGGCCATGAAAGAAGCGGGAGCAGACTATAGTGGTGAATATGGTTTCATTGAAACCACCATGCACATGCCATTGGCGCATATGGTTGCCCCCAAGGATCAGACCTTAAGTTGTGCAGATTGCCACAGCAAAGGCGGCAGACTGGATAAGTTGACAGATTTTTATATGCCGGGACGCGATAACAATAGCATCCTCGACACTATCGGCTGGCTGGCAGTAGCAGGAACTTTTGGTGGGGTCGGCCTGCATGGTCTGGTTCGAGTGTTATTTTCCAGACGGAGGAAGAAACAATGAAAGAAGTCATGATGTATACCCGCTTCGAGCGGATCTGGCACTGGTCTCAGGGGTTACTGGTAATTACCTTACTGGTAACTGGTTTTGAGATTCATGATACTTTTGATTTTTTTGGCTTTGAAAAAGCGGTTGATATTCACATCGTAGCTGCCTGGTCTTTGATAGCCATCTGGTTTCTGGGTATTTTCTGGCACATGGTTACCGGCGAGTGGAAGCAATATATTCCTGCCAATATGAATAAATTGTTAGCGATGGTGAAGTATTACGGGGTGGATATATTTATTGGTGGTAGTGAACATCCTCACCATAAAACCAGACGCTCAAAGCTAAATCCCATGCAGCGCATGGCATACCTGTCATTGCATATCTTTATGCTTCCATTTGCGGTACTAAGTGGTCTGCTCTACTTTTTTTATCCTTACTGGCCAATGATTGGTCTTGGGGATGTTAGCCTGTTAGTGATTGCGCTGATTCATACCGCAATGGCTTTTATGTTGTTAGCATTTCTTATCGTTCATCTGTATCTGGCTTTGACCACCAGTGATGAATTTCTTGGATACCTCAAAGCAATGATTTTCGGTTTTGAGAAAGAATAATTAGAAATATTTATTAATACCAGCAATTGAATTTAGCCCCTTAAATGGGGCTGTTTTAATATAACTAAAAATAATAATAGTGGAGTAATGCAGTGAAGCCTTTTACACAGACCCCTTTATCAGCTTTTACAGTCATATTTATCCTGTTATTCTCGGCGTCTGCTGTGGCTGATAAAGTAACACTGGACTCCAGTACCTGGGGTAGTGAAGAAGGAAAAGCCTGTGTAGATTGTCATGCCAGGTCCTCGGCAGGATTAACCCATCAATGGAAAAACAGTGCACATGCGGCAGCTAATGTTAACTGTCTGGATTGTCATCAGGCTTATGAAGAAGACATCGATGCTATCGAACATGAAGGCAGTATTATTGCTACCATCGTGTCACCCAAAGATTGCGGGCGTTGTCATGAAACTGAATTAAAACAACAGAAAGGTTCTGTGCATACCAAAGCTCTATCAATTATTAAAAACCGTATGCCTGCACTTTCTCAACATTTTGGCAGTCCTTCGATCAATGATGCGGGTTGTGCAAAGTGCCATGGATCTGAAGTTAAAGTACGTGGTGACGGTTCACTCGATCCATCCACCTGGCCTAATTCAGGTATTGGACGAATTAACCCTGATGGATCTGTCGGTTCCTGTTCTGCCTGTCATGGCCGGCATACATTTTCCAAAGCACAGGCGCGTGAACCACAGGCCTGTATTTATTGTCACTCCGGCCCCGATTCACCCGATAAGGAAGTTTATGAAACTTCAAAGCATGGCATGATGTATGAAGCACATAAAAAAGACATGAATATGGACAGTGATCAATGGGTAGCAGGACAGGATTATTCGGCTGCACCTACCTGTGTTACCTGTCATATGGGCGCTGCAGGAAAAATGAAATCCACTCACGATGTTGGAATGCGTGACTCGTGGAACCTGAATTCAGCTGTGTCAGAACAGCAATATTTAATAATTTTTGAAGATGGTGATAAACGCGAACTATCAACCTCCGAGCCTTTACCGGGACGTGGCGAAAGCATTTCAAAAATGGATGGTAGTATGGGCAAGGTTAAGGCTGTTGCATCGCCTAAACGTCGCAGAGGTGCGATGACAAAAACCTGTCTGGAATGCCACAGTAAGGGGTTTAGCGAAAATGCCATGTCACAATTTGATAATGTGGTCGAGCTTTATAATGAAAAATATGGCAAGCCTGCACAGGCAATCATGCAGGATCTATATTCTGCAGGCCTGTTGACCCCTCTTCCTTTCGATGAACCATTAGAAGTCACCTACTGGAATCTGTGGCATACACATGGAACGCTGGCCAGGCATGGTGCCGCGATGGGCAGTCCCAGTTCAACCTGGAAAGGCATGAGTGATCTGGGCAGTGATTTTTACGGAAAATTTCTAGCCCAGATACGTGAAGTTGCTGGAAAAGAGAAAGGTGATGCGCTGATCAAAAAGCATATCAATGGTTCAGAGCATCATGACTGGTTAAATCATCCGCAAAAAGCGAATCCTATACTGGGTTTCGGGCAGGGAAAAGGCAATGAAGATTAAATTACCTTTACCCGCATTTATAACCCGCCATGTTCTGTTTGCCCTGTTAGTTGGAGGTATAGCAGGTATTGTGTTCATTCTTTTCCTGATTGAGTTTGATCATTACACCAGCAGTGAAGAATTTTGTACGACCTGCCATTCCATGGGAATTGTTGCCGAGCCATACCGTGAGTCGAAGCATTACAAACCCAGTTCGGGTGTACAGGCGAGTTGTGGAGACTGTCACGTATCTGAAGGAGTGATATCGGCAACCTGGGATCATTTCATTGGAGGTAAAGATGTTATCAAGCAGGTGAAAGGGGCTGTTTTTGGCCCTAACTATGATGACCCCGTGATGAATGCACTGCATTTACCAGAAGCAGCATTTGAAGCCAGGAAATGGTTTAAAGATCGAGACTCGGCAACCTGTAAACGCTGTCATGTTAAAGAGGCGATTTACGGTGATCGTCCGGATACCCGTAAAATTCACCTGGAAGACGCTAAAGATAAAAGCTGTATCGAATGTCATTACAACCTGGTACACCGCAAGGTTCCGCATGAAAAAACATTCAAAAGAGCTGCCTGGAATGAAATGATCGAGCTCGAGTTCGGGCTGGAAAAAGGCACAGCGAAAAAGCTAATGGCTGAAAATGAATAAAAATCAGAAAAATAGATTGAGGATAAAAGCATGTTATTAACCTTAGGTTGTCAAACAATGCGCGAAGGAGTGGCAGCTTCGCTTATCTTCTTTACAGCCGGTATTATGCTGATACTGGTCGCCATGCATGTGGTGCCCCACATCTGGAATTTGCAGCATATCATCATGTTTTTCGGTTTTATCCTGCTCTTACTGTCACCGATAATCCTGATCTCGACCTTCCTCATATCGGTGTTACCCAAATCAAAAGAGAAAATGGATAAGTGTGATCATTAGCGGATCTGTTTCAGATGTTATGGCGATTAGTTATTGATAGATTGGTTGCCCAGGATATCGTTGATAAATCAGGGTGATTAGCAAGATGATTCAGTAAATAACACGAAACCGTCATACCGGCATGTTATTAGCTGGAGTAGTGGTGCACGGACGCACCGTTTACGGAAACAAGGGATGCAATCCATTTTAAAAGTAATGCTGGCTACGCAACATAGATACCATCGTCAACCGAACCAATGACTTAGTTAAGATGTTTTGCCAGTCAGTTAAAGCAATTCGGCAGTAATGAGTATCCATAATTTCGGTCATTGTTTACATGCGTTGCATTAGGTAGGAAAGTGATGAGAGCGGTCGTTACTGGTGTCAAATTTTTTGTGTAACGGCCCCCGGTTATTTGATTGATATGGCCAGGCGCGCAATTAGTATCCTGTAATGAAAACAGGGATTATAGAAATAGAAGGAAGCCTTCTAGAACCTGATAGAAAGGATTCCTTCCAATAAACTGTTAGCTTAAATACGGAAGTCACCAATGCAGGGAAAATGTAAACTTTGTAAAAAGAAGAAAGATCTAGAGGTTAGCCACTTTATTCCCAAGTTCATTGGTAAATGGTCAAAAAAAACTTCTATTACAGGTTTTTTACGAGAATCAAACGAGGTGCATAAACGCGCCCAAGATTTAGCAAAAGAATTTTGGCTTTGCGGTGACTGCGAGGATATATTTTCCAAATGGGAAACAAAATTTGCTAATAAAATATTTTATCCATTTGTAAATAACGGTATAAGTAATGCCAATTATGGAGATTGGTTATCTAAATTCTGTGCTTCTATTTCATGGAGAACGCTAACTTATATTAGAAGTAAAAATGATATTGCTGGTAAACCACCAGAGTACATTCAACTACTTGATGATGCTGAAATCCATATATCAAAATTTATACTAGGAAAGGTCGATAACTTATTCCAATATGAACAGCACTTGTTCCCTGTTGATAGAATAGAGTCTGTAACTGGAAAGGGGTTACCATCAAACATTAATGGGTATTTCTTAAGAACAATTTCGATGGATATTGCAGGAAATTCTAGTAACATTTTCACTTATACAAAATTACCTTCATTCATCATTTTGGGCTTTATTAAAAGCAGTAACATAAACAAGATGAGGTCAAGCAGAATAGCATTAAGATCAGGTAAAATAAGTCCCCGAAAATACCAGTGGCCAGATGGGTTCATAGATTACATAATCGAAAAAGCTAATCATGTTAATGAGTTGGGAAAAGAAATTAATACTGAAAAAATTGAAAAGTACATTAGAGATAACCCAGAAAAAGCCTCAAATTCGAAACAATTTGAATCTTTTATGCATGACTATGAAATGTTTGGTGATAAGGTTTTCAAATAATTGTGTATTTATATTTAACAAAAGCTAACAATTGCATGCAGCCGGAAAAAGCAAAGTTCCAGTCGTTCCTCCCTCCACTTCGCTTTCCCTCTGATGCTGGGCGTTATACCTAGGTAATTATTTCCTATGCAAAGAAGTCCAGAACTTTCAAATATTTCTCGTATAGACCAAGAACCTAAAGTGCCTCACAAAGTAGGTCTGCATGGTTGGTGGGTAAGGTTTCAGCGAGACGGAAATAAGTTCCATCATTTCTTTAATGATAATAAATATGATGGTAAAGATGGCTCTCTTGAGGCTGCAAAATTATTCAGAGATGCAGTAAAAAGCCAGTACTACGAAAACCCAAACACTGAACTTACACTTTCAGGGAAAAGAAAAGCAAATCGTAGAAACGTATCAGGAGCAACTGGCGTAAATAGAAGCTACTCGTCATCCACAAAAAAAGGCAAAAGATATAAAAGTTTAGTATGGCAGGCACATTGGCCTATTGGAAATGGTAAGCATAAAGGCCAAGCTTTTTCTGTTAATAAATATGGTGAAGAAGAGGCTTTTCAATTAGCTTTAAAAGCTCGAAAGGAGGGTTTAGCTGCTTTTATAAAAGCTTGTCATCCAGCATTATTACCGCCAGAGAACAGCGATCAAAAGATCTGGCGTTACTTGGATTTTACGAAATTTATTTCAATGTTAGAAGATAATGCACTGTTTTTTTCTTGTGTATCAAAACTAAACGATTCATTTGAGGGGTCTTTTACAAAAATTAATAAAACATTGAGACCAATAATTAATAAAAAAAATGGCAACAAAATAAACAATAAAACCATTAGAGATACAGTTGCTGTTAATTGTTGGCACCTGAGTGATTATGAATCAGCTGCAATGTGGGAATTGTATTCTAAATCCAATGAATCCGTATGCATTCAGTCTACATATTATAGATTTGCAAGCGCAATACAAAATCGTGCGGTAATTGGGTTAGTACAATATCTAGATTATAAACAAGAGTACATTCCAGAAAATGATCCTTATTTAGTATTTTTACATAAAAGAAAATCTTTCGAACATGAACGTGAAATTCGAGCAATAATTAAAGAGTTAGATGAGCCATACAAAGGAAACGGGAAAAATATGAAAATAGACTTAGTTACGTTAATTGATAAAATATATATTTCTCCTAATGCTCCTGCATGGTTCTCAAAGCTTGTAAAAAATACTGTTAAAAGATATGGATTAACAAAACAGGTTATGCAATCGTCATTAGCCGATGACCCAATATATTAGGTATAACAAAAAAAATGCACTCGGAAAAAACAAAGTTACGTTCGTTCCTCACTACACTTTGTTTTCCCGGTGATTTTGGCGTTAGGTGTCATTTAGAGTGAAGCTATCATTATCTAAAATTGGTTTATTGCTAGCACTTCCGTTTATTGGGGTCGTATTTTTTGACGCGTATCAGTTAGTTGAACTATTGAACATTGGCTCGCAGCAAAAAAGATTCGGTATCTCAATGTTTCTGTCAGCTGCTTATCCGTGGGCTTTAGTCCTAAATCCGATAATGCAAAAAATTTATGTGCTATTAGAAACAAGAACTGCTGAACCAATGTATATCTTTTGGTTGGTATGTACGGCGTTAAATGCAGTGCTCGCATATATTTCAGGGGCTTCAGTCAATTTAAAAAGTCTATCAAAAGTAGGTGCTGTTTTAGGGGGGGGGCATATATTTACTAGTTTGCTTGGCGACATGGGGGTTTGTTTTATTCAATATAGAAACCGGAAACCTTTTAGGCTTTTACTTAAATTTAATAGGCTCCCCATTTTCCGTTTTCCTAGCAATTTTGTTCGGGCACTTCGGTTTTGTTATTGCTGTTATTTATAATTCAGCACTGCTGTATAGTCTTGGGTCATTATTGGGCAAAACTGCAGTAGTGATAAAAGGTACCTCCAAATAATGTTTGCACCTAACAAAACAATGTTACTGAAAGTCAAATGCTGGGCAAAAACCCGCCCATCATTTGCCTTCAGTAAATTGCGGCGTTAGTGGCTTTACAATATCGAGATGAAAAAAGGAATTTCCGAATACAAGCTAGTTAAAATTGCAGTTGAGTCTCTCAGCAATTCTTTACGTCTTCATTTCGACTCTATTCTCCTTTACAAAAACGAGTCTTTTCCTACTGCATTTCAAATTTCTGTTCTTTCACTAGAAGAACTTGCGAAAGCTAAATGGGTCGAGCACTACATCTTCACTTCTATCACAAATGAAGGATGCCCCGATGAAGCATTAGAGCAGAAATGGTTTCAATCCTTGTATAATCATCCAGAAAAACAACGGGCATTTATGGGGCAAGAGATTTTCGAGTACTCACCAAAATTTGCTGATTTTGTAAAAAACAGAAAGCTCGAAGAAAAAAAACAGAATGCAACATATGTTGGATTGACCAGAATAAAAGGAAAGGTCGACGCATCAAGTAGAGTCTCAACTCCTAAGAGAATAAAAGAAAAGGATGCAACACAAATAATTTCGCTCGTAAATAATGCATTTTTAGAAATTTATGAACTGATACAATTTCAAGAAGTATACTTTGATCTACCTGGAATGGACGAGCTTCTCAATGAGGAGATCGGTACTAAATTAATTAAATGGCCATATAAGACAGGTCTTAAATCGAGGAAATGGTTCAATGTATGGTTTCCAAAATAGACCACTAACAAGGGGTTTCACTGGAATCACTCGCTGCGCTCGCTCCTCCAGTGAACCCGACGTTAGCATCAAGGTGAAACATGGATGATTTTTTAGCTCAAATATATCTTGAGCAAGCTAAACAAGAATGTGAGAGGTGCTTTCATTCCATCCAGGTTATGAATGCAATTACTCAAAAGAAATTAGAAGATGACTTCTTT
>CALCSG010000216.1 GCA_937894085.1 uncultured Gammaproteobacteria bacterium | reverse complement strand
TCGGCTCGAGGAATCGAAGCAGTTATTACCGGATTTCCACCATCGCCATCTCGAAGCGTATTAAAACTCGGCCTGGCACAGCAAAATTTTGTCACTATTGCCAGTATTTTGAAACAGCACAATTATGATACGCAGTTTATCTATGGTGGTGAAGGTCACTTCGATAATATGGCTGGTTTTTTTCTGGCCAATGGGTTTGATAAGGTGACTGATCAAAATGATTATAAAAATGAAAAGTTTCGTGGAACCTGGGGAGTGTCAGATGAGGATCTGCTGGATAAAGTTAATGATGAATTGACCCGTTCAGCAGATAAGCCACAATTTATTCTGGCTTTTTCATCCAGTAATCATTCACCATTTGAGTTTCCGGATAATACCATTGAATTACATGATGCTGATAAGCATACGGCCAATAATGCCGTTAAATATGCTGATTATGCAATAGGTCAGTTTTTTAAGCAGGCAAAAACACAGGAGTACTGGAATAACACTTATTTTCTGGTAGTTGCTGACCATGATACAAGAGTCTTTGGTGCGGAGCTGGTGCCGGTGAATAAATTTCATATACCGGGTGTTATTATCGGACCGGGTGTTAGCCCTCAACACTATACCAAAGTTGCCAGCCAGATAGATCTGGCTCCGACCCTGTTAGGGCTTATGGGGATAAAGAGTATTCACCCGATGATTGGTCATGATTTGCGAACACTACCTGAAAGTTTTGAAGGAAGGGCATTGATGCAATATGGTAATAATAATGCTTATATGCAGGGTAATGATGTTGTAATTCATGTACCTGAAAAGGTGGCAAAGCAGTTTAGTTACAGGGATAAAAAGCTGCACGTCAAAGAACTTGACGAAGGGTTAGCTGAAATTGCCAGGGCTCATGTTTTATGGCCGATGTATGCTTATCGAGAAAAGAAATACCTTTATCAATAGAATATTTTTAAACACTATTTAACGTTATGCGAATTTTAAAATTCTTTTTTTATTTTTTCCTACTACTGGTCGTTATTTATTTTGCACTGGTGTTTTATGTCGATAGGCAACTGGGAAAAAAAGATTTTTCAGATTCATATAATGATTGTCATAAAGTCTGGAGTGCCCGAGGAATATATCGAACATTTAAAGAGCAAAACTCTATCGAAAGCATCCGTGCCGCATTTGAGCAGGGCGCTATGGGGGTCGAAGTCGATGTCCGCTATGATGTTGAATTAAAGGATTTTGTTGTTTCTCATGACTATCCCTATAATCTAAAAAATGGAAAAATTTTAACCCTTGCTGAGTTATTTGAAGCTGTTGGTGACGATCATTATTTTTGGCTGGATTATAAAAAGTTAAGATTTCTAAACGACGAACAGACTCAGCAGGCAATTCAAAGATTATTTGATATCTCGCAAAAAAATAATTTGACGCAAAGAATTTACGTTGAAAATGAAGCTCCGAAAAATCTTTTCAAATATCGCAAAGCCGGGCTTCATACCATCTTTGATACCAGCCCTGTGCCAGAAAGTATGTCTTTTCTGTCGGCGTTTATGATAAATGTTTACAAAATGTTTTTTTACTTTGGTGATCATAGTGTAATGGCTATGAATTATGGAGCACTTGATGATCCTGTTTTTGGCGCAAAGACACGTCTTAGATTAAAAAATGTTCCGGTTTTTCTCTATCATTTGCCAGTCGATGAATCATTGATAGATGAAATGCTCGCGGTGAAAAGTGTCAGGGCTTTTATAGTCGGTGATAGCGTAAGTGTTAATTATTTTCATAAAAATAGTTGTAATGTTAACCCTGAAAATTAATGTTGAAGTTTCTCGGCAATTGAATTTCAAACACACATTATTGAATTAAATGAAAATCCAATTTAGAAATCAATGGAATGAAATACTGATATTTTCAGTGCTAACTATGTTGCTGTTAATGCTGGCCAGGATCAGTAATGTTTTTACCTTTGGGGACCTGCAGGATATTGGTCGGAGTTTGACATTTCTGGATGAGTTTTTGTTAAAGGGGTTCAGATTTGATATCAAACTATTGGCATCTATTTTAATTACCTTTGTCTGGTTTCCTGTTATTTTACTTTCATGGTTCACTCCTAAAAAATGGTTTGCATTGTATTTGAGGCTGATTCTAAAGGTCTTTCTGGTACTGCTTGTCTATTTAATATTTGTTGATACCGGCTATATCTTCTACTTTCAAAAACCTATCGACGTATTGATATTTGGTTTATTTGAGGATGATACCAGTGCCATCCTCAGCACTATTTTTGATAATTACAAGGTGCTGTTGTTTTTTGCCGGTTTTATTATTTCTACTGTTGCAGTACTTCGACTGTATTCAAAAATTGTAAATCACTTTGAATACAAACCTGCAAAGGTCAGTTCAGTAAAAATTCAGCTTTTTAGCTGGTTATTGTCATTTCTATTATTGGCTGTGTTGGCCAGGGGCTCGCTGGACTCTTTCCCATTACAACGTAAACATGCTTCTGTCAGTGATAATACCTTTTTAAATTCGATGGTCATGAATAGTGCATTTAATCTGTACTACGCATACCACGATAAAGGCGTCAACAGCCAAGCAATATTTAAACAGGATATTTTGAAAATTAACCGGCTGGATAATTACAGGCAGTTGCTTGAAAAGGCTGGTTACGATGATCAACATCCAGCATTTAAAACGACTGAAAAAAATGTGGAGCTGGAAAAAATTAAACCACATGTCATTTTTGTTTTTATGGAAGGCTGGTCCAGCCAGATTGCTCTGACACAATCAGCAGATAATGATGTGTTAGGTGAATTTGCTCGACATGCTGAAGAGGATTATTTTTTTACGCGGTTTCTGGCTACAACCTACGGCACCAATCCAGCGATAGAGTCATTGCTGATGAATTCTCCGATTACGCCACTGTCACAATCTATTGCTAATAAAACGCAGTTTACTTTATCCAATGTTCTGCCTTTTAAAAAACAGGGCTATCAAACGTTATTTTTGAGTGGTGGGTATAGTTCATGGCGAAACCATAATAACTTCTGGTTAATACAGGGGTTTGATCAATATACCGGTCGTTCACAGATTGAGAATCATTTTAAGGTAGATGCGAGTGATAACCCCTGGGGAGTTTATGATCAATATGTTTTTGATTATCTGAAGGAATCTCTGCAACAGTCAGAGCAAAGTGGCCGACCTTTGTTTTCGGCTGTATTGACAACCAATAACCACCCTCCGGTCAGGTTGCCAAAGTCATATCAAAGACCTTCTTTTAAACCGTCAGTGTTTGGGTTTGATGATAGCGATGAAACCAAGCTCTCTCAATTATCTGGCTATCATTACCAGACTGATCAGCTTGGAAAATTTATGAGCTGGATAAAAAATGGTGAGTTTAAGGATAAGGTAATTGTGGTGGCTACAGGAGATCATCCTCAACGGACATTTATAGATAATAGTGCTACTAATGAAAAATACCTGCGTTACTCTGTACCAGCGTATATTTATGTTCCGGAGTCAATGGATAAATTGAAAGCAGTTTCCAGAAACATACCCGGTTCGCATAATGACCTGTTCCCGACCATTTTCGAGCTGAGCCTGTCAAATGCCAGCTATTATAATTTTGGACAGCCTTTCATGGATAAGAAAGATGGTGAAGCCTATGGCTGGGCTACGAGCGGTGAATTTATTTTGCAGGAGGGAATGCTCGACAGTAAAAATAAAACATTTTACGCCTGGGCGGATGCAGAAAAATTGTTAACAAACCCTGTATCTGAACCCGTTAGTGATAAACAAATGTCGGTCATTAACCTTGAGTTCTACCGAAAACTATTGAAAGAATATTTAATTGTTGCTGACTATAAGAATCAGCAGAATTGATTATTTATAAAATCTCGAAATAGATTCAATGACTTTTGAGGTGGGAATGCTATTAGACTTTTCTTTTGACTGAATCTGGTAATTTTCATAGGTTCTGTATTCAGCAGGTCCTATATCGGGGTATATTTTCAAACTGCTTTTATTCACTATTGCTTTATTGTTCCAGTTATTTACCAGTACAAAATCTCTTTCAGTCTGATCGAATAAGGATTGCCCGTTACTGTACTCTTTTACATCATTAGAACAGGAAAAAACTTCCTGCAGAAGTGTGGGAACTACGTCTACATGGGAAGTAAGTTGTGAATATGTTTTTGGTGTTTTTCCAGGCCAGTAAATAACAAGCGGTACCTGTATCTGGTATTTTGAAAAATTACTGTTATGCCCCCAGCTATTAGTATGAGTTTCATTTGCCTCCTGTCCATGATCGCCGGTCAGTATGATGATGGTGTTATCCATAAGACCCTGCTGTTCCAGTATTTGAATCAGTTCACCGGTTAAGCGATCGGTAAAATGTACGGCATTTTTATAACGATTTAGAAATGGAACCGGGTCAGAGTCATTATCAATATTTAGGTAATTCAGGGATTGTAGGGCGGGTTTAAATTTATCATCCTGTGGGGGATTCACGTAGGCATGCGGCGCATCAAAAAAGACTAAACCAAAAAAAGGATTATTAGTGTTTTTCTGAAAGAAGGTTTTGGCCTGCCGGGTGATTTCATATTCGCGTTCTAATACATTTTTTCCGCTAGTTTTTTCCGGTATTTTATCCTTTACGGCAGAGAAAATGGCTTTATCGAATTCCGGGCTGGTCAACCGGGCATTGGCAAAGAAGCCAAACTCATACTGTTGATTTTTAAGTTCTTCGATTAAGACCGAACTGGACTGAGTGTTGAGAGAGTCAAACCAGTAGTGAGCAAAAAGTCCACTAAATAATCCATATACGCCAAAACGCGTTGCATTACCCGTACTCAAATGAAAATTGAATACCTGACTATCTGCTGCCAGTTTCGACCATACTGGCATAATCTCAGGCTGTAACATGTCATAGCGCAGGCTATCAGAGATGATAAACAGGATATTCGGTTTCTGTTCGGGGCTGGCACATTTAAGAGCCTGTACTGGATAGTTAAACCGGCCACTGGCAGACGCCTTAAGTTTTAGCTCCTGAGGGATGTCCGGTGCCCAGCCTTTGTCACGTAGAAAACGTTTAATAGTCATACCCTGTGGAAAAGGTATAAAACGCGTCTGAGACATGATTTCCACTCGATACCATGCATCGGACCAGGCATAAATAGCCTGACCGCCAAACTGCAACAGGAAAACCACTAGAAAAACATACCAGCCATTGACAGAATTTGTTTTTTCTGTACGTCGGCGGATGAAGTATTGCATGCCAAGTTGTAGCAGAATGATGCTGGCGATAAAGAAAATAAAGGTTATTATGTTTGAAATATCAAATACAAATATTTCATCCATGGCACCACCCGTAAGCATATTCCACACCATTCCATTAAGATGAAATCGATACAGTTTAAATACTTCATAATCGATAAACACCAGTAAAATAAATGCACTAAAGAAAAGTACTGTGAATACAGTTATTAATTTTTTAACGGGTAAAAGCAGGCTGAGGAAAAGTAGTGGCAAACCGACCAGCAAAGATAACAGTTGAAAATGCCCGACTTGTTGCAGTACCAGGTAAAGCAGAGTAAACCAGGAATCGGCTAGAGCCGTTGTCAAAATACCCTGAACAGATATGACACTGGCAACAACACCGTTAAAAAAGACACTCCATAAAATGGAGTTAAACAGTTCTCTTCGATGATTAAGCAGCATAGTTATGATTGATTTCCAAGGCATGAATTCAGATGGCCGATGACGTCATCAACTGAAATCATTTTCATAACTTCAGGATCTCGAACGCGTTGTCCCCAACGGGCTTCATCGACCGTTTTATGATTGAATTTCTGCAACGCCTGAGGGTAGGCATTCACCGTAATCTGTAAACTATTATAGGGTCCGGAACGCTCTGGATTACTACTGGCATAAAGTCCTATCACTGGAATACCTGCAACTGTACCCATATGAGCGGGGCCGGTATCCGGAGCAATCAGGCAACGGGCCTGCTCAAGTAGAGCCAGTAATTGTGCCAGGCTGGTTTTGCCAACGAGGTCGACTGGTTGTTTGCTGCAAAGTTGAATTATATCCCTGGAGAAATTTATTTCATTAGAGTCCGGGCCGCCGGTTAGTATAACCCTGATATCCTGTTGCATCAGGCTGTCTATCACTTCCGCATAATATTGTATTGGCCAGTTTCGCCAGTTATTTTTGCGAGCACTGCTGCAGGGGTTAATAATGACTGTCGGTTGATTATTAATATGTTGATGAGCAAATTGCTGACTGGCTTCTTCAGGCTTTAACAACCAGTTCATGTTTCGTCGGGTAATGCCCAGCTTTTCTATAAACTGAAAGAAGGTATCAAGTACATGCACACGATACGGGCCTTCAATTTGCTGGTTACAAAACCATCCGTGAAAATCCCTGGCCCGCTTTTTATCATAGCCAATTTTTAGTTTCGCTTTAATCAACAGGCTGATTAAATTAGCACGCAGCGCAACCTGCATCATTAATAAAACATCGAAACGACGTCCGGAAAGCGTTTTGCGTAATTTTTTATATTCTGCAAAACCGTTATTCTTATTAAAAATAATAAACTCAATGCCGGGTAAAGATTTAACCAGCTGGTATTCGATGGTGCCGATAATCCAGCTTATTTTTGTATCTGGCCATTGCTGTTGCAGGGTCGCTATAACCGGCAACATATGAGTTACATCCCCTATGGCTGACAAACGTAATATACACAAAGATTCTGGTGGCTGATCAAAAGTAAGGGCATTCATGGAAAGCGTTACAGTCTTGGAAATAAATTGGTTTCAACAATTTCACAAAGTATATGGCCGATCAGGATATGGCATTCCTGGATACGCGGGGTACAGTCAGAAGGCACATTCAGGCAAATATCTGCTTCGTTTTGAATAGCTCCACCACTACCTGATAGACCGACTGTATAGATACCTGCCTGCTGACTGGCCTGCATGGCTTTTAGTATATTGGTGGAATTTCCGGAAGTTGAAATGCCAATAAAAATATCGCCGCTTTTACCATTGGCTTCAATTTCGCGGGAGAATACATCGTCAAAACTATAATCATTACCTGCAGCGGTGATAACAGAATAATTAGTTGCCAGCGCCATAGCAGGCAGGCCGGGGCGCTCAAAATTAAACCGGCAGACAAATTCAGCGGCGATATGTTGTGCGTCAGCTGCGCTTCCACCATTTCCGGCTATTAACAGACGATTACCATTGTGGAACATTTCAAGGCAGCGGTTACTTACTTTATTGATGTTTTCGATTAAATCGTCGTGCTGTAACAGGCTGGTTTTTAAATCGATGGATTGCTGGATAGTCCGCCTGATAAAATTGCTGTGATTGATTTGTGTCACTAATTTTCCTATGGTCAGGGAATGCTGGTAAAGTTCCCGTTACTTTACCGAAGACTGGGATACAATACCATCTCAATAAAATCTCAAAATTATGCCAATTAATCAACTCATTATTAAACAGCTGGAAACCATTGACTACCAGTTCACTCAGAGGGATTTTGAGTTGTCTTACTGGCATACCAAAAATAATTCCGAAGCACTAACCGGTGGCCGGGGAGCCAGCCAGAAAATAACTATTCAGCGTCAGTTTTATGTTCTACGGCATTATTTACGAGGTGGATTAATAGCCCGTTTTTTACGTGATCAGTATTTATGGACAGGGCTGAAAAATAGTCGGCCTTATCAGGAACAGCAGGTTACCCAGCATGCATTCCAAAAGCTTTTGCCTGTGCCGGAAGTGGTGGCATTTTGTGTGCAAAAAAACGGCCTGTTTTATCGTGCATCCATCATTAGCCGTTTTATCAACAATTCAGGTACGTTGGCAGGCTGGTTATTTGACAGTACACTAGCTGATCAACAGTGGTTTGAACTCGGAGGGGTAATTAAACGTCTACATCAGGCAGATATCTTTCATGCTGATTTAAACGCCAATAATATTCTTATCGATGACAACGGGCAGTTCAGTATTATTGATTTTGATAAAGCTAAAATCGTATCGCCGTTGGGTACAGCTGCTGATAATAATATTCAACGCCTGTTACGTTCATTAAAAAAAATACAGACCTCAAGGCATAAGCAGGGTTTAGCTTTCAATTTTAGCCTGACTCAATGGCAGCAATTGATTGAAGGTTACAGGTAGCCTTTTATTACGTCTAAATAGTTTTGAAGAATGTGATTTTGTGCCTGCATGACCTTTTTCGCATTATTGGAGAGTTTTTCCAGTGCTGCCGGATACTGCAATATATAACTTATTGTTATTGCTAACTGCTCGATGCCCTTAACCTGAACAATGGCGTCATGTTTTAGTAATAAAGCAATGTCCTGCCGAATGTTTTGATCGCTTGGGCCGGTGATAACGGCTTTACCCAGCCGCACAGGTTCCAGCACATTATGTCCACCTGTTTCTTCGAATGATCCACCCATAATGACCAGATCGGCAAATGCCATGAAGTTTTTTAATTCCCCCAGAGTATCGGCCAGGTAGATTTGAGTATCATCTGTGATGGCCTGTCCCAGGCTGCGTTGTTTTATCGTCAGGCCGAGTGGTTGCAGGCTTTTCAGGATATCTTTTGCTCGTTGCGGGTGACGAGGTGCGATGACGATTAATTGGGTAAGCTGTAAAGTATTGATGAGACCTGCAAATAAATTTTCTTCTGGATGATGGGTAGAAGCAAATAAAATATAGGGCTGTTTTATCAACTTGTCATGACTGTTTGACGCTATGTGAGCGTATTTTAAATTCCCAGCGACGGTTATTTTATTTAACGGTACTCCCATGGATACTAAATTAGTCACGTCCTGTTCAGTACGGGTAAGGTATTGATCAAAATAACCTAAAGTTTGCCGTAATATTTTATTGCTCCAGTTTGAAGTGTTTAGAGATTTACTGGAAAGTCTGGCATTAATTTGAACTAGAGGAATCCCATTTTTTGCAGTTTGATACAGTGTCTCTGGCCACAGTTCAGTTTCTGCTATTAACGCCAGTTTGAAATTGTATCGCCGAATAAAATGTTGACTGATAGGCATCAGGTCTATGGGCAAGGCTCTTACTGTTACGTTATCTGGCAGAATGCGTAAGGCATGCTGGTAACCGGTGACAGTAAAAGTAGTGACTAAAATGGCCTGATCTTTGTGTAAAGACAGTACCAGAGGTTTAATTAATTCAATTTCGCCAACTGATGAAGCATGTATCCACAGCTGCTGTTTACATTCCTTGTCCGGGAAGAAACCTGAGCGTTGCCATAAATATTCAAGCTGATGGTTTTTTAAGGCCTGCCAGGCAGCGTGAAAAAACCATATTGGTAAAAGTGTAAAGGAGAGCAGGCGATAACTAAATGCTGGTCTGGATACAGGCATCAGTAAATTTTGGGTTCACCTGGTGGCCTGGTTTTAAAACGTTGATGCACCCACATGTATTGATCCGGGTTTTTCAGTACAAACTTTTCAATTGATAAGTTGATGGCAGTCGCATCGGTGAGGTCGTCGCCACTGGGGAAATTTTCTAGCGGTGGTTCAATCCATAAAATATAACCACTGCCATCGGATTTTCGTTCGGGATAATACGGTAACATGACCGCATTTCCTGATTCAGCCAGACGGGAGCTGGCAGTAATGGTGGCGGTCGGCACACCAAAAAAAGGCGCGAAGACATTACGTTCACGTGCAAAATTCTGATCGGGTGCGTACCATGTGGGGATCAGGTTTCTAATGCCTTTGATCAGTCGACGTGTATTTTTGCGCGAAATAACATCTACCAGGTAGCCACTGCGCTTGGTAAATAAAAGACTGTCAAAAAGCGGGTTTTTCTGGGTGCGATACATCGCCTGAAAAGGCAATAAAAGAGCCAGCAGGCGTCCGCCCAGTTCGAGAGAAGTAAAATGTCCGCTAAGTAGAATAACGGCCTGCTTATTTTGCAGGCATTTTTCAACATGTTGCAGGCCGCGTACTTCGACCAGTGGTTTTAGCCGCTGCGGCTTCCACCACCAGCACATGGCCAGCTCAAGTAATGAAATTCCCAGATTTTCATACGAACTATTTTTAATTTGATTACGCTCTGCAGATGTTTTTCGCGGGAAACAAAGTTGCAGATTGGTATCAACAATGTGCTCTCTCCTGCCAGCTATCCGATGAATTATTCGACCTAAAATGCGTCCGACGCTCAGGTGAACAGAGTAGGGGAACAGAGTAATAAATCTTAATAATCCAAAAGTGAGCCACATTAACCAGTATTTCGGGTGCAGATAATCGGTAGCACGAAACAGCGTTGATTTGTGTTTTGCCATATCCGAATTGTGAAGTTATCTGTGGAAAACCGTCAGGCTATCATTAATTATTTAATTAACCACTGGTTAAGGGCTGGAATATCATCCGCTGACAGCAGACCTGCAGCCTGTTTTAATTTTAACGTATTAATCAGGTAGTTATAGCGTGAAGAGGCATAGTCTCGTTTAGAGCCGTAGGTTTCACGCAAAGAATTTAAAACATCGACCGAGGTTCGTGTGCCAACATCGAAACCTGCTTCAGTGGCTTCCAGCGCTGCTGTAGTAGAAATTAATGCCTGTTTCAGTGCATTAACCTGTCCTATGCCTGACACTACAGCTAAAAATGCGGTACTGGTTTGTTGCGCAGTCAAACGCTTTTGCAATAACAAATTATTTTGAGCAGAGGCGTAATCAGCTTCCGCCTTGCTGATAGCCGCACTGGTTCTTCCACCAGTATAGAGAGGCATATTCAGTTGAACGCTGAGTGTTAAATTATCCGTGTCATAGTTACCTGAAGTATCACTATCTATGGTATTTCCTCCATAACTGGCAATGAAGTTAACAGTTGGCTTTTTAGCTGACTTTGCAATTTTACGATTTTCATTGGCTGCCTGCAGGGCGGCCTCGGTTGAGACCAGGTTGAGGTTATTTTTCAGGGCCTGTTTTACCCAGGCTGAACCTTTTGCCGGTTGCGGGATAATTAATTCAACACCATCTCCCAGTTTATTCAGTGCTTCAGTTAGCGGTTGTCCGATAATGACCTGCAGTGCTTCACGAGCATTATCCAGCGCATTATTAGCGATTATTTCCTGAGAGACCGATAAGTCATAGCTGGCCTGTGCTTCTTTTACGTCAGTGATGGCAATGAGCCCGACTTCAAAACGTTTTTTAGCCTGTTCAAGCTGGCGCCCAATCGCATTTTTTTCAGCCTGGGCAAACTCAACACTGTCTTCTGCTGATAAAATATTAAAATAGGCTTCTGTGGTTCGAACAATTAAATCCTGTTGGGCGGCCTTATATTCGGCTTCAGATTGTAAGATATTAGCTTCGACAGCATTCGACTGGGCGATAGTTTCACTGTTGTAAAGGCTTTGCTGCAGACTTAAGGTATAACCCAGGCTGCTGACTTTATCGTCATAAGTAAGAGTGTTACCTGTATCCTGATAGGTGGCATTTGCATCTAAATTGATTTGTGGTTTATTTGCAGATTGAACCTGAGGTAGTAAATAACGGGTTGACTCAAGATTGCTTCGGGCAATCATCAGCTGGGCATCCTGTTCATAGGCCAGGTTCTGTACCTGGATAAGATCCATTGCCTTGATAGAAGTGCTGAATATTGTAAACAGGCTGCAGGTCAGCAAAAAACTGATGTGTTGTTTCATGTTGTTATCTCAATAATTTGGAGAAAGTTTCTAAACGTTGTTTAAGCGACTTTTAATATACCGGCATTGATAAATCAATTTCCCTGGCCCATGCATCTACTCCACCATCAAGATTAATGGTGTTGTGGATGCCATGATGTGTCAGAAAGTTTATGACCTGCATACTTCGAATACCATGATGACATATAATTACATATTCTGCTGATTCATGAAATAGCTGCAGTGAGGATGGAACCCTGCCCATCGGTAATAATTCACTGTTTTCAATCTGACAGATGTCAAATTCCCAGGGTTCGCGTACATCGATTAAGCGTGGAGTATGGGACTTAAGGTATCCTGCCAGCTGATGGGCACTGTAACGCTGCATGTTCGGTGCAGATAATCAGCTGATATCTGGAATATCAGTTTCGAATAAATTTTCCACTTTCCACTCAGTCTGATTTACCCGTGTCATAAGCTGAGCCTGCTTGGCAGGTGATGATCCGGTGATAGCAAACAGTCGGCCACCGATGACCAGAGCATTCTTTAAATTTTGAGGTACGCTGCTTAAAGAACCGGCACCGATAGCGATGGCGTCATAACGTTCTGTAACGGTGACATCTGCGAGTGATTGTATAGTCTGTAGCTCAACATTAGTAATATTATTTTGCTGTAACCTGTCGGACGCCATTGTAGTGGCTTCTGTATGTTTATCGAGACTGGTCACGTGGTTTGCTAATGAGGCCAGGCAGGCTGTTATGTAACCACAGCAGGTACCTATTTCCAGCACACTATCGCTGGGTTTAAGTCTGAGAGCCTGCAACATACGACCTTCAACTGTAGGAGGTAACATGGATTCACCTTCGACAACCGGCAACTGGCAATCAGCATAAGCCAGACCTTTATATTGTTCAGGTACAAAATGAGCACGTTCTATAGTATTAAACACATCCAGTACCTGGGTATCGAGCACCTCCCAGGGGCGAATTTGCTGTTCAATCATATTAAATTTAGCTTGTGCAAGATTACTCATTTTTTTGTGCTCTCGATTCAGACCGACTATTCATCAGTCGACAGAGGTTACGAATTCTTGTAATGATGTCAATGTATCGGGTCATTTTAAGTTATATTTACTGCAAAAGACTCTTGGCTTTACACAAATAAGGTAAGAGAAGGTTTTTGATGGCTTACTATTGTTTAAGCTAAATTTGTAACTTTAATAACCTCGGTGGTTTTAAAACTGGTTCAGGTATGAAATTAAAAGAAATAGATAAATCCAGATATAGCAGGCATCTAAAAATCGTATTTGGCGGAATTGTTGTAGCCCTGCTTTTCCTCACGCTAATTACTTCATCGCTGCTAATTCAGGTTTTCAGTACTCCTGAAGCACCGCATTTCTGGTTTAATCTTGGCGGAGTAGCTGTTGCAGCCATTATAGTCATCTTTGTATTGAGTAAATTACGCCGCCATCCTTTTTTGTTTGAAGTGGTGTATGTATGGGATTTAAAGCAAATATTGAATCGGATTTATCGTAAACAACGCAAAATAGAAGCGAAGCTCGAAGAGAATGACCTCGATGCCATGATTATCATGAATTTTCAGTATAAAGGTTCTAAACAATTGTATGAACTGGATGACAATACCATCACGATTGAAAACCTTGTTCTAAAGATAAAGGCGCTTGAAGGGCGTATGCAGGAAGTCAGGTTGAGTCTCTCTACGGATTCATTTGATCCGGCTATGCTGGAAAAATATTGACAGGCTTTGCCTGTAAATTTCAGTTTAAATTTGGTTAAGTTCTATACGCCCTGATCAATGCACTTCATATTCTACAGATGCTGAAAAGTGTCGGAGTCGAAAGGTTGAGTTTTGCTTAACTGGACAGTTTTAATCAACAACTCCAGTTTCCTTATTATCCTTGTATTCGACCCCGAACCTGTTTTCCTTAGTTTCGGTTGATACAGTTGAGATCTTCGAATGCTTCTAGCAGTCGCTTCACCATAGCAACTTCACCGGCACGTAACCACATGCGTGGATCGTAGATTTTTTTATTCGGTTTTTCATCTCCTTCGGGGTTACCGATCTGGCTTTGCAGGTAGTCATGATGATCTGCTTCATAGTCATGAACACCTTTCCAGGTTGCCCACTGAGTATCGGTATCTATATTCATTTTGATCACACCATAAGAAATGGCTTCACGAATTTCTTCACGAGCAGAGCCTGAACCACCATGAAATACCAGGTTCAGTGGGCGATCGGCAGTCGAAAATTTTTGCTGCACATACTTTTGTGAATTGTCTAAAATTTTTGGTGTCAGGTGGACATTGCCGGGTTTATACACACCGTGAACATTACCAAACGAAGCGGCGATGGTGAATTTATCACTGATTGCACTTAAACGTTCATAAGCCAGGGCGACGTCTTCCGGTTGTGTGTAAAGAGATGCGTTATCCAGATGCGTATTATCCACGCCATCCTCTTCACCGCCGGTTACCCCTAATTCAATTTCAAGCGTCATGCCAATTTTACTCATTCGCTGCAGGTATTTCTCGCAGATGGTTATATTCTCTTCCAGAGATTCGGCAGAGAGATCGATCATGTGCGAACTGAATAGTGGTTTGCCATGTTTTTCATAATAAGCTTCACCGGCATCCAGCATACCGTCGATCCAGGGCAATAATTTTCGCGCAGCGTGATCAGTGTGCAGAATGACAGGTACAGCATAAGCTTCAGACATGGCGTGTACATGCAGGGCTCCGGAAACAGCACCTAACACCATAGGATTGTCGGCCGGGCAGTCTTTTCCTGCATAAAAGCCAGCGCCACCGCTGGAGAATTGAACCATGATCGGTGATTTCGCTTTGGCGGCTGCTTCTATTACCGCGTTAACAGAGTTGGAACCAACTACGTTGACTGCCGGTATGGCGAATCCTTCGTCTTTGGCAACCTGAAAAACTTTTTGTACGTCATCACCAGTCACTACGCCGGCTTTTACTACATCCAGTACCTGTGTCATTTTATCCTCCTTTTAGGAATTTATAGAGTTATAGCTTGAGATTAAATGAATACTTACTCAGAAACTTTAGCAAGTCAATAAAGCTAGAAACATGCACTAAAAGGGAATGCAGGAAAATTAACCTAGACTAACTTTTAACTCGCTGTTGCAATTTTTTGGCTAATTTTTTGGCCATTTTGCGTAAAAGGTCTTCTGTTGTGTCCCAGTTAATACAGGCATCAGTAATGGATACACCATATTTCATTGCTTCCAGTGGCTGTGATGATGACTGGTTACCCTCATTAAGATGGCTTTCCAGCATGATGCCAATAATGGATTGATTACCTTCCAGTATCTGGTTCATGACGTCGCATGCGACTAAAGGTTGACGAGTATAATCCTTGTTTGAATTACTGTGGCTACAGTCGACCATTAAGGCGCTGTTGACATTGGCGGCTTTTAACTTGTCTTCACCCAGTGCTATTTGCACCGAATCATAGTTGCAGCTTTTTCCGCCACGCATAATGATATGACCATCAGGATTGCCTTCTGTTTGAATAACAGCTACCTGGCCCTGTTGATTGATGCCCATAAAGCTATGGCTGGAGGCAGCCGCTCTCAGAGCATCTATGGCTGTGCCCAGGCTACCGTTGGTGCTATTTTTAAACCCGACCGGCATGGATAGACCGCTGGCCATCTCACGGTGTGTTTGTGATTCGGTAGTGCGTGCACCTATCGCCGACCAGCTGAAAAACTCTCCGAGATATTGCGGGCTGATGGGGTCCAGCGCTTCGGTACCCATAGGGAGTTCCATTTCGGCAAAGTCAATTAATAATTTGCGTGCTATTCGAAGTCCATCCTCTATATTAAATGTGCCATCCAGATAAGGATCATTAATCAACCCTTTCCAGCCCACCGTGGTACGAGGCTTTTCAAAGTAAACACGCATAACGATATATAAACTGTCAGCAAGTTCAAGTTGCAGTTTTTTCAGACGTGAAGCATATTCTTTTGCAGCATCAATATCGTGAATGGAGCAGGGGCCACAAATGACTAACAATCGGTGATCTCTATGATGGATGATATCGGCAATTTGTTGACGGGAATTCCTGATATTGTTGAGTACGTGATCAGAAATCGGCAATTCCTGTTTTAAAGCCTGGGGAGTAACCAGAATTTTTTCGGAACTGATATGTATATTATTTAAGCTATCTTTTAACACGGATGGTGGGCTCTTTTGAATCAAAGGCTCTATGCTAGTTATTTCTCGCTTTCCTGCAACAGCTTTAAGTAATTATCGTATCTTATTTGACTGATTTCTCCCAATTTGAGTGCTTTGGTGACTGCACATTTGGGTTCATGGGTATGTTTGCAGTTGCTAAACTGACAAAGTTGGGCCAGCTTGTTGATTTCTCTGAAACCTGATGCGATCGGAATATTTTTATCAAATACTGGATTAAAGCCACGTACTCCTGGAGTATCTATTAACAAACCACCCAATGGCAGGTGGTACAGTCGACTGGTGCGGGTGGTGTGTTTTCCTTCCTGGTTCACTTCTGAAATTTCTCCAATGGGAATCTCCGTTTCGGGCAGGATAGCTTTGGTAATTGATGATTTGCCAACACCTGACACACCGCTAATGACATTAATATGGTCAATGCAGTGTTTTTGTAACGCATCGATATTGATGTTTTTTATGATGCTGGTATGTATCACGTCATAACCCATTGGCTGGTATATTTTTTTCAAGTCAAAAGGGTCGGAATTCTGCTCATCAACCAGATCTATCTTGTTTAACACGATGACTACATCAATGTGCTGTTGTTCAGCTGATAACAGGTATTGATCAAGTAAAAATAGATTTGGTTCAGGCGTTATCGACAGACAGATAAGTAATTGTGTCACATTGGCGGCAACGGCTTTTAACTGCCCGAAACCATCCAGTCTTTGCAAAAGATTCTGTCGGGGTCTGATCGCTATAATACTCAGACCATTATTTTCCTCGCGATAATAAACCTGATCGCCACACACGATAACGCCAAGGTTGGTACGTAATTTACAGTGGATATTCGAAATATTGGCTGTGTCTGGCTGGATTTCTACTTCACCACCATGGTGAGAGATGACTAACCCCTGGTGGGTGTTGTCATCATCCAGGTTAACGGATAGCTGGGCTTTTTGTATGCGTCTTTTCTGCTGGTGACTGAGTTTGCGCTTTGCCATGTTTTTATGTCAAAAGGCTATCGATGGCTTTGGCGCAGATAAAATCCTTCTCAGTTAAGCCTTTAACCGAGTGGGTAAATAAATCAACCCGGCAGGTTTTATAAGTGATTAACAGGTCAGGGTGATGATCTTGCCGGTGTGATATCCAGGCGACAGAATTGGCAAAAGCCATGGTTTGATAAAAATCATCAAATTTAACTATACGTCGAATGACACCTGAGTCAGTATCCAATGACCAGTCTGCATGTAGTAGTCGCAGACTGGTTTGAATATTTTCACTGCTCAGCTTTGAAGGCATTAAAAGTGATAGTAATTTGTATTTAAAAAACCCGTTACATCTTCAACTTCATCATCAAACCAGGTGATTCCCAGGTTATCTTTGCACATGCGTACCTGAGTACCAAGCTTGGGTAAAGTTTTGACTCTTTTATTTGCCCGAGTGTAAACAGAAGTGTCATGGCACCTGGTGCAATTGTCAGCGTGTAATGTATCACCGTTCTTTATATCTACAGCAATAGCTGAAGCTGTAAACCCTGTAGCGACTAAAAATAAAATGATATTTCTCATATGAATTTTCCTGATTAATTAGTTTCGAGGTGAGCAATTCGAATCGATGCTGGAGGATGTGAGTCATAAAACATCGAGTGTATAGGATCGGGAGTTAACGTGCTGGCATTTTCTCGGTACATATTGACCAAAGCTGATACCAGCGCTCGATAATCACTCTGCTGCCTGGCAAAGTCATCCGCTTCAAACTCATGTTTACGAGACATGGCAGAGAATAGCGGACTTATGAAATAAGAGAATACTGGCATAATGAACATAAATAGCAATAGAGCGGTGTGGGTTGATGGCATATTTACACCCATAGCAGAATAAAACCACGGGGAATTCATCAGCCATGCCAGTAATGCGAATCCGCCAAGGGTCATTAAAACGGAAATCACCAGAGATTTTTTAATATGGTTACGTTTGAAGTGTCCGAGTTCATGGGCCAGTACAGCTTCAACTTCATTTTCAGACAGGGACTCCAGCAGGGTATCGTAAAATACGATACGTTTATTACTACCAAAACCGGTAAAGTAAGCATTTCCATGGGCTGAACGTTTAGAACCATCAACCACAAAGACACCTTTACTCTTAAAGCCACAGCGATGTAGTAACGCATCTATTCTGGATTTCAGTGATTCGTCTTCCAGCGCTGTAAATTTATTGAAAATAGGGGCAATAAAGGCAGGGTAGGCCCACATCATTAACAGGCTGAACGCGGTCCATACCGACCAGGCATAAATCCACCAGTTTGGTCCTGCCTGGTTCATCAGCCATAAAATGACAGCGATAAGCGGTACGCCAATAACCAGCATTAATGCGGTCGATTTAAGCAGGTCTGTAATCCATGTTTTAAAGGTCGTCTTGTTGAAACCGAAACGTTCTTCAATGACAAAGGTTGAATACAGCGAAAAAGGTAAATCCAGCAGGCTCATTAAAACAGTCATGCTGAGAATGACACTGATACCAGTCCATAACGGGGAGAGTTCATATTGTAACCACCAGCCATCTACCATGCCAAGCGCTCCGCCGAGTGTCCAGGTCAGTAACCAGAGAGTTTCCCAGGCAAGGGTAAACCGACCAAGTTTCAATTTTGTTGTTGAATAGTCGGCAGCCTTTTGATGTTCTTCAAGGGTTATTTTTTCGGCAAAAGCATCTGGCACCTTATTTTTATGTGCCTGTATATGCTTGATTTGACGTTGTGAAAGCCATAGCCTGGTCAATACCGAGGCTAACAGGAAAGCCAGAAATATCAGGGTAAATGTATGCATTAAGTTTCTAAATAGTTTTCAGGTTGCTATAGTTTACTGTAATTTCATAAGAAAATAACTATGAGTGACTGGTGGGTAATGCTTACTCCCATAATTAAGTGGAATCTGGAAAAGTCACTATAAATAGTCGTACTCACAGTTTCCTTCCAACTTTTAGAGAAAATACATGACAGTTAATACCACAAACTTAATCTGGATCGACCTTGAAATGACCGGCCTGGAGCCTCAGCAGGATCAAATTATAGAAATAGCAACCATCGTGACAGATAAAGATTTGAATATTCTTGATCAGGGGCCGGTGATTGCCATTTATCAGCCAGATGAAATCTTAGGTGGCATGGATGAGTGGAATACCAAACATCACGGTGAATCCGGACTGGTTGAGCGGATCAAAAATAGTCAGTTTTCGATGGCACAGGCCGAGCAGAATACGCTTGATTTTCTTAAGAACTACGTTCCAGCAGGGGAATCTCCGATGTGTGGCAATAGTATCTGTCAGGATCGACGGTTTATGGCCAGGTTAATGCCTGAGCTGGAATCATTTTTTCATTATAGAAACCTGGATGTCAGTACGTTAAAAGAGCTGGCGAGATTATGGAAACCGGATTTGTTGACAGGATTCAATAAAAAAGGCGCGCATCTGGCTCTGGATGATATCAAAGAATCGATAGATGAGATGGTTTACTACCGCGAAACATTTATGCGTTTGTAAATCCTGATATTGAATGACCTGCCGGACTCAGGTGGTCATGAAGGAAATCTGCCATAAATGACTTTTCCTCACTAAATTCATCGGCGGTTATATATGTTCTATATATTTTTCGTGCTCAGTTAGATCAAAATCCATTTGTTCACCGATGAATTTAACGGGTGAATCAAAATTTTCAAACTGCAGGGTAATTCCGACGTTGCCATGGGTTTTGAGTGGAATCGCTGACTCATCACGATAGGTTATCTGGTTGTCTTTGATATCGGCACTTTTAACGGTGGCAGGAAATTCTGGTAACTCATCAGTATCTATAACCAGTTCACTGATTTTCATCAGAGCTTTGCCATACCAGCGAGTATCCTGTTCGGCGTCATCCATGTTTTTGATAATAATTGCATAAGAAATTTCGATACTGGCAGTATCGCCATCACTTTCAATGTTACTTATTTTCATGCCAGATAATTGTATGGTGCGGAAACTCACATTAGACTCCAGTTAATTCTTAAAAAAGCAATATTATCATTTTCTAATGGACTTTGTAGGGGTATACTTCTTTTTTTACCTAAAGTAACTAAGGGTGGGATTAATGAAAAACTCTCGGATTGATCGCGTCACTCATTCAATTTGTGAACGTGGTTGTCGATATGTCAATGCGATTCTGCACGATAAAAAAGCTCAGCAGAATTGTGGAGAGCTTCTCAAACTGAACAGAGATGAGCAAAAAACAGTTATCAAGGAGTTGAAGTCTGTAATGTCTGTTTATGATCAAACCGGTAGTTGTAGCGTTTAAATTGTTATTTCATTGTATCTACTTAACGTAAATAAAAAATCAAAAGATATTTACCACGAAGACACGGAGATCGCGAAGGTAAAATTTTGAAAGGCAATAATTTTTATCAAAATGATACCTGACTCCCCCTGTCCTTCAGCCATTATCTGAATTTCTGATATAGAATTCGGCAGTAACACTGGATTTACTGGTTTTCAGTAACAACATGAGAAAAACTTCGATTTAATCTTGAGATGACCAACTCTGACACCTCACTAACTGGACACTTTAGTTTGAATTTGCGCAAAATAATAACTGGCGCAGTCTCGGCTGTAATCAGAAAAATAATAGCAATAATTGAGTTATCCGGTTACTTTAGCTGTTCTTCTTCGTGAACTTCGTGTCTTCGTGGTGAAACAATCTTTATTTAGTTTACCGGTAACTGACTACGAATCTCATCGCGGTCGTACCACCAGTTTTCTCCCACTATCGTATCCAGAATTATGGCCATTTTGGGTAATAACTTAGTTACATCATCCAGTTCATACATTTTTATCCAGGTCTGCATGGTTTTTTCATCAGCAATACCCCGGTGTCGTTTCGCCACCTGAGCGGTTATCTGGTTAGTTAAAAATGTCAGGTTTTTATGATCTTTATCATCTGCTCGAGTTTCAGCCAGGTAATGTGCGAGCATAGCAGCCACCGCAGCGCCATCTGAGTCATCCGGCGTCTCATCGACTATATGATGTAACATTTGTACACTAATATTCGGGTCCACCGGGAAAGTAACCGCTAACCAGATGCCATTCCCCAGAGCTATCAGTGAATCATCCTGACCACTGTTGTAAATAATGTCACAACAATCTACAGCCAGTTGCCATTCTCTATTACTGATAAATGTCTGGAAAGTTTTTTCTGCCCAGTCATGCGCTTCTTTTTGCTGATCGAGTCCCAGGTGGCATTCTGCGATATCG
This sequence comes from uncultured Gammaproteobacteria bacterium, assembly GCA_937894085.1. Classification (GTDB taxonomy): domain Bacteria; phylum Pseudomonadota; class Gammaproteobacteria; genus JACNJF01. Next base: position 25,857 of record CALCSG010000216.1, on the reverse strand, counting down.
AGCATCAGTTTGGCTTTTTCCAGCTCATTACTATTAGCTGCAAGTGCATTAAAGTGCTGCATGTACTGATCAAGATTCTGTTGCAGAGTATGTTCCTGAGCGGTGACTTCCAGTACCGGGTTATCTTCAACTTCAAGCCCATAGAATGGAGAGTCTTTGTTTATCATTCGTCCAGCCCCTGATAACCTTCATTGTGAGTATCCAGTATAAGTTTTAAAACAGACCAGAAAGGAATAGCACGCTGATCAGTATTTTTTAGCAAATGCAGAAATTCGACATAGTCTCCTTCACCGGGTGTATATTCACCAGATTTAACGGCATTCAGCAGGCGGGTTAATCCGTTATTCAGTGGCTCTACAATCATTGGTGCGTTATCCATAAACTCTTCGTCGTATTCAATGGCTGCGCGAAGATCGAAGATTTCATCTAATGCCTGGTTGATCAGGTAAATAAATTCTTCTTCTGTTCGTGCTCTATTTCTAGCGACCATAGTTATTCCCGGTAAATTGCATAATTAAAGGCTTATTATCACATTGAACTATTCATGAATAAAGGCTATTAGCGCAGGGAATTATATTTGACAGCATTTGTATAGAGTAAAGTGGAATTTTATGAGTAAGCAGCTAAAGTATATATATTCAAAGCCGATAAAAATAACAGCTTTTTGAAATTAGATATATCCTGAATGTATCCGGATATTTTCACGTGACACACATAACAGGCATAAGAGTATGGATTTAGCCTCTTTGATAGGCATAATTTCTGGAATTGGGTTGATTGTCTCTGCCATATTTTTAGGTGGGGATATTCACAATTTCATGAATGTACAGGGTGCGATGATTGTCATGGGTGGAACCATGGCGGCGACGCTGCTGACTTTTCAATCCAGGGATGTTTTGAATGCTTTTAAAAGTGCTTACTTTGTGTTTTCTTCGCCCAAACAGGATTCACAGGAGTTGATCAATACGATGATCAAGCTAGGGACAATCAGTCGTAGGAAAGGTCTGCTCAGTCTGGTCGATGTGAAAACTAATTCTCCATTTTTGAAAAGAGTATGTACCTTAATAGCAGATGCAGCGGATGAGGAGACTTTGCGTTCAGCCATGCGGACTGAAATTGAATCGATGCAAATGCGTCACTTTATTGTGCAGGATGTTTTCAAGAAAATGGCTTTATATGCCCCTTCTTTTGGTATGTTAGGGACATTAATCGGTTTGATTCAAATGCTTTCATTGCTGGCAGATCCGGAAAACCTGGGGCCTGCAATGGCTGTTGCGCTGTTAACGACATTTTACGGAACGCTACTGGCAACCGTTATATTTTTACCTATTGCCGGCAAATTACGATCGCGAACAATGGCAGAAGTGATGAATTTTGAAATAATTTTCCAGGGGGCGGTGAGTATTTTGCAGGATAATAACCCCTTGTCTGTATATGAAAAGCTTTCTTCGTTTGTGCCTGCCAAAAAGAGAAAACCGATGCAGACCTTAAACGAGCGGAATCAGTGATATGGATGGTTCGAGTTTACTGGAGCAATTCGAGCAGGATGATAATAGCAATAGCTGGATTGTGACGTTTGCCGATATGATGACACTAATTCTGGTGTTTTTTATATTGTTATATACGCTGGCGGATTATGATGATAAGGCTTTTCGAGCTCGAATTTCAGACATAAGTGTTCTGGATGGGGAGGGAGAGCAGATAAGCGTAATTGACTATGCTGCAAGAGCGGGAAGAGACCCTGAACCGCTTAAAGCGGTTGAAGATATGCTGGGTTTGAATCCGTCACCGGACGTAATTCAAACACTGAATCCCAAGGTTTATTCTGATATACAAAGTATGCTTGAAAACACGGACCTTTCTAAAAGTATGTCTTTGGAGCTGGTCGGAGATCAAATTAATATAAGTATTGACGGCAGGTTTTTATTTGCTTCAGGAGAGGCTAATCTGAAGGAAAGTGCAGAAGTTATTTTTAATAATTTAATGCAGATATTTAGAGAAAACCCTGATTATTCTATTGCTATCAGGGGGCATACTGATGATCTTTCGATAGAAACAGAACAGTTTCCATCAAACTGGGAGTTGTCAGCAATCAGGGCAACAACAGTTTTGCGTTATTTTATTCAACAGGGTCTGGACCCTGAAAGAATGAGCGCGACGGGTTATGCTGACTTCATTCCCCTGGTGCCGAATGACACAGCTGAAAATAGAGCAATTAATAGGAGGGTTGAGTTTGTTCTGGAGAAAAAAGAAAAATGATCTGGAGTTTGCTGGTGATGACAATGATCATCGGGATGCATTTCGCATAAGACCTGACAGTGGTCGACCAATATTGCTAAAAGCAGCCGGTAATTCCTGTTATCTTGTGAATATCAGTGGTACAGGATGTTGTTTTCGTAGTAGTAACTTTAAGGAAGGTGTTACAGCTGCAGGAACACTGACTATGGCCAGTGAGGATATAGTCTTTCCAGTCACTATTAGAGTGGTTGCCAAGCAACGGGATATATGTCGCTGTGAATTTACTAAAATTTCAGCTTCAGCACAGGAAATGATTCATGCCTACGTGCTGGATGTACAGAAAAGCCAGATTCGAAACCGCTAATCAGCTTAGTCGCATGAATCATCGATGTACGGGGCAACGCTGCTGATTAGTGGATTGATTAATCAGGATTTATAAGCCATAATTAACAGATATAAAAGTTATCTAAGATAGCCTTAATATCTTTCTTTTTATTTCAGGATATTTCTTTGATCAAGCAACGCACACTGAAAAATGTGATCCGCGCCATGGGTGTTGGTTTGCATACGGGCAAAAAAGTTTATTTAACATTACGCCCAGCCCCCGTTAATTCAGGTATTAGATTTCGTCGTATAGACCTGGATGACCCTATAGAAATATTAGCTCGCCCTGAAAATGTAGGTGATACTAAATTATCTACTACCTTAACCCAGGATGGCGCACGTATATCGACAGTCGAACATTTATTATCTGCAATGGCTGGGCTTGGAATTGATAATGCATATATAGACTTAAGTGCTGAAGAAGTTCCAATTATGGATGGAAGTGCCGGACCTTTTGTTTTCCTGATTCAATCAGCCGGTATTGTTGAGCAGTCTGCGGCCAAAAAATTTATACGTATCAAAAAAACCGTAAAGGTAGAAGATAAAGATAAATGGGTGAAATTTGAGCCATTTAATGGCTTTAAAGTAAGTTTTGAAATAGATTTCGATCATCCTCTGTTTACGGCTGAAAAGCAGATCTGCGAAATAAATTTTTCAACAACTTCATTTGTGAAAGAAGTGAGTCGGGCCAGGACATTTGGTTTTCAGAAAGATATTGAACATTTGAGATTAAATAATCTCGCACTGGGTGGAAGCCAGGAAAATGCCATTGTACTGGATGATTACAGAATTTTAAATGAAGATGGTCTGCGCTATGACAATGAATTTGTCAAACATAAAATACTGGACTCTATTGGTGATTTGTACCTGTTGGGTCATAGTCTGATTGGTCAGTTTTCAGGCCATAAATCAGGGCATGAGCTAAACAATAGACTTTTGTTGGCACTGATGAGTGATAAAGAAGCCTGGGAAGAGGTTACATTTGAAGATAGTTCGACAGCTCCAATTTCTTACGCTCAACCTATTGAAGCCATATAAGAGGTCTCGCATAACCGTGAATATCATATTTCTTTCTGCTAATAAAGGAACACTCTGTAGCATAGGAATGTGCAAGCCTTATCATTATCTACTTTTATTTTTGTCGCTAGGTGCTTTTTGTGGAGGTATTGGGTATTTAGGTTACCAGATGGCACAATCAACTCCGAATCAAAGTCTTAGCGTTTCAAAGTGGAAAAAAAATATACATCAGCAGCAACTTGATCTTAATGATTTAAGACAGGAATCTGATGCCAGTATTGAAGTTTTATCTTCAAGGCTTGGTTTACTTCAGGCGCATGTAAACCGGTTGGATGCCTTAGGTCAAAAATTGATTCATATGGCTAAAATAGATAAAGGTGAATTTGACTTTGATCAGATTCCAGCTGTTGGTGGCCCTGAAACCAGGCAGGAAAATACGGTTGATAGCTCTGAATTACATATAGCTATAGATAGTCTGTCAGCTGATTTGTCTGACAGAGAAAATCAGTTGCTGGTTTTAGAAGATTTGCTAATGAGTCGTAATTTATTGAAAGAGGTTCAACCTAGCGGTAGACCGATTACTAATGGCTGGCTTTCATCTTATTATGGAATGAGAACTCATCCCATATCTGGCAAGAGAGAAATGCATAAGGGGATTGATTTTGCCGGAAAAATGTCTGGTCCCGTGATAGCAGTGGCAAAAGGTGTGGTGACATTCTCAGGAACTCGTTACGGTTATGGAAAGGTTGTTGATATTAATCACGGTAATGGTTACACCACCCGTTATGGACATAACTCTAGTTTACTGGTTTCAGTGGGCGATACGGTTGAAAAAGGATTTCAGATTGCTGAAATTGGCTCGTCGGGCCGTTCGACTGGCCCACATGTGCATTTTGAAGTTTTAAAAGATGGTCAGCAAGTTGATCCGATGAAATTTATTAATGCATCCAACTAAACGCTGTACCTGGCATACCTGGAAATTAATTAGTTTTATAAGATCATTGGTAAACTCGCCATAATGTTACTATCAAACTGCATTTAAAAAACACTGGTTAGCCTGATTATTGTGTCAGGGCAGCCTGCAGTTCATTTTTAAAGCTTCAAGCTTTTCATTAATTTTTATGAATTCGAGGTTAAATAGCGATATCCACAGCTTTTAGCTTGAATTATAATGTTTCGTTTATATCTAATAATCTTAATTCTTTTCTAACCGCTTTTACGCCTAAACTCATGCTGTCAAAAACCTTCAGAAAAATTTTCGGTAGTCGAAATGACCGAATTATAAAAATACTCAGAAAATCTGTTACTAAAGTAAATGCACTCGAAGCCGAAATGCAGGCTTTAACAGATGAACAGCTAGCAGAAAAAACAGCTGAATATAAAGAACGATATAAGCAGGGGGAAGCCCTTGAGCAAATTCTACCGGAAGCATTCGCAACCTGTCGGGAAGCATCAAGTCGGGTACTAGGTATGCGGCATTATGATGTGCAGTTAATCGGTGCAATGATTTTGAATAATAATCAAATCACTGAAATGAAAACGGGTGAAGGTAAAACACTGGTTGCCACCCTGGCGGCCTACCTTAATGCAATCAGCGATAAAGGTGTGCATGTCGTCACGGTAAACGATTATCTGGCAGAACGTGATAGTCAGTGGATGGGTAAGCTTTATAATTTCCTGGGGATGAGTGTTGGTGTCGTGTTAAGCACGATGGATTATGATCAAAAGCGTGAATCTTACAAAGCTGATATTACCTATGGTACAAATAATCAGTTCGGCTTTGATTATATGCATGACAACCTGTCATTCTCACTGGAAGAGCGTGTTCAAAGAGAATTAAATTTTGCAATTATCGATGAAGTGGACTCAATTCTTATTGATGAAGCAAGAACGCCTCTAATAATTTCCGGGCAGGCCAGTGATAGTTCTGAGTTATACAAAAAAATTAATACGCTAATTCCTAGATTAACGCCTGTTGCAGTGACGATAGGTGACGATTCTGATGAAGACGAGGAAGGTCCGGGTGATTACACGATTGATGAAAAAGCGAAACAGGTGTTTTTAACGGAAGCAGGTCATGAAACAGCTGAAAGTCTACTGGTGGAAGCTGGTTTATTAACGGTTGGTGAAAGCCTTTATGACTCCGCTAATATTTCCCTGGTGCATCATCTGAATGCTGCCATGAGAGCTCATATTATTTACCATAAAGATGTGGATTATATCGTTCAGGGTGACCAGATTGTCATTGTCGATGAATTTACCGGTCGCACAATGGCTGGACGTCGATGGTCAGAAGGTTTGCATCAGGCGATTGAAGCGAAAGAGTCGGTCGAAATTCAGAGTGAAAACCAGACCATCGCATCCATCACTTTTCAGAATTATTTTCGTCTTTATAACAAATTATCGGGTATGACGGGAACAGCCGATACAGAAGCATTCGAATTTCAACAGATTTATGGTCTCGAAGTCGTTGTAGTGCCTACCGATAAAGTAATGATCAGAATGGACAAAGGCGACCTGATCTATTTAACGGCCAAAGAAAAATATAAAGCAGTCATTGAAGATATCAAGGACTGTGTGTCGCGAAAGCAACCGGTTCTGGTGGGTACGACTTCAGTCGAAGTTTCAGAATATCTGTCCGGGTTACTGGATAAGGATAAAATAAAGCATGAAATTTTAAATGCAAAACACCATGAGCGTGAAGCCGGTATTATTGCCGATGCAGGATTGCCTGGTGCGGTAACTATTGCGACCAATATGGCAGGACGCGGTACGGATATAGTTCTGGGCGGAAATTATGAATTTCACTTGAATGAAATTCCTGAAGATAAAAAAGAAAAACGTGACGCATTTAAAAGTGAATGGGAGCGTCGACATGCTGAGGTACTGGAAGCTGGTGGTTTGCATATTATCGGTACAGAACGCCATGAATCACGCCGTATAGATAATCAGTTAAGGGGCCGTGCGGGACGTCAGGGTGATCCCGGTTCTTCTCGCTTTTACCTGTCGATGGAAGATACCCTTATGCGTATTTTTGCATCTGGTAAAGTTGCCGGTTTAATGCAAAAGCTGGGTATGGAAGAAGGTGAAGCGATTGAACATCCCTGGGTTACTAAAGCAATAGAAAATGCCCAACGAAAAGTGGAAGCACATAACTTTGACATTCGTAAACATTTGCTGGATTACGATGATGTTGCCAATGATCAACGTAAAGTAATCTATCAACAACGTGATGACCTGTTAAAAGCAGACAGTATCGAACAGGCCATTAAAGATATGCGGCTGGATGTGATGGAGAATGTTTTCCGTCAATATGTTGCTGTTGGCAGTATTGATGAGCAATGGGATATCGAAGGTTTGACAGCTTTCTTAAGTCATGAGTTTGGTGAAGAGTTACCAGTACAACAATGGATTGATGAAGATGATCATTTAACCGATGAAACGATTCTGCAAAAGATTTGTGATTATTTTGAGCACGCATATGAACAGAAAGTAGAACAGGTCGGTGCGGATTTAGTGCGTCGCTATGAAAAAGAAATCATGTTGATGGTACTTGATCGCCACTGGAAAGAACATCTTGCTGCCATGGATTACTTACGCCAGGGTATAGGCCTGCGCGGCTATGCTCAAAAAAATCCTATCCAGGAATTCAAACGTGAGTCTTTTGAAATGTTTCAGACTTTGCTTGAAAATATCAAAACTGAGGCTGTTACCATCATAACTCGTATTCGGGTTCAAAGTGAGGAAGATGTTACTGCGATTGAGCAAAGTCACCCGGATAATGAAGATATACAAATGCAACATGCTGCGGCTGAAAATATTCTGTCCGAAAGTCCTCAGGAGCCTGAAGACGCTCATCAGCCTTTTGTGCGAAAAGATAAGAAGCTGGGAAGAAATGAGCCCTGTTGGTGTGGTTCAGGTAAAAAGTTTAAGCAATGCCACGGCAAATTAACCTAGAGAAACATCAAAATGAGTGTTGGTCTATCAGCGCCAGGGATATTACACCCAATTAAGGGCATTAAATTAGCTTCCTGTCATAGTGGGATAAAGAAAGACGCCACCGTTGATGATCTGGTTCTTATGGAACTGGATGAAAAGTCAGCTGTAGCAGCAGTTTTCACAACTAACAAATTTTGTGCAGCCCCGGTTACTGTTGCGAAAAGTCACCTGGAATCAGTAGAAACTATACGCTACCTGTTGATTAACTCGGGTAATGCAAATGCAGGAACAGGAAATGAAGGAATACTGAACAGTGTTAAAACCTGCATTGCTGTGGCAGAAAAAACCGGTTTATCTGAATGTTCTATACTGCCTTTTTCGACAGGTGTAATCGGTGCGCAGTTACCACTAGAAAAAATTACTTCTGCGATACCTGGTTTGCTGAGTAACCTGAGTGAAACAAACTGGATGGCAGCCGCACGAGGTATCATGACTACAGATACCTTACCGAAGGCTGTCAGCAAACAGTTAAAAATCAATAAAAAAACAGTGACTATTACAGGGATCTGTAAAGGTTCGGGCATGATTAAACCGGATATGGCCACCATGCTTGCTTATGTAGCTACTGATGCCCAAATAGATCAGGAAGAACTGGATAACTGCCTTAATCGGGTAGTGAATACTTCTTTTAACTCGATTACGGTTGATGGAGACACTTCTACCAATGATGCCTGTTTGTTAATCGCTACCGGTGGTAGTGGGCAGGTGGTGGATAGTAAAAACGTCGAATTTATGTCGATGCTCAACGAAGTGTTTAGTCAGTTGGCTAAATCTATTATCCGTGATGGAGAAGGTGCCACAAAATTTATTGAAATTCAGGTAGAACAGGCCGCTACTGTCGACGATGCTCGTGAACTTGCTTATACCATAGCGCATTCTCCTCTGGTAAAAACAGCCCTGTTTGCTTCTGATGCTAACTGGGGGCGGATTCTGGCTGCAATAGGCCGGGCAGATATCTCTGAACTGGATATAGACAGGGTGGATCTCTATCTGGATGAAGTATGCCTGGTTGAAAAAGGTTTACCACATAAAGATTATACGGAACAAAAAGGTAGTGCAGTCATGCAACAGCAGGACATTCTGATCAAGGTTAATCTAAATATCGGTGAACAGTCGGCGACAATATGGACGACAGATTTGTCATATGATTATGTAAAGATTAATGCCGAATACAGAAGTTAATAAAACTATTCATGTCGTCGCAGGGATAATCCGCCATCCCAGGAATCCATCAAAGTTATTTTTCACCCAGCGTCAAAAAGGGCAGCACCTTGAAGATTTATGGGAATTTCCCGGTGGCAAGCTGGAAAAGGGTGAAAGCCGGTTTCATGCGCTACAACGAGAGCTTGAAGAAGAAACCGGTATCCGGGTATTGTCAGCACTGCCATTCCATTCGTTAACTCATCAGTACAGGGATAAAAATATCTTTCTGGATGTGTGGGAAGTGAAAGATTACAGTGGACGGGCTCATGGTCGTGAGGGTCAGCTGTCAAAGTGGCTTGATCTGGAAGAGCTTTCAGAGTATCCGTTCCCGGAGGCCGATTTACCTGTATTACAGGCCCTGATGCTACCTTCAGAGCTGTTAATTACCCCGGAATTAACTTCATTGATAGTTGATAGTTCGTTACAGCATTTTCAAAAAATGATGCAAATGCATATATATCCACTGGTATTGTTTCGCTCTCATTATCTCGACAATAAACGTTATCTGGATGTCGCTACCAAATTAAAAGAAATCTGTGACTCTACAAACGCTGAATTAATAATAACTCGCGCTGATTTGAACAGTTTGCAGTCAAAACAGTTTGAATCCTTTGACAGAAGACATATTGATGCTTGCTCGATCAAAAAACTAACCAATTTGTCTTTTGACGAATCCAGTTTTTTGTCGGTTGGCTGCCGGGATAGTAAAGAGCTAGAATTAGCTGAGGAAACGAATTGTAATTTTATCCTGTTATCAACCTCATGTGAATCAATCGAAGATCCGCAAAAAATCACCCGGGATTGGCATCGTTTTAAAAATGTAGCTTTACAAACCCGGATTCCTGTCTTTGCTGAAGGAAATATTGACCGCAAAGATTTATCCGTTGCGAGGTATCAGGGTGCGATAGGTGTGGCTGGTAGTACTGATTTCTGGAGTCAATAATTATGTTGCTACTGCTACCTACAGAGCGCAGAGAAATAATTTGAACTCGATATCCTGTTTTAATTGAACCGGTAGCTGATCAGCAGTTTCCTGTGCCTGTAATATGCGGATACTGTAACGATGCTTTCCAGCACTTATCTCCGGGAAAATATTGCCCTGGCAGTTTAGCTCTATACGCAACATCTGATTAGACAGAGAAGTATCCAGAGTATTTTGAAAAAAACCATTCTTAGCAACTACTTTTTCAGCCAGAGCACTGTCTCGAATAAGGCTTAATATCAAATCGATCACATCGTTAAGTTGATAGTAAGGATTTGCCCATCGTTTAATATCTTTTACCCGGTTTTCATAATTTAAATTTAACCAGTAACGCAATTGAGGTATATCAAAATCACAGCTGCCGCCGGGGATAGAGGCTCGTTGTTTGATGGCCAGCAGAAAATCTACTTTTTTCAGGTGTTCCCCCATTCTGCCATCCATTGCATGCATATTGCTCAGGGCGTGTTTAATTTTGCTTAATGTCAGTTCGAGCCTTGTTTTATCGACGTTTTGATGTGAAATTAAAGCTTTTAAAACTTTATGCTGACGTTCAAGTTCCTTGATGGTTTCCTGTTTGATATCGCCACGTTCAACTAATGCGGTCAATTCTAAAACCGTTAATAATGCATGATAGCTGGAGTGGTCATTATTTTGCTGGATGAAAAAATTCAAACGTTCTATCAATGCTTCGATACGTAGAAAGACACGAATTCTTTCATTCAAAGGTTGTTCAAAGATAAAGGTATTATTCGTCATGCTTCGTTGAATGTGGGGAATTATTCGAATTATAACTGATCAATAAAAAAAACACCCAGATATCTCTTAAAAAGTAGATCCTGTGGTATAGATGGGTTAATTTTGCCTGATTTCTCCTGCGATTCAGTTATTAATCATTTTGAAGCTTTACTCTCGCTAAGGCGCCAAGAACGCAAAGAAAGGTTGCTTCAGGTTGAGTATACGGAGTAATCAGGTAATATGGCTCTGTATGAAAATCATGTAATGTCGTCATTCCCGCATGCCTTTAGCGGGAGTAGTGGTGCATGGACGCACCGTTAACAGATCTAAGGATGAAATCCATTAATAGCGAAGCTAAAGCTTTAAAAAGTGCCATATCTGTAATGGATTCCGGCTTAAAGCATGCCGGAATGACAGTAGTTTCGGTATAGAGTAGTTTTACATGATTTTCATACAGAGCCATTTCAGGTAATTTTAAGTTGAATGCTGTGCTAGTTTAATTAATTTAAGGTGAATCTGTAGAACATCCTGCCTGCGGTTTCGGTTATCAGAGTTTTGCAAGATACTATCGGCCTTTGATAATCTAGATTGATTATCCATTTGAGCAGCAATCATTTTCTGCGACAATTGGCTGTCGATTTTGTCTCTTTCTAGCAGACGTTTGAGCTGAGTTTCAGCAGGACAATCTATGGCAATTACGTGGTCGACTAATTGATTGAACCCCGTTTCAAACATTAGAGGAACGACAATCAAAACATAATCTCCACTTGCGACATTGTTAATCTGTTCCACGGTTTCTTGTCGGATCAACGGGTGGATCATTTTTTCCAGCCATTCTTTCTGTTGCGGTTGGTCAAAAATAATCTGGCGTAATATTGAGCGTTGGATGCTGCCATCTTCATTCAGAATATCAATTCCAAAATGCTGTTTAGCCTGGATATAGGCGGCTTGATTTATCTGCATAAGCTGGTGACTGATGATATCAGTATCAATAACCGTGATTCCCAGATCTGAGAATAGTCGGCTGATGGTAGATTTTCCTGATGCAATGCCGCCTGTGAGACCAACCCTGAACATTAAAGAAAGGAGAAATAAAAGCGGTTAAGCTGGTCACCATAAAATAGACTAATCCAGCCAGCGGCAGCCAGGTAGGGTCCAAAAGGAATTTGCGTAGCTCGAGAAGTTTTTTTCAATAGAATCATAGTAATACCGACCGTGGCACCGACCAGTGAAGAGGTTAGTATAATAACAAAGAGTATCTTCCAGCCCATCCAGGCGCCTAGCACGGCCAGTAGTTTAAAATCTCCATGTCCCATACCTTCCTTACCGGTAATGATTTTAAAAATAATATAAACGGACCACAGGCTCATGTATCCAGCCATGGCACCGATAACACTGGACTCCAGGTCGATAAAAACATTGAAATAAGCGAGCAGGATACCCAGCCAAAGCAAGGGCAGGGTGATACTATCGGGTAATAATTTGTGACTCACATCGATGCCGCTGGCAGCAATTAAACTCCAGCTAAATATCAATACCATCAAGGTCTGCAAACTAACACCAAAATGCCAGGCCACGAAAAATGAAATAAAGCCGGTAAAAAGTTCAACCAGAGGGTACTGGATTGAAATAGGCGTATGGCAGGATGAACACTTTCCCCTTAATACAAGGTAGCTGATTATTGGAATGTTCTCCAGAGCCGTTATTTTGTGCCCGCATTCGCCACAACGTGAGCGTGGCAGTAACAGATTTAAAGGTTCGTCCTTGGATTCTGAGGGCTGCTTTAAAAATTCCAGACAATCACTACGCCATTCACGTTGCATCATGATAGGCAGTCGATAAATGACAACATTCAGGAAGCTGCCTACCAGTAATCCTATGAAGGTAATATAACTGTAAAAAAACCAGATATTCTGTTCAAAAAAAGAAATAGTTTGAGTTATCACGTGAATCTTTAAACAACTGAGCCTAACTGGAAGATTGGCAGGTACATGGCGACGATCAATCCACCAACCAGAACACCAAGAACCGACATGATAATAGGCTCCATTAATGTGGACAGGTTGTCTACAAGGTTGTCGACTTCTGCTTCGTAAAAGTCAGCTACCTTGCTTAACATGGCATCCAGCGACCCCGACTCCTCACCAATTGAAACCATCTGGATAACCATGTTAGGAAATAGCCCGGTTGACTTCATAGCTGTCTGTAAATTGGTACCACCGGAAATTTCATTTCTGATATCGAGAGTTGCTTCCTGATATAAAATATTGCCGGTCGCGCCAGCTACAGAATCCATCGCTTCAACCAGCGGTACGCCAGCGACTGACATAGTTTCCAGAGTTCTGGCAAATCTGGCGATAGCTGATTTTGTCGAGATAAGACCGATAATAGGTAACCTGAGGGTGAGTTGATCAACCCGTTTGCGAAATTCGGCTGATTTGGCATGCATATGTTTATAACCCCAGGCAAAAAAACCAATAGCTAATATAAACATCCACCAGGAAGATTGCATGCCTTCAGATAAGGCAATGACAAATAAAGTAGGGGCAGGTAGTGCCGCTCCGAAGCTTGAGAAAACTTCCTGAAACTGAGGAACCACAAAAATTAACAATACGGCTGTTACCACAAAGGCTATGACCAACACTGATATCGGATAAGTCATGGCTTTTTTGACTTTAGCCTTCAGTGCTTCTGTTTTCTCCTTGTAAGTGGCTAACTTATCAAGCATGGTTTCCAGCGCACCGGATTGTTCGCCGGCATTAATTAAATTGACGAATAAATCATCGAAATACAACGGGAATTTTTTTAATGCATCGGCAAAAGTAGAACCACCTTCGACATCAGCCTTAATGGCGAGAATCATTTTCTGCATGGCCTGGTTCTCATGACCAGTACCGATGATATCGAAGGACTGGACCAGTGGAACACCTGATTTCATCATAGTGGCCATCTGTCGACTGAATATTGCTATGTCTGAAGGTGTTATTTTAGACTTACCGCCAAAAAGAGGTTGCGGCTTTTTTTTCACTCTAAGCGGATTAATGCCCTGTTTACGAAGCTCTCCCTTGGCGAGGGCATCGTTAAAGGCAAAAATTTCACCTTTTACCTTTTTACCTTTGCGGTCGGTACCCTGATAGGTGAATTTAATTTTTTCTACTGGTTTCTTAGCCATATGATGTTAATCCTTGGTGATCCGGTTTGCTTCTTCCAGTCCGATTATACCCTGTTTAATTTTTTTCAATGCTGAACGACGCAAATCATCTATGCCTTCTTTTTGAGCCTGGTCCGCGAGGTCAATGGAGTTAGCTCCGTTCATGATCAGGCGTGTCATTTCTTCAGATATAGTCATGACCTGGTAAATACCTACCCGTCCTTTATAACCATCGGTACATTGATCACATCCCACTGGCTTGTAGACAGTAAAACCTTCATCCAGATCCTGTTGAGTGAAACCTTCTTCCAGTAATACTTCATCCGGTAAATCAATTGTTGTTTTACAGTTTTTACATAATCGCCTACCCAGACGCTGGGCAATTATCAAAGACACTGAAGTGGCGATATTAAAGGGAGGTACCCCCATATTCATCAGACGTGTCAGGGTTTGTGGGGCATCATTGGTGTGTAATGTTGAAAGCACCAGATGACCGGTTTGAGCAGCCTTAATCGCAATTTCTGCGGTTTCCAGGTCACGTATTTCACCGACCATGACTATATCCGGGTCCTGACGTAAAAAGGCACGTAGGGCTTCGGCAAAAGTTAAACCGACTTTGGTATTAACATTAACCTGGTTGATACCTTCCAGGTTGATTTCAACCGGGTCTTCTGCTGTCGAAATATTGGTTTCTGGTACGTTAAGAATATTCAATCCTGTATATAGTGATACTGTTTTACCACTACCAGTCGGGCCGGTGACCAGGATCATGCCATACGGGTTGGCAAGAGCATCCATGTATCTTTCTTTTTGTTCAGGTTCGTAACCCAGTGCATCTATTCCCAGCTTTGCACTGGAAGCATCCAGGATACGTAATACAATTTTTTCACCAAATAATGTCGGGCAGGAGTTCACACGAAAGTCGATGGCCCGCTTTTTGGATAATTTTAATTTAATACGGCCATCCTGGGGAACCCGCCGTTCAGCTATGTCCATACGAGACATAACTTTTACCCGGGCAGTCAGTTTTGCTGCGATGCTGATAGGCGGAGAGGCTACTTCTGCCAGAATGCCATCCACCCGGTAACGAACTCTGTAGCGCTTCTCATAAGGTTCAAAATGAATATCAGAAGCCCCTTTATTAATTGCATCAACTAATATTTTGTTAACGTATTTTACAACAGGCGCATCATTGGCATCATTTTGCGTGGGTGCATCGGTTTCCTGTTCTTCACCGGCTTCAATGTCCAGATTTTCCAGATCATCATCCAGCAGCATGTCATCCATATCGTCATCCATCGCTGACAAGGCTTTGGTGATGAAGATATCCAGCTGGTCTTCCTGTACCAGTATGGCTTCAGTGGATAAGCCGGTATGGAACTTGAATTCATCCAGTGCCTGCATGTTGGTAGGATTGGATATAGCGACAAACAAACGATTGCCGCGTTTGAAAAGCGGTGCCGCATGGTGTTTTGAGATTAGTTTTTCACTGACCAGGGTGATCGCTGCATGTTCAGAGTCTAATGAACTTAAATCAAAAACAGGTAAGCCGAATTCCTGGGAAGAAGCCATCGCGATGACGGTGGACGAAACGATATCGTTCTTAATAAGATAGCTATTAAATGATATTTTTTCTGCATTAGCCTGTTTAATGGCATCATGCGCTGCGTCTTCCGATAAAACCTGGTCCTGAACCAGTTTACGGGCTAATCCTGTTAATGGTGCTGATTGGTCGGTAGTCATGTCATATTAAAGTTGATTTTATATTCAGATAATTCCTGTTTAAGCTTGAGTATATTATAGTTTTTTATGTTTTGTGGGGTTTTGTATGGATAAAATATTTTGAATGTATTTGAATTGTCAGGGAATGAGATAAAATGTCATTTTAATATCTTGATTTTTTTCATTACATATTTTTATATGAATTACAATAAAAAAGCCCTCTACAAATTTTGTAGAGGGCTAAAGTATTGGTACTTAAGTGGGGCTACTTTTTATGCGCGACACTCTGCAGGTACTAATGTATTGTCTGAGCCTACACAGGTCCATGCAACTGGTGCGCCTACAACAAATGTAGGTGTTAGCGTGATAGTAACGTCTCTTGCTACAGCGTCCATAGTTACTAAAATAGCGCCTGTAGCGGCAGCACAGGTAATAGATGCAACATGTCCAGCCACAGCCGTATTAGCTCCAAGGCAGAGTGCTGCAGAGTCTGGATCATTAGCATAATTCTCAGCTACGACCGTTTTAAGACCTGATGCCAGTGACAGACCTTCAGTAACTCGAGCACGAACCGTATAATCCTGGTAAGCAGGCAGTGCTACTGCAGCTAAAATTCCGATAATTGCTACAACGATCATTAATTCGATCAGTGTAAAACCAGATTGTTGTTTGTTTAATTTCATCATTTTATACATTCCTCGTTTAAAAAATTGATTAAGCCTTAAGCTTGTTGAAGCGGAGCAGCCGATTCATGGTAATAGTAAAGCAGATGTCGTGCCAATATTTTCAAAAAATTGTTAATCCTTATAATTCAATGGTTTAAGTTTTTTTCGGGGAAATTTCATGCGTGAAAAATGTACTTTGTCAATATTTGCTTAACAATTTTGTCAAACTTTGACATTAGTGTCGGTTTGGGAAGATAAGTCGGAAGTCATAAGTCGGCAGTCGTAAGTCAGAAGTCGTAAGTCAGAAGTCGTAAGTCAGAAGTCAGAAGTCAGAAGTCAGAAGTCAGAAGTCAGAAGTCAGAAGTCAGAAGTCGTAAGTCAGAAGTCAGAAGTCAGAAGTCAGAATTCAGAAGTCAGAAGTCAGAATTCAGAAGTCAGAAGTCAGAAGTCAGAAGTCAGAAGTCAGAAGTTAGAATTCAGAAGTTGAAAGTTTAGTGATATACCGTTCACGGACCTAATGGATGGAGTAGTGAGTCTGTTTAGTAGGGTGGTTTCAGTCCAGGGAACATTGGGAAATGCTTTAGGTTCAGGGTTGCTAGTTCTAATGAGTGAGTCAAAGCCGTTGCGGCTATTATAGAGTCTATCAAGTCTAGCCCATGGGAGGGTTTGTATTTTTGTAAAATGAGACCTGCCTCTTTTGCAATACCCGTATCGAGATCATAGACTTCAAAAGAGCTTACTAAAGTTTCTATTATCTCCCTTTCTTTATTGCCTTTTACTCCGGCAAATAATTCTGCAACTGTTGCCGTGGTAATGCCAGGTACTATATTCAGCCCCTCAAGATAGGTAACGGCTGCAGGTTTTTGACGCAGGTAGTCTATAATAATACAGGTATCTAACAGCATTATTCTGAGAATAACGTTTCGTGCCGTTTTTTCAGGTCGCGTCTAATTTCTGCCTGGGAAAAGCCTGGATCATCTCTGTCTTTCCATATACCTCGAGCTTGAATCAGTGCTTTTTTCCAGTTTTTAACCTGCTGTTGTTCTTTCTCAATAATCAGGTCAACGCCTCGACGAATCAAGTCGCTTTGTTTCAGCCCAGTCCTGGCGGAAATAGTACGTAATGAGTTTTTTTGGTCATCGCGTAAAAATACCTGTGATCTTTGCATCATCATCTCTGTTTCTCTGGCCTCCTATACATATATAATATGTGTAGGTTAACGCTTGTCAAGAAAGTTGTGGGTTCCTTGATTGCCAGCCCCCCAGCCCGAACCATTTATTGAACAGGCATGCCTGGGGGGTCAGGAGTTAGCGTTGACGGTTGTTAATGAAAGGGCTCTTAGTGTCAGCAATTAAAGCTCCCAGGCATGGCTGGAAGGAATCAATTGAAGCTACTTTAAAAAATAGCGGTTCAGGAGATGGCATTGATCATGAATGACTTGATGCGGATCTTATTTCTGATGATTTAAAATGGTAAACATAAACCGTTTTCAAGTCTGGCTTGTAGGGCGTAACCCGACTAAAGCTAGAGAGATTAATAAAACGAGACCTTGTGTGATAATTTCTCCTGATGAGATGGGACCGTTATCTACGGTACTGGTTTCTCCTATGACCACTAAAGGCTTTGAGTTTCCGTTCAGGATAGCTTGTAACTTTAAAGGAAAGGACGGGTTGATATTGCTGGATCAAACGCGAGCGATCGACAAGTCCAGACTGATAAAAAAACTGGGTGTCATAGAAAAAAAGACTTAGATTAAATTATGTGAATGTTTACAGGAAATATTCAGGCACTAAGTTAGCCACGGAACTACACAGAAAGAACGAAGGGGTCGGAGTCAGTTAGTTCGATAGTAGTAAGTTTGAGGCACATTCTGATATTGAAAAACGAGTAAACTGGAATTAAAACTGACTCCGACCCCTGTAACATACCTCTTGAATACTCATTGAATATCTGTTTTCTGATTGAGAAACTCAATAACATCTTCATTTTTGACTCGATGGTAGATTTCTTCTACTGTCAGGGTTAGGCCGATTGATTCAAAAGTTACTTCATCTCCCATGAAGTAATGTCGTGACTGCCAGCCTTCTGATCTCCTGATAACTTCCACGTCAACTATATCCTGCTCAAGTAATACATATTCCTGCAAGCTGGGGGTATTAAGGTAAGCATTACGCTTGATGGTTTCATCGGTACGACGGGTGGATTTTGACAGCACTTCGACGATGAGTTTTGGTGTGGTCGTAAAGTAAGGGGTCTCCTCATTAAATTCACAATCGACAATTACATCGGGGTAAAAAAAATTAGATGCGATTTTTACTTTCATATCGGAGCCGAAGGGCTCGCTGCTTGAGTTCTTTAAATGTATTCTAAACTCACTAGAAATATTCATTGATATTCGTTCATGATTTGCACTGGCTCCAGCCATCGCATATGTTTCACCATCAATCAATTCATGTTTAAACTCACTAATTAGCTCTCCTTCTAAGTATTCACTTTCATTCAAAAATCTTTTTTTCTGTAATGATGGCATTGAAGGATTCTCCTGATTGTCTCTGTCAGTTTATGGGCTACATTTTTTTTGTCAAACCCAGCTTTTCACAGCGATACCTCAGTTGTCGGAGTGTAATTCCTAACTGCCTGGCGGCGGCGGATTGATTCCATCTGTTACGGGTTAACGCTTTTTCCAGTTCTTCTGTTTCCAGTTCTGTTGTTCTGTCTAACAGGCTGACACCATTTGTGACTGCATTTTGCTGTTCGGGTAAATGTAGGTCCTCTTCCTGAATGCAGGAGTTGTCAGTTAACGCGCATGACCTTTCCAGGATGTTTTCCAGTTCTCTGACATTGCCGGGGAAGTGATAAGTTTTAAGCGCGGAGAGTGCGGATGTGTGCAGAGAATAACTGGCATTATTTTCCCTGGAAATTTTCTGTAAAACATATTCAGCGAGTAATTCTATATCTTCGCTGCGTTCATGGAGTGCAGGAACAGATATTCCAATAACGTTAATACGGTAATACAGATCCTGTCTGAACTGTCCTGTTGTAACTAGTTCAGACAGGTTTTTATGGGAAGCGCTAATAATGCGAACATCAATGCTCTCTTCATGATGTGCACCCACTGGACGAATACTTTTCTCCTGTATAACTCGTAATAGTTTAACCTGCATGGCCAGGGGCAGGTCGGCAATCTCATCCAGAAACAGTGTGCCGCCCTGAGCTGCGCGGAATAATCCGGGGTTATCCTGTATAGCCCCGGTAAAGCTGCCTTTTATATGACCGAAAAACTCACTTTCCATTAATTCTCCGGGTATAGCGCCACAGTTGACAGCTATAAAAGGTGCTTTTGACCTGGCTCCCTGGGCATGAATCTGGCGTGCCACCAGTTCTTTTCCGGTGCCTGATTGACCGTCAATAAAAACAGGTGCCTGGTTGCGGGCAAATTTTTGAATGGTATTTCTTAATTCTATAATCTGTTTTGACTGCCCGATAATCTGGTAACGGGATTGGGGGTCATGGATAGCTGGAGTGCTTGAGGTTTGTATACCATTTTCTATCAGGCTGCGTAATTTATCTAATGAAACGGGTTTTGAGACAAAATCATAGGCTCCAGCTTTCATCGCTTTAATGGCCAGTTCCATGTTGCCATGCGCGGTGATCACAGCAACCGGCATATCGGGTTTGTGTTGCTGGATAAATTCAACCAGCGAAATACCATCACCATCCGGTAATTTCATATCAGTTAAGCAAAAATCAAATGATTGAGTTTGCAGTAACCTTGTGGCGCTGGTGTAATCTTCGGCGCATGCGACATTCAGGCCCATCCGCATCAGTGTTATTTCCAGTAATTCGCGAATATCGGGTTCATCATCCACCACTAACACCGATTGTTTATTCATCATTATGTTTTTTGTTTTCCCTGCTATTTGCTGACAATGAAACTGGTGCCGCCATATTCGTTGGTATTGACTGATACTTTACTGTCGTTCAAATCACACAGCTGACCCACTATATATAGTCCAAGACCGGAACCTTTATGGCTGGTGGTGTAAAATGGTTCAAAAATTTTATCCTGTTCGCTTGAAGCTATTCCCGCACCCTGATCGGTAACTTCTATATTTATAGTCTGGTTTTCATTTTTATAAATTTTAATGGTGACCGGTTTATCAGGGTTGCCATGAATTTTAGCATTGCTGCACAGGTTAGTGAGTATTCTGTTTAAGTGACCACTGTCAAATTCGAACTGTAGATCGCTACTATCCATCTGCAGGTCAAAGCATTCTTTGCTGGCTTCACCGCTAAGACAAAAGCTTTCAATAAAATTATGAATCCATGTATTAAGGTCGATGTTGTCCCGACTGGCGACCCTGCCTCTGGATATTTGCATGATATCTTCAATGATGTCATTTATTCGCTTCGAATGTTGTTTAATAATTTCTGTCAGGCGTTGATCGGTAGGTGGTAGATCTGTATTTTCTGCCAGTAATTGAGCTGCATGCGAAATGGCACCTAACGGATTCCTTATTTCATGGGCTATATTGGCCGTTAATTTTCCCAAAGAGGCTAATTTTGCCTGCTGCATTTTCTGTTTGAGTTTGGACACATCGTCTAGAAAAATCAGGGTGCCCTGGTGAGAGGTCGATTTCAGGTCGTGAAAACTAATCTGGATGTCATTATTGCCTTTTTCGTAAGTGAGTAAACTGGTCGACAACTCTGGTGAGTCGCGCCAGTCCAGTAAAGCATTATAAATATTAGGCAGGATGGTTTGAATATTAAACGGCACTGCCAGGGCCTTGTAATAACTGTTAAATCTGGAGGGAAGCATGTTTTTTGCAGTATCATTAATATGCCTGACCTGGTCGTTGCCATCCAGAGCGATAACGCCAGATTGCATATTTTGCAGAATTTCAGTATTTAATGCTGATAAGTTGGCAACATCCAGTTTCTGTTGCTGTATTAAAGCTTCGCCGGAGCGTATGTTGCGGGTTAAGGATTGGGTAACCAGTGCGGTGGCAAATAATGCGGCGCCGAGTAAGCCTGCTTTAGTAGATGAAACATCGTAACTAGTGAAATATAACGAGTAGAAGTACTCTCCTAATAAACCGAACGAAGCCAGAGATGCAAAAATCGTCGCCAGAGAGTCTTTGCCGAGCAGGCCTGTAACCGCGATAGCAATGATTAATAGAGAGCCTAATCCACTGGAAATACCACCGCAACAGTGCATCAATAATATGATGGCAATAATATCAATGTAGATTTGAACTGTTATCTGTTTCTGAAAACTTCTTCGATCAATCCATGATGCCAGCATTAAAACCAGTGAAAACAACAAATAGGCTGAACTGGTCCAGGCATACAGGTTGAGATTCTGGATGATTAGTAAAGGTGATTCCTGCACAAAGCTCTGGCTAAAAAAGATAGCACTAAAACCGACCCGGAAGATGTTGATTAAACGTAGAGATGTCCAGTTGTCAGAGCGAGGTTTGAAACCAAACTTTATGTTTACAGAATTATCCATCTGGTGTTATTTATCTTTTTCATGCGTATCAAGGTCTGCATGTTGCTGGCAGCAGTAAAATTTATCAGCCGCTCGAACACCTAATGATTCCGGCACATGAGTGCCACAATAACTGCAGGCCACCATGTCTTCCAGCTCTTCAGTTTTAGTTTCTGTTTTGGGTGAGCTGTCACCTGAAAATTGTTTTTTTAATAGCCAGAATAAAAACCATACAATTAAAAATAACAGTAATAAGCGAATAATCATATCGTCATAATAAAAAATTATTGGTTGTGGGGAGTATCTTCGCTAGTCTATGATTATTTTCCTGTTATAACAATGAGCCTGGATAAATCAGTTACAATGACGAAAGTTATTACTTGAATCTGTAGCTACAGGGCAGAATTATGGTGCATGATATTGATTTTACAGTGGAATTAAAAAATTTGAGCTTCACCCATAGGTTAAGTGTACATTTTTTAAACCGCTGTAGAATCAATGGCTTGTACTAGGAACTGTCATGAAGTTACGGATTCAGGTAGTAGTTAACTGTTTTGCCGGGTTGGATTACTGAATCAATTTTGGAACCATTATGAATTTACACGAACATCAATCCAAGGCTCTTTTTCGTCAGTTTAATATTCCTGTTCCTGACGGAGAGGCTGCATTCGACTCCAGGCAGGCTATAGCCATTGCCCGACAACTAGGTGGTGATAGCTGGATTGTGAAAGCACAGGTGCATGCCGGTGGTCGGGGTAAAGCTGGTGGAGTTAAGATTGTCAACAGTGAGCAGCAACTGGCACAGGTTGCAGAAGACTTTCTGGGTTCAAATCTGGTTACTCATCAAACTGACAGTGTCGGCCTGCCAATCAGTCGGATACTGGTTGAGTCATTGTCTGACATCGGCAGGGAAATTTATCTGGGCGCATTAATTGACCGGTCTAGCAGGCGAATCGTTTTCATGGCTTCCACTGAAGGTGGCATGGATATAGAAGAGGTTGCAGCAACGCAACCGGAAAAAATACTGAAGGTGAAAGTTGATCCTATAGTCGGTCTGCAGCCTTATCAAACCCGTCAGATAGCTTTTGGCCTGAATCTGGCCGGTGAGCAAATAAAACAGTTAGCGTCGATCATGAATAGTCTGTATCAGATATTTATACAACATGATGTGAGCCTGATAGAAATTAATCCTTTAATTGTTACTAAGCAGGGTAACCTGATGGCGCTGGATGCCAAGGTTGGTATCGACGATAACGCGCTGTATCGTCAAAAAGCATTGGTCGAATTACGCGATAAAACCCAGGAAGATGCACGCGAACTGGAAGCCGATGAGCATGGATTAAATTATGTACCGCTGGATGGCAATATTGGTTGTATGGTGAATGGGGCCGGGTTAGCGATGGCCACCATGGATGAAATAAAGCTACAGGGTGGTGAACCGGCCAATTTCCTCGATGTTGGGGGCGGTACAACGGCAGAAAAAGTAGCCGAAGCGTTTAAACTGATTTTGTCTGATCAGAAAGTAAAGGCTATTTTAGTGAATATATTTGGTGGTATCGTGCGTTGTGACCTGATTGCCGATGGCATAATACGTGCGGTGAAAGAAGTCGGTGTGAGTATTCCTGTCATCGTCAGGCTGGAAGGTACAAATGTTGAGCAGGGCAAGGCTCTGCTGGCAGAAAGTGATGTAGATATTATTTCAGCTGAAGACTTGCAGGACGGCGCTCAAAAAGCCGTTGCAGCGATTGGAGGTCAGTTATGAGTATATTAATAAACAAAGAAACACGCGTATTGTGCCAGGGGTTTACTGGAAAGCAGGGTAGTTTCCATTCGCAACAGGCTATTGCTTATGGCACAAAAATGGTCGGTGGTGTTACTCCGGGTAAGGGGGGGCAAACTCATCTAGATTTACCGGTTTTTAATACCGTTTCCGATGCGGTCCAGCAAACCGGTGCAGAGGCCACGATGATTTATGTGCCAGCTCCTTTTTGTGCAGATGCCATTCTGGAAGCAGCAGATGCCGGTATAAAAGTTATTGTCTGTATTACTGAACATATCCCTGTGTTAGATATGCTAAAAGTAAAAGCTGCGCTAGAGCATTCCGATAGTTATCTGATTGGCCCCAACTGCCCGGGCATTATAACTTCAGGTGAATGTAAAATAGGAATTATGCCTGGTGCTATTCATAAAAAAGGTCGCATCGGTATTATTTCGCGTTCTGGAACTCTGACTTACGAAGCGGTTCATCAGACCACTCAGAACGGTCTGGGGCAAACTACCTGTATCGGCATAGGGGGTGATCCTATTCAGGGCATGAATTTCATTGATTGCCTTGAGTTGTTTGAGCAGGATGATGAAACTGAGGGGGTGGTTATGGTCGGTGAAATTGGCGGTAATGCAGAAGAACAGGCGGCCGAGTATATTAAAAATCACTTTTCCAAGCCGGTTGCTTCTTATATTGCCGGGGTGACTGCACCGGCAGGCAAGCGTATGGGACACGCCGGAGCGATTATCGCTGGTGGTAAGGGTACTGCGGATGAAAAATTTGCCGCGTTAGAAGCAGCGGGCGTGGCCACGGTCAATTCGCCTTCCAGGCTCGGGCAGAAAATGAAGGAGCTTTTATCCTGAAAATCTCAATTCAGGCTTCAGTGTTCCGCTGAAAGTTGATTAAAAAGCAAAGATTATTCATTTTTGAGCAATATGATAAATTTTTCATAATGAAAAGTCATTATCAGCTTGTTGTCATACGTAAACCTGCCTATACTGCCTGCCCAATTTTTCACCTTAGGGTTTTCAGGAGGACACTGGATGACCATTGAATTAGCGGAGGGGTATAAGCCTTCTTCCGACGAAGATTATATGTCACCCACGCAATTGGAGTATTTTCGATTGAAATTACGCAATTGGCGAACAGAGTTATTACAGGAATCGGATAATACCATTTCACATTTACAGGAAGAAAACTGGCAGGAGCCGGATATTAATGACAGGGCCACGTTGGAAACGGACGCGGCACTGGAGCTACGTACCAGAGATCGTTATCGTAAACTGGTTAACAAAATTGACTCTGCTTTGTCTCGAATTGCAGACGGGTCATATGGCTATTGTGCTGATACCGGAGAAGAGATTGGTATTAACCGGCTGGAAGCCAGGCCTATCGCTACTTTGACTATAGAAGCACAGGAAAAGCATGAAAGACTGGAAAAGCAACACAGGGATGATTGATATAAACGCCTGAATTGAATGGGGCTGAATTGATAAATCCTGCCGGATATAAAGTCCGGCAAATCAATCAGCTTTTTCTCTCTTTGGGTAAGGTACTCTGGCTGTAGGTACCACTTTTGATGCTTCGTCACAATGGCGATGCTGGTCATCAAAAAAGATATGTGGTGCAAACGCAGCCAGAACCTGATCCTTGGAAACCCCCCCCAGGAAAAAAGTTTCATCGACTCTCACGTTCCATGCTCTCAAGGTGCGAATAACCCGCTCATGTGCCGGGCTGTTTCGGGCTGTCACTAATGCTGTTCTAATCAATGTCGGGCCTTTACTGACTGAATCTAGCTGAAATTGTAAATAAGACAGGGTTTTTAATAATTTGGCGAAAGGTCCTTCCGGTAATGGCAGCTTGGCATTCAATTTTTCATGTGCGATAAATGCCTCCAGACCCTGTTGCTGATAAATATTCTCCGACTCTTCAGAAAATAAAACCGCATCGCCATCGAAAGCTATGCGAATTTGCTGCAGTGCTTTGCCGTTACTCTGAGAGGGGCCGTCATATATTAATCCAGAAGCGACCTGTGACTCCACGGCGGCCTGTACATCTTCTTCAGTAGCGGATAAAAATAAATCGACATCAAAAGCGTTTAAATATTTTGCCACAGGTTCACCTCCGGTAAATGCCGCCCGCGTGATATCCAGATTGTAGGAATCAATGGAGTTTGATATCCGTAAACTGGTATCTGCCGAATTTCTGGATACGATCACCACTTCAATATGTCGGTGTTCACGATCGATCTGATTAATTTTTAGCATGGCCTCTATCAGCGCGAAACCGGTACCAGGCTGTAGAATATCGCTCTCGTGTTCAAGCTGATACTGGCAGTAAGCTTCCAGCCCCTGTTTTTCGTAAATTTCATTCTCCATGCTTAAGTCGAATAAAGCGCGGGATGAAATGCCGATAACGAGATAATTTGTTAAGTCATAAGCCATAAGTTATAAGTCGTAAGTCGTAAGTCGTAAGTCGTAAGTCGTAAGTCGTAAGTCGTAAGTC
>CALCSG010000215.1 GCA_937894085.1 uncultured Gammaproteobacteria bacterium | reverse complement strand
ATTATAAATAAAAAATAATATTTCATTTTATATTTGCCTAACGCCGCAATCACCGGGGACAAAACCAGAGCGGAGCGGTTTTGGCATCCGTGTGAATTGCCTTGTTGGACGAAGCCGCTATCGCGGCAGAAGTGATCACCCTATTCGATACTCCATAGTAAGCCTTCAATTCTGAAGTGCCTTTATTGTGGAGAAAGAGATGAATAGTCAAGATCAGATCCGTTTTAATCAATTGTATGAACGCCATCTTACTGAATTAACCCTGCAAGGTAAAAGTAAAAAAACCATCGAGATGTATTCGCGCAGTATCTGTAAACTTGCTGCCTATTTTGATACCTGCCCGGATACGATAACCACTGAACAGTTAAAGCAGTATTTCCTGGCGCTGGTAAAATCCCATTCCTGGAGTTCAGTGAAGATTGACCGTAATGCTTTCCAGTTTTTTTATCAGTATGTCCTTAACAAAGAATGGGTGTGGGTCAACATCGTTAAACCACCCAGAGTCCAGCCGTTGCAGGATGTACTGGCTATTTCAGAACTGGCCGCCATCATCAATGCCACCCGCAAACTTAGTTATCAGGTGTATTTCCTGACCACTTACAGTCTGGGTTTACGTTTGTCGGAAGCTCTTCAGCTTCGGGTAGCCGATATCGATGGTACCTTGATGCGGGTGCATTTACGCCAGTGTAAAAACAATAAACAGCGTTTTGTGCCGTTGCCACTAATCACTCTCAAGGCCTTGCGCCGATATTGGCTGACCCATCGTCACCCTGAATTAATCTTCCCCGGTGGTAAACCGCCGCATTTCCGTCAGGGGAAATCACTTTACATGGATAAAGGCGGGGGGCAAAAGGCCATTAAATTGGTGGCAAAGGAGTGTGGTATCTCTAAGAATGTGCATATCCATACCCTGCGTCACTCCATAGCCACCCATCTGCTGGAGGCTGGTGTCAGCCTGCGTTCCATTCAGGTGTTTTTGGGGCATGCCAGTCCGGTCACCACTGCTCAGTATACCCGCATGACTGAGCAGGCTCAGCAAAACAGTGCGCTGATGCTGAATGCCCTGGTGGATCAACTGTCCATTAAATGGGTGAAGTCATGATCACCCTGGCAGAACTGGCACGGCAGTACCAACCTGCACTTATTCATGACTTTGGGCATCTGATGAGACCAGAGCAACAGTCAGTGGCTAGTGAGACAGCAGCAGAAACTGCTGCCAGTCCAGTATTTTATGGTGACCTTCACCTTACCCTATGAAATCAGAAACTGGGTCTGGCATCATCAGCGACCGGTCTATGCGGCTTTGTTTGAAAGCGCCCTTGAAACGCTCAATACCTTTGCCAGCAATGATAAACAGTTACTGGGTAAGCTCGGGTTGACCGCTGTGTTGCATACCCATAATCGACGACTGGATTATCACCCGCATGTCCATTTGATTGTGCCTGCCGGTTCGTTCCATAAAAAGACGGCCAGCTGGCACCGCAAAACCGGTGACTATCTGTTTAATGAGTTTGCATTAGCCAACGTCTTCCGTGCAAAGTTCCTGACCGCTCTCAGAAAAAAAGGCCTGCAGTACCCTGATAGCCTGCCCAAAGAATGGGTCGCTCAGTGCCAGCATGTCGGCAGCGGAGAACCGGCTTTAAAATACCTGGCGCGTTATCTTTATCGAGGCGTCATTAGTGAAAGCAATATCATCCGTCATGAGCAGGGAGAAGTGAGTTTTCGCTATAAAGAGAGCAAAAGCAAAACCTGGAAAATCAGGACGGAACCGGCCGTGAAGTTTTTATGGCTGGTGCTGCAGCATGTTTTACCGAAAGGGTTTAGAAGAGCCAGGGATTATGGTTTTTTGCACTGCCTGGCGAAACGGACTTTACAGCGAATTCAACTGTTATTGAAAGTATCGCTGGAAACACGACAGCCTGTTTCAAGGAAACCGCATTTGTGTCCCTGTTGTGGTAACCCGATGAGTTTTATCCCTTTTAGCAAATTACCTGAACGCAGACCATGGCGAACGAGTTAACTAAAAAAACTGAATAATCCATTCACAAAAAAGGAGCCCATGAAACACCGATGACTCTATAAGTAAACTCACGGCAAATCAACACGATTGATGCTGATAGATTCACTCGGATACCTTAAAGTGATCATCGTCATATTCAGCTCGAAAATCCAAACACAACTCAAGCTATTTACTTATATAAAGTCCCATCACCGGGCTTGTCCAACACCGGATTAAGTCGCGGCTGCGCGCGACCTATCCTTTTTTGTTATGCCTTGATTTCATTTTCTTTTAACTGTTGACGATAACTTTTAACAACTAAGACTAAAATTTCTTTTGGTTTTACTTTGTATATCACCCTGTAGTTTCCCTGTACCAGCTCCCGTATTTCTATTCGATTTATTTCTGATACTACTCGACCACTCTCAGGATGCTCTGATAGTAACTCTACAGAATTGAATATTTTTTCAGCCCATTTTACTGCGATTGCTGGTTTATCTAGAGAGATATATGTCGCGATATCTCGAACTTGATCTACTGCTAAAGGAGACCAGGTTATTTTCAATCTTTTATACTCTTCATTACCATAGATTTTGCATCTTTATGCGAAATTCCTCTGCCTTCATTAATCTGTGTTTCTGCTTTATATAAATCCTCTAAAAGCTCTAATCTCATTTGTAAATTCTCAAATTCTTTAACGTCAGTCAAAATAGCAACACCTTTTCCATGCTGCGTTATAAGTAACGGTCTTTTGGTTTCAGTAACTTGCTGTATAAAAGAACTGACTCCAGACCTAAATTCTGAAAGTGGGTGAACATCTTCTTTAAGATTTATTGGCTGCATGGCTAAATACCTTTATTGTACGTAATAGCGTACAAATTAACACATAGCGCAGTGAGATGCTAATTTTTCTTTTAGGTCATAACCTCGCATTTCAGCGGGATTTTGTAGAGTGCAACGGAACAAAATTTCCGACTGAAAATGCTTTGTTATACATTACTTAAAACACTTTACTTGTTCATTTTTTACGTTGGTTTTTAAACAATTTACTATATCAACAAGTTCTTTAGCATTTCTATTATGGATTTTATCAAATCCATAATTTGATTCTGTTCCATACCATGCAAGAGATTTTGTGAATTTTAATTCGTCAGTTTCACTAAGGTACTCCTGGATTTCTGAGATATTTGTTAAGTTACTATTTGGGTCATAATTAATTGTCGGCCCACCAGGTTTAAGATTGCTGTGTATTATCTCGTAGCTTGGGTGCTCATCTGAAGAACAGCTTAGAGAAAATACTGTAAATATAGCAATTAATATTTTCAACATTGTCATTTTCAATTTAAAGGCCAAAACCAAACTGTAGCGTCTGAATAGTGCCTACCATTTCTAAAAGCAAACTCAAACCAGGAACTATATTTAGTTAGCCTGCTCCCATTCCACAGATCTATATGATCACCCTGATTTCCAGGCCCATAATAGTCTTTAAAGAAAATTATTCCTTTTTTTCCATTTATCGGGGTAAAACCGTTAACACCTTCAAATTTAATAATTTGTTTTACAGGAGAGAAGGGTGATTTTAGCCAATTAGCTAGTTCTTCTGCTCGCAGAATATGAGCTGGCTTATGTTGTTTGTACCAACATTTAGCCACCTTGAAGGAAGTTAAGTTTACACCAGATTTTGATAATGCTTGGCCTAAACGTATTGCGCATTGGTTTTCGAATGCTCTTTTACCATTTATTTTGCACGGTGCATCATCAAACATTGATTCAACAGTTGGATGATTATTCCATAATTCTTCGAATTTCAATGATATCTCCTTATCTTTGTATAACGTCGCATTTCAGCGGGATTTTGTGGAGTGTAACGGAACAAAATTTCCGACTGAAAATACTTTGTGTACGCCCGACATGGGCATTAACTAATGAGGTGAAAGTCCTCTGTAGGAA
>CALCSG010000214.1 GCA_937894085.1 uncultured Gammaproteobacteria bacterium | reverse complement strand
CGTGTCATATTCCGATTGAGAGTTGGCCCCATCTACCAGCATCTTTTTCTTACGTCTAAATTCAGACAGAGCGCCTTTAATCAGGGCCTGCTTTGCCGTGTATTGAGCATTGATACTCTTGAGCGACGCTTGCGCTTCTTTAAGAGCGTTTTGTTGTGTCAGGTTATCAATTTGAGCAATCAAGTCACCCTGCTTTATCTCATCGCCTACCTGGACATCAATTCTGCCTATCAAACCCGAAACCTGAGCACCGACACTGACCAGTTTCGACGGGTATAGAACACCGTTCGTCAGTACAACGTTTTCAATATTTCCACGCTTAACAAAATCGGTGGTAAATACAGTCTGAACCTGCTGAGCCACGGTGTATTTGTACCCGACGCCAGCGACGATACCAGCGATAAGCAGGAGCAATACCAACGTGTTTTTAATGTTATTTTTCATGTAAATATGTTGGTTACTTCTGTTCGATATGTGTTGTAGTGAGCGTACCCATGGCTTGTCCACAGGGCGGTAATGCTGACGGCGGATCCCTTTTTTCTTCTTGTTGGCTGTTTTGTTGCGGACGAGGCTTTGGTGGAGATTGGCAGCTCCGTTCAAAACTAACGGTCAGGGAATCAGAATCCAGTACTAAGCCACTCATGCTTTCTCGCAGAGTAGCCTCTGAAACATTGTCCGATTGAGCCAAATCTAAAGACTTTGACAGTGCATACAGATGAAAGGTGTAGTTTTTTTGGCCGGGACCTTTCGAGCATGGTGGCGAATATTCATTTTTATTATTCACGACATTGCTGCCAGGCGTACCAACTGATTGTCCGCTTGTAATACCAGAAACTTGCGCCGGAATGTTGTACATACTCCAGTACCAACGCAGCCCTTCTGGCTTTCCTGATTTAGATTCTGGAGGTGGCGTATTTTCTTCGTTGCTGGCAATTTTAGGCTCTGCTTTGTGATCTGGCAAATGATCCATAATCACCACCAAAGACTGCGTTCCATCTGGCACACCACGCCAGTTTAATGGAGGAGATATACCCTCTCCTTCGCAAGTAAATTGAATGGGAAACGACCCATTATCTGTAAATGCAGGACTGATGAGTACGAGGGATTCATTGGCTTTAGTTGCCGCTGACACAAGCAGCATCAAAGTTACAATGGGGACAATAATTTTCGACTTCATGACCCAATCTCCTTAGCGATTATGGTAACTATTTAATGAGTTACCTTAAGTATATCGATTAGCCGTCGGAGATGGATGACAATGCTGTCATATAACGATTGGCAACAATAATCGCATAGAAAAAACATCTTTCATGCCTGGTTCAAGAGTCAGGTCACCGCCGTGAGCGCGGGCTATTTCCCGAGCCAGACTTAACCCCAGGCCACTACCGGATATGCCTTGCAACTGTTCTGGCTCCCCACGATAAAAGCGATCGAACAGTTGGCTCCTGATTTGGTTCGACATCGGAACACAAAAGTTGCTTATAAGCACTTCTATGGAGGATTCATTTTGCCTGGCTTGAATAATCACACCTTTATCATGAAGGCTATAGCGCATCACGTTAACGAGAAGATTATTTAAAAGCTGCCTCAGCAGGACGATATCGCCTTTTGTAATTAGCTCTCGTTCAATCGAGCAATGAAGCACCAGTTCATCCGATAACAGTTCCATATCGGCGGACAATTCATCTAATAAATCGGTAATATTTATCGGTTCAAGATGAAGCGCCATGGAACCGGAGTCTGCCTGTGACAGAAGTAGCAATTTGCGAGTCATGGACGAGAGGTGTCCCACTTCATCAAGAATGGCATTAAGATCCAGTTGTGATGAGTTTTCACAGAGAACCGCTTGCTCAAGCTTCCCTCTTAAAACAGTGAGCGGTGTTTTAAGCTCGTGAGCAGCATCAGCGGTAAAGCGAGAAATTTGCTGAAAACTATCCTCAAGTCGATTCAGCATTGCATTGTACGCATCGATTAGCACTTTAAACTCTTTGTCTTCTTTATGCTCAGGTAAGCGATGGCTGAGGTCTTTTTGTGTCACCATATCCATTGACTTATGCAGGCGTTTAATAGGTCGAATGGTATTAGTAGCGATAAACCATGCTCCAACAATACTGAGAAGCAGAGAGATAGGTATAACAACGATAAGCGCCTCTCGCAAGGTGCTTTTTAACTGACTGGTTGTGGCGGCAACATCAACAGCGATAAAGCTCTGTTTGTGTGGGACCTGGAAGAAACCGGCCCGCCATTGGTTTTGCTGATGTTCAAAGAAGACGAACTGACAACGAGTGTTGGTTCGGTTTTTATCTGTTGATTCTAATTGGTCTGCGCCAACCCAGTTTAATGTGCTTTTTACCTGTTGTACATCTACACCTTCCGGCTTCGTCAGGACACCATGCTCACTGGATTCAAGTAATATCATTAACTGGCCAGGTGAGCTGACTCTTAGCTTATCCACTAAATCATCCATAAGCCTGCTACCTGAGAGTTCAGTATCACTTGAAATGGTCAAATCGCGTGGAGCATCATTTTCATCAAGCCCTGGTTTTATGCGCATTGGTATTATACGCTTTGCTTCCATACAAAGGCGGGAATCAAGATGATCAAGTTCCACCTTCATAATACGCGACCAACTTAGGGTGATCACAATCGTAAGCACAGCGCTCACCGTTAGGATGGATATGGCAAAAATACGAGTACGAAAATACATGCTACAATCTCAGCGAGGACTCAGACGGTACCCTGTACCGCGCACTGATTCAATGGCACCAACCATTTTCCCCGCATTCTCCAGAGAAGCAAGCTTACGACGAATCCGTTTAATACACACATCCACAACATTGGTACAGGGATCAAAGTCGTACCCCCAAACATGCTCCAACAGCTGCCCCCGTGTTAATACCTGATTCGGCGAACGCATCAGATACTCTAGCAGGCTAAATTCCCGACTGGTAAGTTCTACAGATTGCCCGTGACAATTAATACTTCGGTTAATGAGATCTAGTTGCAGCGTGCCCACCTCAAGCACATTTTGTTGTGTGCCGCCATGTCGTCTGAGTAAGGCCTGGATACGAGCATTCAGTTCTTCCACATAAAAAGGTTTTGCCAGGTAATCATCAGCGCCCATCTCTAAGCCCTGAACACGATCGCCCAGTTCGTTACGTGCAGTAAGAAGGATAATGGGAGTATCGATACCCGTTTGACGAAGAGAACGAAGAATATCCAGTCCATCGCGGCCCGGAAGCATGATGTCGAGAATGATCGCATCGTGAGTATTTCTGCTTGCAACCTCATAACCCTGATTGCCATCGGAGCAATGGGTGACGCTGAATTTTTTTGCACGCAAGCCTTCACAGATGAAATCCGCAATTTTTTGTTCATCTTCGACAAGCAATATTTTCATTGAGTTTGATCCTTGAGCAACTCATGAAAGTATCTCACCTGATGCGTCGTGCTCGCAATAAACATGACAAATTTGTCATTTTAGAGAAGTCCCTAATCATTGTTAAAATGCCTACGTACTTACTGAACTTAAATTGTTGAATTGCATCCACTATTGATCCAAATTTGTGCTTTATTTGCATTTCGGATTGAAGCTCCGAGATAGAAAAAGCTTTCATGAAATTTAAAGGGGCAACTTTCAACGCAAATGATGGTTCAAATTTTGATGCAAATCTACATGTAGGGTAAATTTAGATAATTTATGAATGGCTGCTTTATCTCCTAATACCGAGAGTTCATTGTAATTTAGGATGAAGAAAATGATAGTATCACCTGAAATATAAGGATATTACTAATGGCTCCAAACGCCACACTGGAGTAGGTCACCATGCTTCCAGAAGATCGGAATTGCAGTTACTTGAAGTGAAATAAACTGATTTGTATGACTCCTTACAGGTAGCAGGTTCATAATTCGATTCCATCCAACAAACGGAGGAATTGAAATGAACTTTCAAACCGCTGAGCATCAAAAACATACGCCCTGGAATAAAGGAAAATTAATTGGTCAGAAACTACCTTTGAAGTTGAAAGAGATATGGGCTATTCGTATACGATTACAGCTGACAAACTGTATCCGTGATTTGGCACTATTTAATCTGGCAATAGATAGCAAGCTCAGAAGTTGTGACCTGTTAAAACGTAAGCGCCAAATTCTCAACCTATCCCATCTACAGCGGACGGTATTTTTTTAATATTCCAGGGCAGTAAGGCTTCCAGCTTTTCAACAGAGTCAGCTGCAGCTATGTGCGTTAGAACGTGATGTATATATTCATAAGGTTCCAGTCCATTGGCCTTCGCCGTTTCGATCATGCTGTAACAGGTTGCACTGCCTTGTGCACCTTTCGGGGTATCGCTAAAGAGCCAGTTTCGACGTCCAACGGCGAGTGGTCTGATGGTATTTTCGGCCAGTACGTTGCTGATGCGTAAGTGCCCGTTTTCACAATACCCCGTGAGCGTGTCCCATTGATTGAGCGTGTAATTCACCGCAGTGTAGGTATAGCTGTCCTTTTTAGGTAATTTAAGAATCGTTTTTTCCAGCCAAAGTTTCAGGTCATTCAGTACCGGTACACTCAGTTGCTGGCGAGTTTGGCGGCGTATTTCCGCGGAGCTGTCTTTAATCGGCTCTTCTATCGCATACAGTTTACGGATTTTTGAGAGTGCTACATCCGCTTTACTCACTTTCCCATTGCGTTTTTCTTTCGCTGGCATGGCTTTAACGGCATCCTTAAATTTCCGCCGTGCATGATCCCAACAACCAATACGGGTGATATCGTTATCTCGACAGACCTGATTGTAACCAGCATAACCATCCGTTTGCAGGGTGCCACTAAAGCCTTCAAGCAGGCGTGAGGGTACCTTTGCGCTACGCGAGGCATCGTATTCAAAAACAACTACCGGTTGGTCGGGTGGGCCACCCCGAATGACCCACATCCATTTGTCTGATGTAGCTACTTTCCCCGGCTCTTTTAGCACCTGTATTCGGGTTTCATCCGCTTGCAGATAATCACTTTCCAGTTGGTGTTCTTTCATCAGGTTGATTAATGGCATAAAGGTATCAACGAGTCGAATGATCCAGTTGGCCATGCTGGTTCGAGTAATACTGCCACCGTAGCGGGCCAGTATTTTCTCCAACCGGTATAACGGTAAGGCATCGCAGTATTTGGCAACGATGATATAAGCCAACAGGCTGACACTGGCAATGGATTTCCCCAGCGGGTGTATTGGCTGGGTTGCGGCTTTTATTGTTTGTTTGCCATCTTGAGTAAACACGGCTTTTTCCTGCAGATATTCCAGTACCCGTACTTTTGCAGGAACGATATCCAGCTCTTCTTTTATTTTGCTGTAAAAGGTGTTGATGGCCCCTTCTTTTTCTTCTTCTGCCAGGTTCAGATAAACCTGTTCACGAGGCAGCTTGTCGGATAATCCCTGTCGACCTGCTTTGCTTTTTTTAACCGGGTTTTCGCTGGTATGAGGTTGTTCCGCTTCATCAGCCAGCTGCTCGGCTTCATTAAACAGTTCTCCCTGTCCGGGGTGCTTTTCACTACTGGGGCCATAGTGCCGACTCTTTTCTAGTCGAAGGTATTCTTCAAGCTGTTCAATACGCCTTTTCTGCTCATCAATGACGTGGCTTTTTTGTTCGATGAGGTGATCACGATCTTCAATTACTCGATCTTTAGCCGTCAGTTCTTCGATGAGCTTTTCGAATGAAAGCCCCTCTGGAATGGATTGCATTTGCGCCTGGTTAACCACCGTTTTCATGGCACATATTATACCAAAAAGCAGTGTAAACAGCCCTAACATAATGCCTCATAATGCAACTTTTTATGGCCTTGCATCTGCTCAATATTATAACCATCCAGCAACCAGTTTATTTGCTGTCCAGTAAGTGATAACAGTTCATCGCATTGTGTGGGCCAATTGAATTTCTCTTCAGCCAGGCTTTTGTAATACAGCACAAAACCATTCTCTTCCCAGTACAGACATTTTATTTTATTACGCTGCCGATTGGTAAACGCGTACAGTCCTCCGTCAAATGGATTATGCTCAAGCTCCTGTTCAACCAGTGCACCCAGGCCGCGAAAACCCATGCGAAAATCGACCGGTTCCCGGTACAGGTAGATGCGGGGCATATCATCAGCCGGTCTGAGTGTGCGGTTCATGGCAAAAGTCCGAGCAGTTGCCTGGCAACGGCAAGATGACGTTCAGTGATACCCTGCAATACAACGCCATTAGGCAGGATGGCGGTTAATCCCTCAGTATCAACTGATGGGGAAGATTTTACCGGCACAAAGGCTGACCGTTGAACGGTCGTCTGATTACGGCGCGCCAGACCTGAGAACTTTCGTCGCCAGTAAGTGAAGCGGTGATAGTTCAGGTTGTGTGTCCGGCAATAATCACTCTGGCTCTGATTGGTTTTTTGCCAGCTTTGAATCTGTTGGCTCCAGTAGGTGGATAGTGATTTTGTTTGCTGATCTGTGTTCATGGTCTGTCTCCTGGTTTTGATGGAGACAGATTATTCAGTGACTCTGGGACGATGGATAGTAGGTGGGTTTATTGGCGCTTACGTTAAAACTTAGAGTTAGAGATATTTCTCATGGATCGACAGTTTTACATCGAGCAATGGTCATGCAACAAAAAACTCATCAGCCTGTTCAGTTTGAAATTACTGAACAAACTCGAGAATCGATTTCAAAATTGATTGCTCATGAAGGATTAAAGTTTGAGGACTGTTTATTCAAGAACCGGTTAAAGTCTTCACCCCATATTTCAACCAGGCAATATTCTAGAATCGTTGAGAATTGGGTAAAAAATATTGGTCTTGATCCATCAGAGTATGGGACACATTCGATGCGAAGAACCAAAGCCACTCTAATATATCGACGAATCCATAATCTTAGGGCCGTTCAACTTTTACTTGGTCATACAAAATTGGAATCTACTGTCCGGTACCTTGGAATAGAAGTGGATGATGCTCTGGAAATATCTGAATTAACAGATTGTTGATGCAATTAACCAGGAAGTGCCGAATCAGGCACTTCTTTATTTCTCCGTACTGGATTTAATAAAAGCGATTAAATGAAAATCAATCGCCCTCATAATTCATTGTAGGTTTCAAACTTGTAAAAAATGACTACATCCATTATCTTTAGATGTAAGACAATATCTTACAGTTATTTTGGAGGTAAAAATGGCTCGTACTATGACGATTGATACTGGTAATGAATTACGTGGGTTCGTAGAATCCCTGGTCGATTCTGGTCAATATAAGACTAATAGTGAAGTTATTAGGGAAGGGTTACGTCTTCTTCAGGAAAAACAGGCTGCCTCAAAACTGGAAACTCTGCGTAGGCTCATTGATGAAGGTGAGAACAGTGGAGCACCGGTAGATTGGAATATGAATGAATTTTTAGCCGGTATGAAACATAAACATGTCCAAAAGTAGGTCTATCAGTCTACGACCTAAAACACTAACTGATCTTGAAGATATTTTTGATTATAGTGTCCCGAAATTTGGAATAGCACGTGCTGAGCAATATATTTTGGATTTAAATGAAGCTTTCATCAACCTGGCTGAAGAGCCCCATATAGGTAAAGATTATAGCCATGTTAAACAAGAACTCATGGGATTTTCCTGTCGTTTCACATATTGTTTTCTTTAAGTACACGAGCACTCAGCTCAATATAATCCGTGTTTTACATAAATCGATGGATTACATCAGCCATTTATAATTGATTTATTGATAATCCTGATTTTTCGGGCCGTTCAATTATTGCTCGGTACTTTGTAATAGAAGTGGATAGTTCTCTGGAAATATCTTGGCTATCTCATTCTTAAATGTTTTGTATGAGAGTGCCTGTTTGGAATTTTTAGTTTCTCTAATCCAGTCGTTGAGTTCAATGGATTCAGATTATGTTGGTTAAAAATGCAAAACATCCAATCTTATCGGTTTGACTCTTAAATGGACTTAGCGGCCGTTCACAGAAAATTGAGATAAGTATAAAAGACAGCGAATT
>CALCSG010000213.1 GCA_937894085.1 uncultured Gammaproteobacteria bacterium | reverse complement strand
GTCGACCCACTACTGACTTTCATTTCAGGTTACAGTATTGACAGGTTTGATAATTGATAGTTATGACAGCAACTAAAGACTTGATTCACTTTGTTACATAAATAGGAGTAGAATTTAGATTGAATACATGACCATTTTGCAATACTACTTGCGAACAGGGTGAAACTAATAATGGCGTGTGATAATTAAAATATCCCGTTTAGCGGGGTTGGAGGATGAGATGTTATTAAGTGAAGCATTACGTGTTAAAGGTGACAGTGAAGTATTCAAAATAGAGATGAATACCCGTATCGCAGATGCTGCGACCATGTTAACAGAAAATAAAATAGGTTCACTGTTAGTGGTTAACGGCAACGGCAACATAGTTGGTATCATATCTGAGCGTGATATTGTCGGTGGCATGATACCGCACGGAGCAGATTTACACGATGTGCCGGTATCGGAGTTAATGACTTCTGATCTTATTCGGTGCACGCCTGATGATACCGTTTTAAAGGCTATGGCAATGATGACCGATCTTCGCATTCGTCATTTGCCGGTATTCGAGGGTGATGAATTGTTAGGAATTATCAGTTTGGGTGATTTGGTGAAATGCCGAATTACGGAAGTTCAGGCCGAAGCTGAAGCCATGCGACAATATATTAATTCCTGATCAACACAGTTTTTCCCATCAGTTCATTTGATCTGGTCGCTCAAGAGATAAGAAATCGATAAAATCGACAGGGTCGTACTTAAGCCAATGAGCCCAAACCCAAAAGCCTGGGCAAACTGGTAAAATGCCTTTGATGCCGCATTACCGCAAGCTTTCAGTACAATGGACTGGATTTAAGTTGATCTATCAGGCTCATGCCTGATCTTTTTCAATTAATCAATTGCTCACGACTACCAAACTTCTGCCGGTAGTTCTCCATTGTCATTTCCATCTGTTTTTTAAACAGGCGTCGAAAACTGCTTTCATCTTTATAACCCACTTCATAGACAATTTTTGACGAGGGTAGCCGGGTCAGTTCGAGTAAATTGCAGGCGCGGTTGATGCGTATGGTTCGCAAATATTGCAGCGGAGAGCAGTGTAATGATTTCATAAAGCGACGGTTAAGCTGACGGTCGCTAATGTTGAGCATGCCTGACAGCCCGCTAAAATCAACGTCATGATTACTATTTTTTTCAATATGCCGTTGCGCGCGCAAAACCAGTTCATCGTCATGGTCGGTGGTTTCTGCATTGGTGCGAAATAGCTGAGGTGGTGGCGGGTTTAGATGCATCATCAACAACTTTGCAGTATCAACGGCTGTACGGTGTCCAATGAAGCGTTCAACCAGGTACATAACCAGGTGCTCGCAAGCTGAGCCGCCACCAATCGCGCAGATTATGTTGCCATAATCTGCAATGGCATTATGCGTGTCTATTTTTAACCGAGGAAACATGCGGCGGAAATGTGGCTCGCTCTTCCAGTGCATCAGCGCAGGCAGGCTATTCAACAATCCGGCTTTGGCGAGCAGGAAAGAACCGCTACAAATACTAATCAACAAACCGCCACGGTCATAGTGCTGTTGTATCACTGGAATAATCGGTTCAGCTATAGCCAGAGCCTGTTCGACTTTGCTGTAACCGGTCGACGACTGAAACACCGATGGGAAAATCCACACATCGGGGTGAGTATCGAGCTGGATGTAATCTTGAAGACTGTAATCAGGCTGAATTCCGAGCCCATTGGTTGGCATCACGGTCTGGCCATCGATGGAAACGGTATTCCACTCGAACACGGGGTTCTGATCCGATTTCACCAGGGTGTAGTTAGTGGCAATCAATGAATCGACAAGGCTATGGATGCCGCTGCCGATACAACGATCCATTAAGAGTATGGCTATTCGCATGAGTTATGTCCAAATTGGCCAGCATTAGGTCGAATATGACACTTTTGAACACCAATGACAATAGACATACTGTCATCTCTTACAAGGGGGTATCGAGATGTCTCAGCAATTTGCCAGTATTGGAAATACTAATCGATCCGTTAAAGCACGGTTGAAACCATCTGGACGAAGTAAACGTATCATTCCAGTTCACTATCAATTGATCGGTATGGGTTTGAACGCTGTGTCTCGCTTCAATAACGAATGGGCAGCAGAAGTGCTCAGTAATATCTGGTTCACAGTTTTTAAAAATAAACCAAAACGCTGGATTCACGAGTTCTGGCAACAGGCGCAATCCCGTGTCGAGTTGCAGCTTGAGGGTAAGTCGATACCAGTCTCTTTGTGGGGACAGGGCCCACTGGTGGTGATGATGCATGGATGGAGCGGTTCTGGAGTTCAGTTTCGTCGATTGATTCCCGGATTAGTTTCGGCTGGTTACCAGGTGGCTGTATTTGATGCGCCTTCACATGGCAGCAATCCCGGCAAGCAGACCAATCTGCTTGAATTTATCGGCTGCCTGCTCGCCATTCAGCAACAAATTGGAACTGTAGACACGGTGATGGCGCATTCTCTCGGTTGCATGGCGGCGGTAGCTGCCGCCCAGCGTGGTCTGTTAGTGCGGCAGATGGTGTTGTTCGGACCGCATCTTGATGCACAGGAAATGTATCAATCCTATAGCGATGTATTCAAACTTAACCTTAAATTGTCGAGTCGATTTCATGAAAGGATAGGTCAGAAGATGGCCGATATCTTCGGGGTGGATGATGTCTGGGACTTGCTTACACCTGAGAACATGCTGGCTCAAATCGATTGCAAAGGTTTGTTGATATACGACAGCGAAGACGAAGAAATTTCGCTGGATCAGTTTAAGTCGATAGCACAACACTGGTGCGGTTGCAAAATACTGGAAACTGAAGGCCTTGGGCATAACCAAATATTGAAGGATGAAAAGGTTATTCAAAGCGTGCTCGCCTTTATGGCTAGCTCAGGTGTTAGTTGAGCGATGTTTCTTTCCACCCGGGTGGCGACCTTACTGGTGTCTTATTCAGACTGGCCTGCCTGCCATATCAACCGCCGGCACAATGTTAAATAAATAATGTATTTCATCTGGAACACATCAAGTGGAGAATAAAATGACCAATACCACTCAATACAATAAATATATTTACTGGGTCACTGGCGATGAATTTGAGCAGTTTAAGAATGACTTGAGTTCATCGGGTTTCATCATCAGGCCAGTCAGGAAAACATCCTGTGAAACCCTGAATGCAAAAAACAATATTGTTCGTTACGCATCGCCAGAAATCTTTAACGGCCTGTGTAACCGGCAGGGTTCATGGTACCGCCAATCAAATAAAGCAGGCTGTTATCTGGTTGTCAGTGAACAAAAATTGCCTGAAAAACATACCCGGTATCTGGATTCAAATATTGTTGGTACGGAATTTTTACCACAATCACTTCCCGGCCTGTTAGACAAAAAGAAGCTGATTGATTCGGAGGAATACCAGAGCCAGCGACCTGATGACTGGGAAAAGAAAACCTTCAAAGACGGCCTTGTGTTCAAAATATTCTTTACCCTGACGGGTTTTTGGGGGCCTGGTGATAATATTAGTAAACACTGGAATAACCATCGCGCAAATCATGCTAATTTTTTATCGCATCAATATACTGCCTATATCGATGGTGAAAGCATTCCATACAGTGTTACAAGTAATGATGGTGTATGTTCGTCGTGTGTTGAGTTTTTTAATATAATTGATCAGGATTCAAGAAAGATGGTGTGCGCGTGCCCTGGTGCTGTGTACTTCTCAAGCGTAGAACGAAAAAAATATTACGATGTACGGCCTGTGAAATTCACACATTCGACTGATTCTACCTAGTCTGCAACAATCAGGGACAGGTTATATATTCATTCTAGTACCAATTTGCTCAAATACAGTTGTAAATTTAAAGCGATCAGCCCCGCTTCAAACTTCAGTTTTACATGCTGTTTAACACCGAACATTCCTTAAACCTAAACAACGCTCTTCACCATTGAAAATTCGATTTCTGAGCTCACCATCGGACGCCCTACTCTCCTGCCTGAGGGGGCGGGATGGGGTAGCCTTGCCGGGGCCAAAACGGTGCCAGAGGCGTGGGTCCTGGAGGAACCTGGGAAGTTCCAGGCCCTAGTCCTGCATGCGGTGGCGTCGTTTTCTTCAAGGTTTTTCCCGAGAAGTCCGTCTGGGGAGTGGCAATTCCTGCGAACAAGAATCTTTTTAAATAAACCGTCGAACCAGTCCCAGGTGAGGATATCTGGCACAAGCTATCAGAAAAGCAGATACCTCAACAGTAGCCGTTGATGAACGGGTCCCGCGACTCCCTAAACCCAATTCGGTCAAATATTTTCGAAGCAAACTTGTATCCGACGCCTGGATTTCGTTTCGATTCAAAACTCACACTGATTACAACCTCTAAACTGTACCTGTTAATAATTACCCGGCGGATATTCATTAAAAATATTTGTATCACTTACCTGCAAAAATAGTATGCTCATGTATTAAAGTGCTGATCTTTGACTACTAAATCCCAGCCCCTCCCGGTGGTAGCTGTGTGAAGCACTATCAGTCGTTTTCTACCATGAGGTACGAAGTATATGCGGCTAGTCATACCAGGATTTCTGTATTGGATTTTTATATATTCATCCATTTCTTTTGCCGATACTGACCTTTTACTGGCCACCAGTATTTCGCCATCGCCGGCAGTGGTCAACGGCACAACCTACTTAACTGCGACTGTGTCCAATTTGGGCACGGATACTGCACAGGATGTAATCGTCACCAG
The DNA here is from genome assembly GCA_937894085.1 of uncultured Gammaproteobacteria bacterium. Classification (GTDB taxonomy): domain Bacteria; phylum Pseudomonadota; class Gammaproteobacteria; genus JACNJF01. Next base: position 1,128 of record CALCSG010000213.1, on the reverse strand, counting down.
CTCGTTAGCTGCTGGATTGAGTCTGGTATCAGCGACGACAACCAAAGGAACCTGTTCGGCAGGCACTCCGGTTATCTGCAATATCGGCACCATCGATGCAGGGTTTATCAGCGTACAGGCAACGGTGACGTTAGAACTGATAACAACGGTCCTCGGAAGTATCAATACCACGTCCACAGTGACTAGTAGTACTCCCGATGAATACTCATTAAATGACTCTGCAACAGCCTCCGTAGTCAGTGTGTCGCTGAGCGATTCTGCCGATCTCGCGATAGCCTACTATTTTCAGGATTCATTGGCTGTCAATAACATTTGGTCCATCTTTAGCTATCCAGGTATCAACACGACTTACCCATTACAGGTTAGCAACAATGGGCCGGCTACAGTTACCGACACAGTAGTAGACTTCTCACTGCCTGACCTGACTTTAAATAGTTTCGTCTCCTCCCTATCATCGCAAGGTGCCTGTAGCACAGCATTGACCCACTGTGTCGGGATTGGGTGCGTGACTGCGTTAGGGTACCCCATACACGTGAATTGTGACCTGGGTACATTGATTTCAGGAGGAACAGCAACGGTCGATATCGTGGTAACCGCAGATGGCTCGACAGGGGAAACTATACGTGGTTCAGCATCAGTATCCAGTGAAACAATCGCAGATGCGGACATCAGCAATAACATTCGGGGCTCGACTCTTCAAATTTTCCCAGAACCCTCATGCGCTGATCAATGTGGCGCTGGGCCGGGGTGCTTCATCGCCACTGCCGCCTACGGTAGCGATATGGAAAAAGAAGTATTAGTGCTGCGAAAGTTTCGCGACGAGAATCTTTTGCCGTATGTCTGGGGCCAGCAATTCGTTTCCATTTACTATCATAATTCGCCACCACTCGCGCACTACCTGAAACAACACGATTTCATGCGCATGATTGTCCGCGGGCTATTGTATATACCGGTAACACTAATCAGGTTTCCATGGGCATCACTGCTTGCCCTACTCTGTCTTCTGTTTCTAGCGATAAGGACTATCAAGCTACCTAGATAATCGTAGAACACTTAGGACACAGCTTTTCCTGATATGTATTCCATACGCCGGAAAATCTGGCTGACGGAGTGAAAGACAGACTCGTG
>CALCSG010000212.1 GCA_937894085.1 uncultured Gammaproteobacteria bacterium | reverse complement strand
CAGCCGCCCCCTACATTCTGTAGGGAATGACAGGTTAGGGTCGAAACTTGCCTTGTGAACTTTGTCGTTATCACCAATCGTCATAGTTAAATGAAAAGGTTCGTTCAACTTTCCAGAAAAATCAAGTACCAACGGTTTTTTAGCAATACTGAGATATTTAATTTTTTCTGCGAGTTCCGCACCAAGTTCATTTTTCTTCGTGTATAGCTCTTTTTTAACATGCTCAATATCTTTCACTAAAACTGCATTACTTTTTTGAACCGCATAGTGAACGCTATGATCACGAGGATTATCGATAAACATATCCTTGCTGAGGTTGCCCTGTAAAAATGAGTTGGTAAAGTCGCGGTTAAAAACACGATGCAAGTTAGCGTCATCGGTCAATAGTCTTCCTTTTATAACAAACTCGTCAACCTGCTTTCGCCAGGTATCGACTACGGTATAAACATAGTGTGCATTTTTAATACGGCCTTCAATTTTCAAAGAGTCAACCTCTGCATCGACTAACGCCGGCAAATCGAAGTAAGCTGAGTTGTCTTTCAAGTTGAGCGGGAAGCGATTGCCCTGCGCAGTGATTTCATATTCATCTCGACATGCCTGACTACAAGATCCTCGGTTACCCGAGTTGCCCACGCTGACCGAGCTGGAATAACACTGACCAGAAAATGCAATACACAGCGCACCATGCACAAAAACTTCGGTGAGTACATCGTGCTCGTGGGCCAGAGCCGTCAATGCTTTTATCTCGTCAATATTTAATTCGCGCGACAGGTTAACGCGCGATGCCCCAATTTTAGACAGGAACAAAATCTGGCCTTCGTTAAGCGTCGTCAGCTGAGTTGAAGCATGAATTTTGAGCGTCGGGAAATATTTCTTTACCAGATTAAAAATGCCAAGATCCTGTACGATAATGCCATCGATACCCGTGTTGACTAGCTTGTTAAACAATTTGATCAAGCTCGGAATTTCCTGTTCCAGGATGACAACATTCACGGTCAAAAAAACTTCACAATCGTACTGGTGGGCCAAACGTAAAATGCCTAATAAGTCATCAAAGGATAGGTTAGATGCGCGGTTGCGGGCGTTAAAATTATCCAGTCCACAGTAGACGGCATTCGCGCCGGCAATAACCGCTGCTTTAATAGCTTCAACATCGCCACCGGGCGCCAATAATTCAATTTTTCTATTCATTTCGCGGATCGCTTATTTCCGAGTATGGGTCTGTTGGTATAAAATTTTGGCCCGAATGAACCAGGGTGATGCAAAATATCAAGGTCATAGCATAACAAAGCCGAGTTCATATTAAATAAGAAGCGTAAAATACGAGCGTTCAAAGACCTAGCATAACAATATTCGTATGTCTGATAAATTAACATATCTATGAATCCTTTAGCCATACTCCATCAGGATGAACATATTATTGTCATCCACAAACCTGCGGGACTGTTGATGCATCGCAGCCCTATCTCGCGTGATACGGTTTTTGTACTACAAACATTACGCGACCAGATAGGCCAAAGGGTCTACCCCATTCACCGTTTAGACAGAGCGACTTCTGGGGTACTGGCTTTTGGACTGAACTCGGAAATGGCTAAAATTGTTGCCCAGCAGTTTGAAGACCATCTCGTTGAAAAAGAGTACCGCGCATTAGTCCGTGGCTGGGTCGATGATAGCGGCCAAATCGACCACCCCATTGCAGATGAAGAGGGCAATAAAAAAGATCAGGAGGCAATTACCAACTATCGCTGTTTACAAAAAGTAGAACTCCCCTTTGAGGTTGATCGTTACTCCAGCACTCGATACTCACTGGTCAGTGTTTCTCCTCAAACAGGCAGAAGGCAGCAAATACGCAAACACTTCAAACATATTTCACATCATCTCATCGGCGACACCACTCATGGGAATGGAAAACACAATCGTTTCTTTCGTGAGCAATATGATATCCATCGCTTGATGCTGACTTCTCACAGGCTTTGCCTTGATCACCCCATCACTCGGCAAAGGCTGTGCTTTGAAGCAGAAGCGGAGCCAGAGTGGGATAAATTATTTGAAGCGTTTAGCTGGCGGCAATAACCATACCTTAATAATGTCTTTCATCAGCTACCGATTTTATAAGAGCACATTCTTTATAGACGTCACCCATTATTAACCGACTATAATCACTAGCAAACCTCAAGAGCCGTTACTGTGGAGTTAATTCGGTGAAACTATTTAATATATTTCCAGCGCCCATCAGGCATTTACTATTCATCTCATCTATCACGATGATCAATGCTCAAGTGAGTCTGGCAGCACCGTTAACTTACACTGACATTGCGCCCATTTTGTTAGGTCGATGCGCAATGTGCCATATGCCGAATGGCATGATGGGAGCACCACCTGAAAACTATCGACTGGACTCTTATGCAGAAACCATATCAACAACCGACCGTGCTCGAGTCGTCCCCGGCAATGCCTTGGCCAGTGAACTTTATCGACGCGTAATCGGACACGCAAAACCGCGCATGCCCTTCAATGGCCCACCTTATTTATCCGAACCAGAGATCGAACACATTGGTCAGTGGATTAATGATGGCGCTCGTGATGCAAATGGTATAGCCGCAGCAGAAATTACTGGTGCACGAATCCGCTTACACGGCACCTTGAATAATCAGCGGTCTTTGAATGGTCTGAATTTAGTGATCAACTCCAATACCCGCATCAAAAAGAATCCCTCCATTGGAGACTATGTACAAGTACGCGGAAGTGTTGGTGCCAATGCTGAAATTATTGTTGATAGAATTAAGCGAAAGTAATCAGAAACGCTGTTTACCGACTCTAACACTACTCAGCTATTTTAACCGTTCAGTTTCTGCGGTCAGATATCCAATGACATCTTCTACATCCTGATCGGTCAGGCGCATATTCGGCATGGGTATTTTAAACCGGTTCAATAAACTCACGGCTAGAGGGTCTTTTTCCGCTAACATCTTATCCGGCTCTTTCAGCCAGCGCGTTAACCAAACCCGATCTCTATTCTCGGTCACGGCAAATAAATCTGGGCCAACACTCTCCTTGCCAATGCCATGGCAGGAACTACAGCGTGTTCTAAACAACTGCTCGCCAGGTAATAATTTTCTTAATCGTGGCGCGTTGGCATAACTATTGACACTGGTACTTGCGGTTTTCCAGTTATGTAACCAGTCCCCAAGTTGTGACGCTAGAATATGCGGGTTTTCAAAAGGAGAACGCGTCATCCAGCGCCCAGTAGATTGATTCCCAACAATCAGGTTCAGGTTATGATCCTTTAAGTCACCGGGTTCATTATTCAGCTCATCGATATACAAACCGAGCTTTTTACGTAAATTGGTGATATCTGACTCGTTGCCTGTCAGAAATGTCCAGTCAGGTCCAATCTTAAATTTCTTTTTGTAGGCTTGCAGTACAGCAGGTGAATCGTTTTTAGGGTCAATAGAGATTGAGTAGAAATGAACGTCTTTACCTACCCGATCACCCAGAATGGCCTTCACTTCTTTCATTCTTGCTGTTTCCAGCGGGCAGGAATCAGTACAGGTTGTATATATAAAGTTGATTGCTACAACCTTACCCTCGATCAGATCATCAAAAAACTTAACCTCTTCTCCATCCTGAGTTATCAGTGTGGAGTTAGGGAAATAGTCTCTACCCCATATCGATTTTTTTCCTGGCACAGCAGTTTGGCTTTTTACTTCTACAGGATTGATACCGGTTGCCTTTTCACCTGATATTGCGCCCTGATTAGCCAATGCCGCATTACTCACCGCGGCCGTCATCGTTAAAGTGATTAAAAATTTTACCGCACTTTTAATTTTCATCATCTGGCTTGCATCCTTTTTAAAAAACTACAGAAACCTGATCTTTTTTCAGGATTATTCTGATGTTAATTTGATCGTCTAAATGAGAATTAAAAAACATTCTCTGTGTGTTGAGTCAGTATAGACCCAACACACAGGAATTCATGCCGAAATGCTAATCAAGGAACTTAGGTAATGGTTGATCCATACCTGCAGCACCTACCGCTGGTATTACCAGATGTAGATCATCAGCCATGCCATCCTTATTTCTATCCTTATCTTTTTTAGACTTTTTAGACTCTTTAGCCTCTTTAGCGCCATTTGGCACAGTCAGCTGCGGATGATCAAATGGTGCCTGATGCAAGCGAACGCGCTCATCTGTCAATGCCATCATAAATGATTTAAGTGCTTCTATTTCACCACCTCTTATACTCACACCATCAGTAGCCAGACCTCCAATATCAATGTATTTTATAGCTGGAGATATATTTTCCGCGTTCTCCTCTGCATGCAGGTTTTTGAATTTGAGCATGTAAGACACGATTACCTGATCCAGAGTTGATTGACTACCATTATGAAAATACGGTGCGGTTAACTCAACATTACGCAGAGAAGGTGTTTTACAGGCACCATCAACGCCCACTCGCTCACCAGCCTGAACAGGACCACTAGTGACTGCAAAGTCCGCTGCATCACCCATAGCCGCCTGGTTTGCCTCTAAATCGGCTACATCAACCAGTGTGCCATCGGCTTTTTGTAAGGCCTGACGTGAGTAAGATAGTGGGAATCCACCTTGATCTGCACCGATACACAGGTCCATTTCGCTAGGTGTGACACCAATATTGTAGTAACCACCTTCATAAACCGATATACCACCATCCATCATACGCATGCGCTGAAAAGGCTCAGGAGCAACTACTCTCTCGACATCCAGATCAAATGGTCCACCATCGGGTGCCAATGCCGTAGCAATGACTGAAGCACTAGTGAATTCACTACCTGAGTGACAACCAGCACAATTACCACGATCACCGCGAATAAATACCTCAAAGCCTAACTTTTGTTGCTCAGTCAAGGCATCATTATTACCTCGAACAAAGTCATCATAAGGAGTCATATTAGACACCAGCGTTGCTTCATACATTTGAATCGCCAGCCCCCAGAACAGTGAGAAGTTAGATTCAATCTGATAAAAACCATCATCCAGCGGCTCTTCCTGGTTCCAGTATTTATCCTGAAATGCTAGCTCTATCATTTCCCGGTACTTATACATCAAGCCCTTTTTATCATTAGAGCGAGAATCATGATCATGATCTCGGTCATGTGAATGGGACTTGGATTTATGACCCCGGCGATGAAGCATGTCACCTAAAACACTGTCAGTACCACTCACCTTTTGTTGACTGAGCGCAGTACGATCCAACATTTTTTCAGCAAGCAGCGGGAAAATACTTCCCTTACAGGTCATTTCAACATCGCTCAATGCTGGTCCAACCGCCTGAGACGCAAGACTGGAATTTTTAATCAGTACCTGAATCTTGCGCAGCCCCATTTCATCGTTAACCCAGATGCCCTGATCAGGATTATTCAGATTGGATCTCCTGCCCGATGGGTCGATACCATTGAACATGTTATTGGCCCTGCCATCCCAGAAATTACGATGATTAAATACAGCGTTAATGACCGAAGGTGTGTTTCGATCCGTTACCTGTCTGTGGTTCACCCCACCTACGCTAAATGTTTCATCGACAATTTTACGACAGACATCTTCACCAGTACGTCTTGCCTTTTTAGCCTGTTTACGAGTCACCAGAGCAGGCTCTATCATTTCTGCCTTGAAGCTACCCATTGACCCGGTCACATCGTTCACACCTTTGGCAAAGGGGTAATCACTTGCCTTGAGCTGATAATTCGGACCTGTGCCAATCTCGAATGCGGGATTACCTAATGCATAATCTCTATTCTCTGAGGTTGGAGATATCATATTTTTAGAACGATTATCTGCACCGGCCGCAAAATGACAGGAAGCACAGGCCTGACCATCTGAACCTACTGTCTGATCCCAGAAGAACGCCTTACCTAAAGCAATTGCCATATCTTTATTTTTAATATAGTCCGTTAAGATATGTGACATATCTGGAACCTGATCCAGCTCCATTGCTCGTACTGCCTTTAACCGCAGCTTGTTGTCATCAAAAATACGATCAATGATGCCATCTCCATTCACATCACCACCATTGGCTGGTTCAGTTGGGACTTCGACTCCACCATTCTTTGCTGCCAGGTCTCCCGTTCTAAAAGTGGCCAGAGCATCCGAGTTTACATATCCAACACCTTCCCAGGTCGGCATAGGTGTAGGTAACAGCAGTGTCTGCCCAGGATTCTCAATATCCCAACGCATCAGCATTGCGGTATCTTCGTGCTGCGTATTATGGCAATGCTCCATATAGGTTCCGGCAAACTCTCTAAAGCGATAAGCGACCGTTATATCTCGACTACTATTCACTTCAGGACCAATTCGGAAAACGTCCTTTCTAGCAAATATTTCCCATTCTGGAGGCATCATTCCATCACGACTCAAGACCTTGCCCTCTTCAAAATGAACATGGATAGGATGCGACCAACCGCCACCGGTACTCATATGCCAGATTTCAACATCGCTGCCATCCTTCAGTCCGTTTAAATCGGGTGCTGCCGATACACGACGAGGATCCATTTTTAATCCCATGCCGCCATCGGTCTTAACTGTCCACGGTTTGTCATCGGTACCGCTCGAACGTCCAAAATCAAAAGTACGATGGGTTGCATTGGCTAACTCCTCGTCAGTAAATCCGGGCATCTCAATCATTTTGCGGCCACCCACTTCATAATCTGCTGGGTTCATGCTGACGTCTGCTGGTGCATCACCCATTTCAACAACCGTCAGCTCAAGAAACTTACCCACCGCAGGATCGCCTTCTTTCCACTCATCACCTTCGATAACAGACCGGTATGCCCCTGAAAGCACATCACTGAGTGGAACTGCATCCTTCACTGGACCACGACCATCGCGATGCTCCATTAGGTTGACCATATAAATCTTAGTGCCTGGTGCATATCGACTAAAATCCACAATGATGTCATAGCGCTCAGCGATAGACTGTGTAGGCAGAATGCCATTATTAAAGGGGACAGCGTGCTGCATAATGTTGCCGTCATTCAGAATCATATGAAATGGAACGGGCTCGTTATTTTCGGTGACCATAGCAATCTTAAAATAACGCGATACAGAACCATTCAATAAACGGAAACGATAGCGACGTGCACGAACATCAAATGTAGGTTTATATAACCAGTTAACCGTCATTCGATCGCCGAGAAAGCCATCGGTATTAAACACATTGAAGAATAGCTGGCCATCAGATCCCCAGGCTTTTTCTGCGATTAACAGGTTCACGTCGTAATCACGATTGCCCCAGTCAAGTCCACTGCCACTTGGAAAGCGAAGGTTGACACCATCATCAATCGTTTCATTTCCACGATCGATGGCACTGTAGTAATTCATCATTGCAGCATTGCCCTTGTAGACATTCTGTGCGGTGAAATCGAGCATATGGTCATGAAACCAGTGGGTACTCATGGTTTCACGATAGTCTCCAGGAATCTGAATGGTGCCAGCGGTTTGACCGTTTTGAATAACACATTGTTTAGTAGCCCCCAGCACGGTTATTTCATCACCTTTACTACAGGGAAAAGCAGCTTTTGGCTCAGAAGCATCGGTGTTGATGCTATCGTAACCTGCCAGTTGAACGGGCCAGCGATAATCATAGAATTGGCCCGGAAAGAAGAATGCATTGGTGTAACCATCACTCTCAGCCGGGTTATGCCCGTTATGCTCATGAGTCGAAATCGTATGCAATCCAAAACCATTATTAGCCGATGGGTCGATCGGCAGCGCATTGTAATGGCGAAATAAAATGCCTTCACCATAGCGTGCAGTCAATAATTTAGGGGGCAAAGTGCCGTCAAAAGTAAATATCGAATTGGCTTCCTGAACAGGCATGCGCGGATGCATTCTAATATCGATCCCTTCGGTGGTTTTATCAAACCCTGGCACACCTACCGTATTATGGTACAAACCTTTGGGTCCAAACTCACCGAGTGAATACTGGTGTCTCTGTTTTTTATCGCGCAAGCCCAGGTTGGTTCTGGCACCGGCCTGTGCAGACTTGAAATACACCTTAGGAAAAAATTCCTCATAACGCTGGTGAGACCATTCCAGTCCAGGTGGACGCCCTTCTGCGGGTGGGCTGGCCAATGGACGATTTATGAAGCTTTCAATATCTTCCTGCCACGGGTTTAAACCCACTTCAGGATGATCCACATCCATGCCGAGTTTATCGGCCTCATCGACGGTTAAAGCAGCCTGTGTTGGATAGGGGTAGATATCCTGATCCAGAAACAGATCAAGAGCAAAAGAATCGGGGCTGCTTTGAGCATTGACCGGGCGAGGAAACGATCCACCACGAGCATAAGAATCGGCCGATTTAAGTTGTTCAGTCCCAAACTCTTCAAATCTCAGCATTTTCTGGGTGAAGGGTTGTGCACCAAACAAGGGGCTCGGCGATGCGCCTGTGGGTATGTTGATACCACCGCCACCTCTTTGCTGATCTTCCGGTACGGCAAGTTCAATGAGCGCATCAAGATGTGTGCCGGTAGGACCACCTTCGAAGGCGCCTGCATTGGCTTCATGCGGACCTTCGAATGCCGGTTCCTCATCAACCACTGTGACCCCATCTTTTTCGATGAATTGCTGAGCCGCCCATGGACTAGATGAATAAATTAAAGCACCTGGCGTCACTACGCCAATCACTAAAGATAAAACAACTTTTCTATAACAACTTCTTGCCAGACTACAAACCATCTAAAATCCCCGGGTTTCTTGAAACTACGATACAGAGTCTAGTAGATGGTTAAGACCAAGGCCTTAGACCATGGTCTGAGTCGCACTGTCTTTAGTCTGATAGCTATGAGACTAAAGTATGATGGTGTGATTAAACTGGGGGCTGTAGCGGCACTACGAAAAACTCGATAATCTAAAAAGTGTGACGGGGCTCACAAATTTATTTATCAAGGAATTGCTTTTAAACAGAAATAAGCTCGTCTACCCATAAGTCAAAAGCCGTTTCAAATGCTCTAGCAACTCATCTCGCAAACTAAAAAGCTCGTGCATTCTCGACATTGCTAACTCGACCTGACCACTTTCTTTAAGATCACAAAACTCAATGGCAAGCTCATGCACTTGCTGATGCAAAGGCTCTATTCGATTAAAACGATTATTCGAAGAGGCGAGTATAGGAAGTATAAAAGCCATATTTTCATATTACAAGCTGTGAAATATCATCC
>CALCSG010000211.1 GCA_937894085.1 uncultured Gammaproteobacteria bacterium | reverse complement strand
TGGACTGAAGGACATTTCACATATCTTGTCTGTGGGACAGTTGCCGATAAGGTGAGAAGCTACCTGCATAAAATGGGTTCCTCCGACATACCGGGTGATAATACCCGACTCTTTGATACCTGGCAGGAACATGGCTATGCCATCAGCAATCCGAGTGATGCCGCAATCTGGCTTATCAAGATTAATGACCGCTTGAAATTAACAGTACTAAAGTTTGAGACAAATCGCTTATTTCATCCGAGTAAACAACCTGGTGTTTTTCAGGGACAGATTTCAGTAATTGATAACAATAAAAATATTGAACCAACGCCTGAATTGGACATGCTATCGAAAACTGACTCAAACCCTGAAAACAGGGTGACTGAACCAGTAATTGAAAGCAATCAAACACTGAAACCTGAGTCAGATAAAGAATCCACTGAACCAGAAACGCAATGTGATGACCCATTTACAGATACAGTACTTTCAGAAACAGAAACTTCGAGGACTGCGGCAAATCCTGAGCCTGTTGATGGAAAAAATCACCATGTAAAAGATTTTTACATGGCTGGAAATGAGGAGAAAAAAGAGCTGGAGCAAATTGTAGCTAACTCCCAGATCTCTGCATCGGTATACCAGAAGCCCAGCAAGTTACCTGCAATTATAAAGCTGGAAGACCCTGACATTGCTAAACACTTTATTACCTGGCTGCAAGAAGGGCTGCAGGAACGAAAGATTCAAGTTAATAACTCGAAGTCGTTAATCCATATTGCAAAAGAAGGCGCGCTAATAGTCACACCTATAGCGTTCAAAAAATTTATCTGGGAATTCAAGTTAAGCCCAGAAGGGACTAATATCAATAAAGTGATGGCCCGAATTCAAGATCGTCTAAAAGCTAATATGGAGAAAAAGAAACAGCATAGGCGAACTAAATCGGGAATCAACATACACACCTATCAAATTAATGGTGACTCAAAAATATCAAAAATAAAATGCTGGTTACTCCCTACAAAGACAGTTTTCGGTGAAGTAAAACCTCCTGTCATCAATCCAGTTCTTGAAAATTCTAGTGGGTTCGAAGAAGTTCATAAATGATAATAAATCAATATAAATTTGCCATAATAAATGGTGATGAAAAACCGGAGCCATGAATTCAGTTCTTGAAAACTCCAGCAGGTATGATAATTTATTAAAATAAAGTAGAGATCAATCTATACCGAATAGGCACTAAACTTTCAGCTCCCCCTCCAAAACATAATTCGGAATTTAAAATACAGAAAAGATGCTTAAATTCGCATCCTTTTTTAATTAAATCTAACAGGAGTATCTGAAGCATGAAAAGTATTTCAACTTTCAATGAGTTATTAGATCAATACAAACTTGAAAAATCACTCAGTAAGGCCACAATATTTAGCTATACCGGTATCATACGTTGCTTTATTACGGATACCGGTATACAGCACCTTAATGAAGTTACCTTGGAACCATTATTAAACTGGCGACTATCCGTCATAAATCGTTCCAGTGACATCACGTGGAATACCTATCTCAGGCATATGAGAGCTTTATGGAAATTTGCTATTTATAGAAAATATGTTCCTGACGATAATTTCTTTAAGGAACTAAACTGGGGTAAATATAAGATCAGTAGTAAGCAGAAAGTTCTTTCCTCTACCCAGCTCAATACCATTACTGATTACTTTACGGATCATAGTTGTGCATTTGATCCTTGTTGGTTTTGGAGGATAGTTATTCGTTTTATCTATTTTACCGGAATAAGAAGAAAACAACTGATCACTCTTAAATGGAAAGATTTAGATTTAGAAAAGCGGATTATCTATCTTTCAGCAATAGGAGATAAAATAGATATTGGAAGGAAGTTACCATTACAGGAAAATTTAATACCTGACCTCCGAATGTATACGCTATACATGAAAAGTCATCATGCAAAATCCTATAGCCCTGACACTCAGCTCTTTAATATTAATATTTTAAATGATCGCTATAAAAGAAATAAAATGACTGTAGGTCAGTTAAGTGGCCTTTTTAGGAGATTGAGCAAAAAAGTTGATTTCAATATATCACCACATATGCTCAGACATACTATGGCCACTGAAGTAGCCAAAACAGGACAAATAAAGCCTTTACAATTAATACTAGGGCATACAGATATCCGTACTACGATGAATTTCTATGTCCACCCAGACATGGAGCAGCTTCAATCCCTTTTAAATAATAGCCTTAGCAATATTTGACAAACGAATAGCACAATGTAATATATTCGCAAAATTGTTTATATAAGAAGGCTTACGACAGTTCGCAAGCCTTCTTCTAGATAAATTGGTGCCGGCACCACGAATCGAACGCGGGACCTACTGATTACAAGTCAATAGATTTATCATTTCACAGCACTTCATTACAAACCACAACAAATCACATAAAAACTGTAACTTATTGACAATTAAAGACTTTATCTATATTATCACCCCACTTCCATTCACTGTGTTTCACATATAATCAAATACTAACTGATACCGTAACTGACACCAAAAGCGTGATAAAACTTACCGATAAAGAAATAAGGAATTTAAAATCAAACTCTTCTCTCGCAGAACCTATCGGAGGGAGAGGCGCAGGCACATTACTCTTAAGAAACCGATTTGGAATAATAGAGGCGTACTATAGATATTTCTACCAAAAGAAGAAGGTTCATTTAAAAGTAGGCTTTTATAAAGCTGGGAAAAACTCAGGTCTTACATTAGCTGAAATTAGAAATAAAACCATTGACCTGTCTAGAACCAGGAACGAACATCCTGACCTTAAGAACTTCTTAGAAATAGAAAATAAAAAACAAGAGCTAGAACTTAAGTTACAGAAAGAAAACCTGGAAAAGGAGTCTCTCAAGGGAACATTAGAAGAACTTTTTAATAGCTACATTAAACATCTAATAAATAATAAAAAATCATCTTTTAAAGATGTGGAACGTTATTTCAATGTTGATGTTTTCATATATTTCCCTGAATTTAAAACAATAAAAGCATGCGATATTAAGACTGATGATATTATTAAAATACTTAGTTTTCATATTCAGAGAGGTGTAAAAGCCGGAGTAAATAGACTTAGAAGTCACTTGCTTGCGGCTTTCAATTATGGAATGAAAGTTGATAATGATCCTCGTCATATAGCTAGTGATGGAAAGCTTTTTCGTATCACTAGCAACCCTGTCACCCCGATTCCAAAACAATCAGATTATGAGAAAGTCATAGATAGAATTTTGACCCTAGAAGAGGTGAAACATTTTTGGCATCACTTTCAATATGTTGAAAATATAAACCCTTTAATAGTCGCGCTAGTACATTTTCTGTTTGCAACTGGGGGACAACGACCGAAACAATTGCTACGCTCGCAGTGGTTGGATTACGACCTGAGCAAAAGAACATTAAATATAGTTGATAGCAAAGGAAAGGGTAATACAAGAGAGTACTTAACCCCTTTAACATCCAGAGCAATCAATTTATTGAAGCAGCTACCCACCGAAGACTATTCCCATCCTTTTACTACAACAGGAAAAACACCAATTCGTGTTGAAACCATACAGAAAGCAATTAGAAAATATTATACACAGTTCGATGTCAGCCCATTTTCTTTACGAGATATTAGAAGAACCTGCAAAAACCTGATGATTGACGCCGGGGTTGATCGAGAAAAACGTAACCTGATTCAAAATCATGGACTAATTGGTGTTGATTTTAAGCATTATGATAAAAGTGATCATTTGCCAGAGAAGATCAATGGCTTCACAAAATATGATCTACTATTAAATAAAATCATCTCTGATCTTTAAATTTAAAACCTTGCTTAATAAATAAATTGCACTGGTATCAGTACAAATAAACCTTAATCTATTTAGCTTTCAAAAGTAAATCTTTTACATTGAGAGAAACATCTTTGATATCTCGGGAGACATCTTTGATGTCGGAAGAGTTATCTCTTAATAATGAAGCTGTTTCATTTATTCCATCAAGAATCTTTAACATAAGCTCATTATTAGATTTAGATGCGCTCTTAGGCACATTGCCTCTAATTTTTGTACCTAGCAATTGCCTTAAGGGTAATAAATATGCAATATCTCTCATTACACCATTAAATCTTCCTTCAAGGATTACAGGATTCTGTGCAGCAAAATGACATATCGTCTGAGGCTTCTTTCCAAACTGACTGAATGACACAGCAACAACAGGCTGAAAACCATCTTTAAACTGTATGTCATAATCAATAGGAATAACTAAAGATTCATTATTAATTCTTATTACAGTTTGCTCTCTCAGCAAGTTAATTATTTCTTGATTGGTAGTATCACGAATTTTTGCCCCACTCCACTTCTCTGCATTCTCTACAAGATGTTTAGCATCATCATGGCTCATAAAGTCTCTAGTATTACTTAAGTGATTAATATCTTTATTCATACAAAGCCTGTCTCCTCCTATTTACTTACTCATTATTTTACACGAAATCACTATACATCAATTAAATACATAATATAACTCTTTATTACTATTTGTAGTTACATATTCTCACTACTTATTCTTTTATTGAATTAGCTACCCCAACCAGCTATATTTTATTTCTGTAGCCAATGCCAATATTATTTTCGCGGCGCAGACTAATATATTTAATTTTATATAGCTGGAGAACAACATGAGCAGTAAAGATTTATCAGGTTTTTATAGAAAAGGAGAGTTAAGGAGTTTGACCGGTTTATCCGATTCAACTATTTGGCGGATGGAAAAACTAGGAACGTTTCCCTCACGGAAAAAGATTTCAGACCGTCTGGTTGGCTGGAATAAAAAAGAGATTTCAGAATGGATTATGAGCAGGGCTAATGCTTAATACCCCCTGTTAATTCAAAAAATTAATGTAACTGCTCAGCGTAAAAGCGGGGTCTCGCTTAAAGCTCACTGAACAAACG
>CALCSG010000210.1 GCA_937894085.1 uncultured Gammaproteobacteria bacterium | reverse complement strand
AGTTTTGTCATCCATATCAAATCAATCTTAATTTTATCAGCAGTTTGTTTGTTAAGTTGTAACTATTCAGCATAATCAAAAAATCTAAAGACCTTCCCTACCAGGACACAAAGGTAAAACTTAATATAACAATATGCTTTTTTCAAAGTCATAACAATAACTGAGCTATCCATTTAGTTATAACTTTACAGTATTTCTTTGTGCCTTCGTGGTGAAATTTTTTTTCAGAAAATAAGCTGAATTCCGCATCAGGCTCTTTATTGACGTGAATCAATGAAACAAAAAGTGGTTTGTGGTTTATAGGAATAGATATAAAAATAGTTTTTCAATAAGCCGTGGCACAAAGGCGGATTTAAGTTACGCTTCGGGTTATGCAGTTTTTTGAAGCGGGATTTTAGTCTCTTAAAACAGAGTTGAACTGTCAGTATTATGGATTAAAAGTTTATGAAGAAAGATAATAATATCAGCGATAAACTTCCTCTGGAGAGTTTGTATCATTATAGCAATCTATCCAGCTTATCCTTTAAAACAACTGCTGATCTACAAAATAATGGTGAACATTTAGGTCAAACCAGAGCCATGGATGCGCTTAAGTTTGGAATAGGCATGCAACATGATGGCTACAACCTTTATGTTCAGGGTTCAACCGGGTTAGGCAAAAATACCACCATAAAAAAAATACTGGAAGAACAGTCAACCACTGCAGATACTCCCCCTGACTGGTGTTATATCAATAACTTTGCAGATCAGCGTAAGCCTGTGATGCTCAGATTACCCGCAGGATATGCCGCTCAATTGCAACAGGATATGCTGCAGTTAATTGAAGATATCCTGGTGGCAATTCCAGCTGCATTTGAGAGTGAAGAATATCTATCCCGGCTTGAATCAATACAAAACGAATACAAACAGAAGGAAATAAACGCTTTTAAGATGTTATCTGATAAGGCAGAAAAAAATAATATTACCGTATTACGCACCCCCGGCGGTTATACCCTCGGTCCGCTGAAAGATGGCAAGGTATTATCACCGGATGAATTTGAAAAGCTTGAAAAGAAGGAACAGCAGAAAGTAAAAAAAGTTATTGATGAAGTAGAAGTTGATCTGATAGATACCATTAAAAAAGTACCTGTCTGGCAGAAGGAAAACAGACAGAAAATCAAACAGCTTAACCGTGAAATATCCGAAATTGTGGTCAATCAATCGTTCGAGGAAATAATTTTAAAATACAGTAAATTAGAAGATGCAATAAATTTTATTGATTCTGTGAAGCAGGATATCATAGATAATGTCAATGAAATCAGAAAGTTCGGTGAAGAAAAAGATTCTGAAAAAATTGACCATAATACTATTTCTTCTGTGTTTTCAAGGTACCAGGTGAACGTACTGGTCGATAATAGCCAGACAAAAGGCGCTCCAATTATTTATGAAGATAACCCCAGTTATCTCAATTTGATAGGGTCGGTCGAGCACAAATCCCAATATGGCACATTATTAACGGATTTTACGTTGATCAAGGCCGGAGCCCTGCATCGGGCAAATGGTGGCTACCTGGTGCTGGATGCTCGCAAGGTATTGATGTCCCCATTTTCATGGGAAGGTCTGAAACGTGCGATACATGCACACGAAGTGCGTATCGAATCGCTGGAACAAATGTTCAGTCTTTCCGCTACAACGTCATTACAGCCACAACCTGTTCCCATCGAGGTTAAGATTGTTCTGACAGGCAGTCGATTACTGTATTACCTGCTGAAACAGCATGACCCCGAATTCAGTTTATTATTCAAGGTGTCTGCAGACTTTGCTGAAGACATTGATCGAAACGATGAGAATTCTGAATTGTATGCACGCTTAATCGCCGGTCTGCAAAAGCAGAACGAGTTGATACCGATTTCTAAAAATGCAGTTGAACGCATTATCGAACATTGCTCGAGACAGCTGGAAGATAGTCAGAAAATTTCCCTGCATATCGGTAATTTACTGGATCTGTTAAGAGAAGGGGACTACTGGGCAAGACAGCATGATAGACAAAATATGAAACGTTCAGATATTCAGCAAGCCATAGATACTGCACGTATCAGGCAGAATCAGATTAATGAAAAGTTACAGGAACAGGTCATCAGAGGCACCTTTCTGCTGGATACAAGTGGCGAAAAAGTCGCCCAGATTAATGCATTGAGCGTTATTCAGCTGGGTGATTACATGTTTGGTCGACCGGTGAGGATTACAGCCACGGCCAGGTTAGGGCAGGGGAAGGTAATTGATATAGAGCGAGAAGCGAAACTCGGTGGTCCAATTCATTCTAAAGGGGTGATGATTCTGTCTTCTTATCTGGCCAATAAGTACGCGAAAAATCAGCCACTATCACTATCTGCCAGCCTGGTTTTTGAGCAGTCTTACGGCATGATAGAGGGTGATAGCGCGTCGGCTGCCGAATTATGTGCG
>CALCSG010000209.1 GCA_937894085.1 uncultured Gammaproteobacteria bacterium | reverse complement strand
TTTTTTCGTGGCAGGATTTTACCATTTCATAGCATAGTTTGCTACACTACACTAGCGCCCGGTATTTTATCCCGTTGGTAAAGGTCGGCAAAGTTTGCATTGAACTGTTGTGTTGAAAGTGGCAATACAATTTTCGGGCAACCGGCAAATTCACGAAATGGATTGGCCTGAGATGCCCAGTCAAGGCCGCCCGGTCCGTTGGCATATTTCTGCAGGCGATGCTTGCTGCGCTGATGATAGTCAGTGACGCTAATTTTAGCAGGTTTCATTTTGTGAGTGTGCGCTATAGCAATTAGTAGAGCAAATTGTAATTACTCAGCGTAATTATGAAAGTCAAAAGATAATCACCACGAAGACACGAAGATCACGAAGAAAAACAAATGACCTTAAAAAGGTAACCAGATAAATCAGCTATTATCATAATTTAGAAAAAACTTATGACTTAATGACTTGCCTTCGAGTTGAAAAAATATTCTACATTGTTCAAATACTTAAACACGCTTCTAAGTAACAGAGTTTTAACTAAACGAGATTATAATTGGGGCAGAGTAAAACCATGTCAACAGTGCAGGATTTACCTGCATTGAATTTGAACCATATATCAGCTTAATTTGAAAACTATTTTGATTATATCGTTTAAATGAAGTGATACTGAACGGACTGTTTAAAGAATTATAGGTTCAAATTTAAGTGCTATTGAGCAAATATCCATCGTTATTTCAGTAATTTACCTCAATCTAGCGTATGCTGGGACAGCAATACAATATATTGCTGTATCGCGTACACAACCATAGGTTATTTTCCAGTGAGCACAGAGACAACAAAGAAACAGCGTGAACAGGGCTATAGCCTGAAAAGCGTAGAAAAATCAGAGCCTCCACAAGGCATGCAGGAAGGTGAGTGGCATACTTATATTCTTGTTAGAGGCAAATCAGAAATAAAAGGTGTTAGATTTGATACTCTTAAAGCCGTTACTGAGCATGGAAAGGAGCTGGCAGAGAAAATCAATATACGTAATAACTGGAACACATCTTATTAGTCTTCTTAAAAACCACGATGTGGCACTGGCTGTTGGCAGTGCGTTACAGCAAGTTAAGTAAAGGTTATTGTTGCTGGCGCGTGGTTTGCGCTGGCAGCTTTAACAATTCGTAAGCCCCGCAGTAGAACTACCGTCTCTGCAACAACACAGATGTAGCAGGCAATAATCTGTGTTTTCGTCTTGCCAGAAACTTGTTACCCTATTATCTTTTTGTTTGTCCCTTTGTGGGTATGGAGGCGCAGCCCCATCGAAACAATATTTCCGGCTAAGTGGAGAACATGATGATGAATGAACAGGAATACCTCGATCTGCGTCTCGATGACCAGCTGACCTGGTACGAGGGCAAAAGCGTGCGCAACCAACGCCTTTACAAGGTTTTACGCACGTTTGAACTGGTAACAGCTGCGCTGATACCTCTTAGCGCAGCGCTGTTTAACGGGGAGCCATGGTTCGCCTGGCTTGCGGCCGGGCTAGGTGCATCGATTGCGATCGCTTCGGCGATCAACGGCCTGTTTCGTTTCCAGGAAAACTGGATCCAATACCGCGCTACGGCGGAACAGCTAAAGCATGAGAAATTTCTGTTCCTGACCCGCACCGAGCCTTATAGCGATGATGATGCATTCACCCTGCTGGTTCAACGCGTCGAAAGTCTGATCGCTAAAGAAACCTCTGTGTGGGCGCAGGCAGTGAAAAAAGGGGGAGAAGACAGGAAGAATAACCCGCAGTCTGAGTGAATAAAATCAGGCTCTACTCGAAAAACCAGGGATAGGAGGAATGCCGGTAAGTTAAGGTTTTTTGTCGTCATGCCCGCGTAGGCGGGTATCCATTTTAAAGGCCTGCATTCTCGTTGTGATGGATTCTGGCCTTCGCCAGAATGACGCGAATCGCTTAACTTACCGGCATTGGGGATAGGAGCAGATGTCATTTCAAATGAGGATTATTCTGCAATATATAGCGTGCTTTTAACAGAAATGTAAAGCAATACTGGATGCGATAGCGGGCCGTTAAGTTTGAAAGGTTACCTGCCCATTATGTTTGTGTTAATCCAGATCCGGCACAGGAACTATAACCTATACTAACAATTCACCTCGGTGTAGAATTATTAGCATGAGTTAAGGGTAGGCGACTAAAACCTTAATACATAAAATAATCTATAGTCATATTTATGGGTAATAGAAAGGTGTTGTGGGGGATGAGGGTTAGAGACCCTCGGCTACCCGATTATATTTCATTTGCTAAAAGGTGTGATTGGTTTCGGTATTGGCTTTGCTTTAGTCTTTTTAGGAGACCTAGCTTCAGGGTTTTTAATCGCTATAGTAGGAAAAAGGACAGGCACAGAAAAACTTACCCTACTGGCTAATACATTTTTTGATTCCTTTTCACCACCTATTTCTCCGCCAAAAATACCAGATAATACTTTTACTTTTGCCCCACCTTGAGCGGTATCTTCAGCAGTTATTGCAATATCAAAAGCAACAGATTGTGCATAATTATTAGTTGTATTATCCCAAACAGAATTTTCTTTAACCGATGCCTTGTTACGCATTAAACCACCAGGATTTATTGATGCACCCAAATCTTTTGATTTATCTTGAGCTTCTTTTATGCCATCGACAATTGAAAATAAAGTTTCTGAAACAAATTCCTTCAAGTCTATGTTTTACCTCCTTTTTAAATATAACAGTAGAATTCAAAGGTAAATGACCTTTGAATAACTATTAGCGAGTTGACCTTTTTATTTCTTGGTCTGGTTTTGCTCATATTATAACCTGTTGATTATTATATTTATTTTCTGTGACATATTCAATTACTAACCCGAATTCAACTCATAAGTGCAACTTAACCTAGCTGCACTGTTAAGGAAAG
>CALCSG010000208.1 GCA_937894085.1 uncultured Gammaproteobacteria bacterium | reverse complement strand
GGAATTAACTGCGTTGCACTTCAGAGTTGAATCCGCCTTATAAAATTATAGCTTTATGCTTATATAAATCAAAGATTACTTAACTGAGGTGTAAAAATGGATATTACTTTAAAATCATTACTCGTATCGGCTACTCTACTGTTTAGCTCGATTTCACAAGCTGGTCTAATTACGGATACAGTTACCCAAAAGGGTTTTGTTGATTATGTCTCATCGTATTCATACCAACATGATTTAAATGACAACTCCTTTACTCTAGGTAGTGCTCTCTCTGCCACACTAGCTATAGATATATACGATGACGCTCAATGTGGAGGATTCGAATGTTTTGTTGAATGGATCCCCGAGTCAGCTATTGTTCAAGTCGAAGCCTTTGATTTTGATTCAGGTGGATTCACTTTTGGAAGCTTCTTAGGTGACCTGGAAATTAATGGTCTAATTGCATTAAATACTGACGGTTTCCTTGATATTACAGTTAGATCTGTAACCGGTGATTTCTGGGTTGGTAATTCCACACTAACAGTTGTTACTGCCGATGCAGCTGTACCTGAGCCATCGATAATCGCACTTTTTGGCCTGGGTCTGCTAGGATTGGGATTAGCACGTCGCAAAGTACGTAGCTAACCTACTAAAATACAGCTTGTTTCTAAAGCCACCTCATTTGAGGTGGCTTTTTTATGTCCGCCACTTTCTATTGCTGGCGTCCAAAACACAATACAACGAAAAGTGTAAAGAATCCTGACAACAAGCTTCATAAGCCAAATCAAAAAAATATTACTTACGGTTTTTTATAGCCAGTACCTGCACGACTGCTCCAGTACCATTATGAAACTCTCCTTCATGTATTTTGCGTACACATTCCTGCAGGTGTAGAAACTTAAGTCCGTTAAATTCACTACTTAATGACTGCATATACATCATCATTTCTGCAGCCGGTGGCCCACCGGTTTTATAATCCAGCTGCAACGGGGTGTATGCTTCCAGTAAAATCATGCCTTTATCCCGCAGACCCTGTACGCAACGACGAGGTACAAGCTGCCTTAAGCCCGGAGGCAAATGCACAAAAATTGAAATAATCACATCCATTGCTGTATTCCAATATCATAACCTGCCAGATCTGCATGCACAGTGGTTATTTCTACGCCACGTAGTTTTAGCAAGCCTGTGCGCTTTTGCCAGACCAACATCTGACCCATCAACAGCGGTAACTGCATTGCCCTGCTCGGCCAGCCAGACGGCATTTCTACCTTCACCTTCCGCCAGGCAAACTGGACAGACCATTCTTCGAAAACAACTCGTGCCAGTGTTCGCAGATTTCTAAAATGGACCAGTTCAAGGCCTGGTCTTTATCGATATGCAATACCACATGATAGTGATTGGTTATTCACATGGATGATAAATGCCGATTTTGCAGGAGTAAAAGCTGTCCGAAATTCTGCCCTCAATGATGGTCTTTGCCGCATAAAAAAGCGCGACGAACACAACGGGAAACACATTGGTAACAGGGAGTGGCTTCGAGTGAAACCAGCGCTTTCCCGGGTTGAGGCATAACATGCTCCATGCAGTTGGTGTTGTTGACAGTATGAAAAAAAAGGGTTACTGACAATTTTTAATTTTTGGATATCCTGTAATTTTAACAAACACTTCAAAAGGACTTTCGGCACATTCCATGCCGCTTCGGCGTGAGCCATGGCGCAAGATTTTTAAGTAAAACGTTAAAAGCTAAAACTGCAAATGGCATAAGTATTGATACATTTTCTATACAGGCATACAATGTATTACATAGTAATATAAAAAGCAGGTTGTAAGCTATGGGTGTAACAAGTATAAGATTGAAAGCTGAAATTGAAGCTCCCCTTGAAGATTTATCGAAAAAGCTAGATCGTAGTAAAAATTATTTAATTAACCGAGCAATTAAAGAGTTTCTTGATCGAGAGATAATAGATGATTCGCGCTGGGGTGAAACCCTCGAAGCTCTTGATTCAGTTAAATCTGGTAATTTAGTTGATGAAAAGCAAGTTAATAACTGGCTTAAAAGCTGGGGTTCCGAAAATGAGCTTAATCCCCCTAAAGTATGAGAGCTTTATATACTCCCGAATCTATAGGGGATTTGCAACGGCTTAGAGAGTTTATTGAAATTAAAAACCCTCAGGCAGCACGACGAATAGCGAAGTCAATTATAAAAGGCATCTCCCAACTAAAAACTCTGCCATTACCAGGAGCTGAGGTTGATAAAGCTCCAAACCCTGAAATGGTTCGAGACTTGATTATTGGTAACTATATTGTCCGGTATTTAGTTGGTGCAGACATAAATATTTTAAGGGTATGGAACCATAAAGAAAAGCGCTTATAACTAAGGTCAAAAAGCAAAGAGAGAGGTCTTTGATTTATGATTACAGGTATTTTGTGCATTTAATGAAGGCTACTCACACCACTTACTTACCGTTCACTACAAGCCTGGTCATTCCCTATCGCGCTAACCTGCTTTCACTGAAAGTGGTATAACGTGAATTCACCGTGACCGTTGATCGTATAAACAATCAGGCTAAATTAGTCCAGCCAGGGCTGACGGAAAACAATAGTAAATGCATAAGTAGAGCGATAAACTTTAGGTATACTGTCCTTATTCCAGCTTGATAAGGACGTTACATTATTGTTTTCAACGCCACCTCCACAGGAAATTAATAGAAAAGGTAAAACGACCAGGAGAACTCGAAACTGTTTAAAACAAAAAGCTGGCATAACATCCCCACAAAAACTCGACTGGCTTTCCAGAATGCAGCAACCAGTTACATGATTTATCTCTGATATTTCAACCTAGAATCCGCAGTTAACCGCTATATATAGACTGTAAGTGCATGAAAAAGTTAAATATTTCCAATGCGCCGCAGTTCACCGTATGGGTTTTGAGCATGGATGCTCTAATATCGCGTATACAGGAGTATAGGAGCGTGAAATCCCTACAGCATCCATATCGGTCTTGCCCGTCCGCCTGACTATGCTAAACACTGCTCTTACACATCCCTGTGTTCGCAGTATAAGTACTTCCATGCTACAAAAATACGGCAAGGGGGCAGCCATTACCTTAATTTTTTGTATAGGGATATACTTATGCAGCGGGTGCAGGGATGCACAGGAGCGTATTAGCTACGCCAGTCAAACGGGCAAAACAAATCTAAATACTGTCCAAATGCGAATTCCAGGTTCAAGTGACCCCAAAGATCAGAGCACGGAGAATAGTGGCAAATTAAAACTTTCTAAATATTGACAAGGGTCAATATTACGATAGCCATTTTTGCTTTAACCTGAATGACCAGCGTAAAGTTGACCTGCGTTTACGTTCTTTGCGAGAGAAAAGTTTCGTGTTGAAAATGTAGACTTTTCTGATTTAACTACGTTTTTCAGGCAGTGTGTATTGCCGAGTTCAGAAAATTCCCTGTAGATTCAAAGAACAAGCGAGGGCTTGTCATACCTGTGAGAAATGCGGGTTAACTACTTTTTATCGTCGTCCCTGCCTCCCTGCGTATACAACTGAGCAAAATCTCGTAGCACATGCATTTGCTGAGCAAAATTACTGCAGCCCGAACACATCAGGACATGTATTTTTAATGCCGCTTTCTCTTTAAATGAAAGCTCTCTCTCCTGGCCATCCGATAACAACCGGGTAGCCTGTTCACAATTCATCATGATCGGTCTCCTTTTATAAACCAGTGTTTTTCCAGACAGTCGCGCAAGCGCAACCTGGAACGATAAAGTAGTACGTGCAGATTACTGGTGGTCATATCCAGGCTTTCGCATATTTCAGTACTGTCTAATTCTATAAATTCGCGCATCATAAAAACCCGTGCCTGGCTTGCAGGCAATTCATTCAGACAGGTATCAAATACCAGCCAGAAATGATCTTTTTTCACGGCTTCCATCGGTTGTGCCCAGGCCCCGGGCCTCTCTTCTTTTTGCCAGAAACCTTTTTTATCGAACAGCGAATTCTGACCTTCTTCACCTTCACCATCAGTTGAAAAACCAGTGGTTTCTTTCAAGCGGATCCGTTTGCGTAAGATGTCGACAATTTTATTCTTCAAAATAGCAAATACCCAGGTTTTCAGGGCGGCTTTGCGGTTAAAAGAAGCTGCATTTTTTAACGCGCCAACCAGAGCATCCTGCACTGCATCTTCAGCCAGCTGTTGATCGGACAGTTGCAATACTGCGAATTTCAGCATTTGTACTCGAAGTTCTTTTAATAATACCGGATCGACAAGATTAAACGCTTCAACGTTTTCCTCTCGATCCAGGGTGGTGGGTGTAGCATTCATTACAGGCTGCTCCGATCTGTTTCAATCATCGTAACACTATAACGATACAGACCAGCAGGCTCCAGAAAATTCTGAACCTCGGTTTCTGTTTATTCTTTAATCAACTGTTAAACCTGAAAAAATCAGTAGAATCATGAAAGACTGCGCAAGACCTTGATGCACTAATAAATGGTTTTGAGCTAAACATAGAGATATCCAAGGTCAGGCAAAAAGCTGTTTCCACCAACGGCGGCGATTCCCGGGTTTTGGAAACTCGGCCTGTAAATCTACCGGAGGGTATCGACTGATCACCCAGCCAGGTAAAACTCGCATCTGGCTACTACCGCACACCGAGCCCAGACTGTTAGGGTCGTATATCCTGATCAATGAAGGTTGATCAGGATTGTCTGCATAAACAATTCCCAGGAAGGACTCCTGATGTTCCTCTCTGATCAGCTTATCTATAGCCGTTAAAAATTTAGGTAGCTGTGTGGTCTCCAGCGGTTCTTCGGGAGGCGTTTCTCCAACATCATAAAAATACCAGCGACCATCGTTGCTGGCCGTTATCGTTGCCAGCAGGTTTTCCCACTGTTGCCATTGCATTAATCCACTAAGTGGACCATTGAAGGTATTCATAAAAGAGGTCATAAAACGGGTTCCTGAATTTTTTAAATAACAGGGAGAGTGTGACCTCTCCCCTGCTGGTCTATCTGGCCAGCTTGTCGTGGTTAAATACCATATCGCCACCTGGTGCTGCTGTGTGACAGGCTATACAACCCTCTGGCATACCCTTGGCGACCCGTCCGGCCAGTGCCATCTTCATTGGATTTTTCATCACTGATCCATCGGGAGCATACTTGACCCAGAACCAGTCCTTATTGTCGGCGTCGTAACCGGGGCGTTTAAACATCACCGTTACGGCCATTAGATATTTATCAGGGTTATTCGCAACTGTCTGTTTGCTGACTCCCTCACCACCGTAGTTATTCTTCACGATTACCGCACCGCGCTTGCCGTCAACACTGAGCGTTCCATCGAGTGTATCCAGAATTGCGCCATGCGGATGACTACCGGCATAGGGAGTGGACATCATGCGTCCACTTCCTGCCAGATTTTGTTCCTTCATCGCATTCCATAGCTGATCGGCATAAGCTACATCGGCAGGCGTACCGAAGGGCGCTTTACTCATCATATCGCTAGACGAATCCATACCTTTGGTGGAAGGCGTAGAAGTACAGGCACTAGCCAGTACGATCAGTGCCAGTGGAGCACTCCATTTAAGGAAAGTTGTTAATTGTTTCATGTCATTATCTCCGGTTTATTAAGTGTTATTGTGCGTAACGATTATGGTTGAACACCATATCGTCACCTGGTGCCGCTTTGTGACAGGCAATACAACCCTCAGGCATACCTTTGGCGACCCGTCCAGCCAGCGCCATCTTCATCGGGTTTTTCATCACTGATCCATCGGCAGCATACTTGACCCAGAACCAGTCCTTATTGTCGGCGTCGTAACCGGGGCGTTTAAACATCACCGTTACGGCCATTAGATATTTATCAGGGTTATTGGCAACAGCCTGTTTGCTGACACCTTCGCCACCATAGTTATTTTTTACGATTACCGTCCCCTGTTGGCCTTCCACCGTAATTTGGCTATCGATGGTATTGAGAATGGCACCATGCGGGTGAGAACCTTGATAAGGAGTCGATACGATACGTCCTGAACCAGCAAGCTGCGCCTGCTGCAACGCGTTCCACACCTTACCGGCATAGCCGATATCCTCGGCGCTGCCAAATGGAGCAGCATGTAAACTACCGGTACTGAGTGTGATCAGCACGGTGGCGAGCATCGGTCTAAGGATATTTTGTTGTATTACGTTTCGGATGGATGAATGTTTTCTGGTTTGATTTTTCATAGTATTTCCTCGTTGAAAAGTGTTAAATATTGGTTGCTTAATTCAGGCTAAAAACTCAGCTTGATCGGTTGTGGATTTCCATTCTGGCGAAAAAAAATCCAGTATTTATCGTTAACCTGCTGGACTGAACCTATCGCTTCACCAGCAATATCCCGGCGCGCTAACAACGATCCATTCTTCAGGTCCAGTCGTTGCAGGCCGCGATCATTAATGACCAGCAACCCGGTGTCTGTAAGTTGCAGACGCTGATTGCGATCTCCATGCGTATCACGTTGCCATAACACTGCACCGGTACGCGCATCGTTTGCGTGAACGACGCCGTCGTAACCACTACTAAAGATAATGTCTTCATTGGCCGTGATATGGGTTGCTGCGGTACTCAATTGACGCTGCCAGAGGATGTCTCCCGATTTGCTCTGAACTACTAGCAAATCGCTACTGAAGGTGGCAGCAATAATCATGTCAGAGCCCTGTGTGACGGGAGCAGACACCAGCTCTCCCGGTAAATTACGCTGCCAGCGAATATCGCCGTTTAGCTTATTAATACCCCACAACTGTGAAGCGCTACCACCGGTGACCAGTATCCCGCTACTGAGTGCCGGCGTATAAATCCAGCCGGGGAAAGCACGTTTCCAGACTAACGAGCCATCATCACTATTGATTGCGCGTAACATGCCATCACGAGAGGCGGCATAGGCAATGGCATTCTCGACTATGGGCGAATAAATCAGATCTTTTCCTCGAAATTGCCAGTCAACACTGCCATCACGACGGTTGAGGGCATACAGTCCGTTGCTACTACCGATGAACACTTGATCCTGCTGGGTAAGCGCTGCCAGAGAGGTAACTAAGTCCGTTTTTTCCCAGACAGGCTCAGCTGATACTGCTTCAGGCATTATCTTCCACAGGCTGACTGATTCGTCTGTAAGCAGCAGTTCTACGGCTGTTGATTTATTTGCGGCGAAAAGATCAGGGGTTGAAATCAACACCTGTATCAGTGTAATCATAACCAGAGCTGTGTTGAATCTTGAACGTGGAAAAAATCGATGACCTGTAAATTGACAATTTGTAAGATTCATTTTAACCACCTCAGTTGTTGTTTGAATGGTTAGTCGCAGTACAGCCTGAAACCTTACAATTTATTTAAAATTATTTTTATTTAGTATTCAATATCATCTGAATTTTGGTGATTTTCAGGAGTGTGTGCCGTCTGAATCAGTAGTCCAGTTAAGCTTATGCGGGTCAAACCTGTCATCTAAAGTCGGTTTTATTATCTGAAAATATGGGGAGATATCGAAGTCTCTGGGTGCGAAAAGACTGTTATGGCGAATACGTAATATTTCATCGTAACAATCCGTGCATGCGGAATTTTTTGATTGTTTGAGCACATTTTCGGGGAGAATGGGATATTGTACTGACTGGAACGCCTGGGCTATAAGAGAAGAGCATATCGCTCTTGTTGGGTCTCCACTGCCCAGGGCTATCATACTCCGTCTCCAGCGATTAGGTACCGGCGGTGTCTGAATCAGATAACGTGCCAGGTCAATAATATTTTTCAGGTCGTATTGATGCCCTATCCTGGACATCGCTGACGCAACAACCGCATCAATCTCCTTAGGCGTTAGACCTACCGGGCGACAAATTCGAGTGTGGTCATTCCAGTACTCACTCAGCGATATGACACGAACGCCTTCGAGAACATCTGCTTCCAGTAATTCACCGTCATCCACAGCTGATTCATGGGCGCTGGAACTATCTGAAATATAGAGCGCCGCGTGTGACCAGGTTGACTGTGAGAGATATTTAATTGCTGTGCTAAAGCGACTGGACCCTTCGACCAGAAGTACATCACCTTTGCGTAAGGTTGATGCAAGTAGCTCAGGTTTGCAGGTTACAAACCGGGTTGCATGTTTACTCGGTTGATTAAGGTATCGGGCCATCCCACGACCTACCATTTCTAAAAGTTGCACTGCAATCTCCCGTCAAGGTCAACAGTTGATAGTTTTGCTATACAGCCACCAGCTCCCGGTATGTTTCCATCCATTTAGCTTTTAATTATAAAGCTTCCAGAAACTTACCCATACAATCTCAAGCGAACCCACTAGTAAAGTAAAATAAATGATGTATCCAGGCCAGCCTTTTTGCTGTGTTTTGGCGATAGCGAGTATCGAATGGGTGAAATTTAAACCCATCAAAATCAGCCCACAGAACACCACATGAACACCAAATACCAGGTTGATATAAGGAATACCGAAGATTGAATCACCTTTATTTAATAACCATAACCCGGCAACCACAAGGGTTATCGCAAACGTATAATTTCGAATATTATCGAATAAATAACTCAGTGTTACTGGTGCGTCATTGACGGTTAAAATTTGCTGAAAAAAATTCAGGTTATTCTCTTTTTTTGATGACTGAAGTTGTTCTGGTTTTAAGGCTTCTGTATCCATATTATCAATTCTATCCACTCTAGTTGTTCTGATTAAAAGAAGTTATTGCTGTGCGGAAAAAATTATTACAATTGGCTATTCAATATCTTTTATTAGTTGTTATATCGAAGTTTTAGTTCAGAATATATTCAGCCTTATTTACCTTTCAATTAACTGGGGTCAGAGTCAATGCCGGTAAGTTAAGGTTTTTTGTCGTCATGCCCGTGTACGACTGCATGGATGCAGAAGATACTAGCCCAGGGATAGGCGTAGGTAGAACAATGCAAGGAGCTATTGTCGGGAGCGAAGCAGGAAGCCAGAGCCGAGGCGGGTATCCATTTTAAAGGCACGCAGGCCCGTTTCGATGGATTGCATTCCTTGTTTCCGTAAACGGTGCATTATCCGTGCACCACTACTCTGGCCTCCTCCAGAATGACGAAAGTCGCTTAACTTACCGGCTTTGGGGGCAGAGTAATTGACATCTGGATTTCTCAACGGCCGATTTGTCGCCAATCAATCCGAGATATTTTTATTCTGTATATCTGTTTTGAGGCGCGAAGAACTAATTCCTGATGGAGACATGAACGACCGCTTTGTCCATATTTGTGGAGCTCCACATAAGTCCATTCTGTAGCCATTCACTACAGCTTGTAAGGAATAGCAACAATTGGTACAGGCTGTGTGAAAACTCAAAGAAAACCGATGTGGTTAAAATATTACCCACTTGCAATATTGATTTTAAGAGATTAATACTCCCTTGTACCACTTGATGCCTAAAAATAATCCAATATAGCCTGTCATTTTCCACTATTATTTTTTGAAAATAGTTTTCACACAGCCTGGGCACGACTAAGCCATATGGTATGGGCCGATTAATGACAGCTTCCAGATAGTCAATATCCTGTCTTTTAAAATTTTGGGTTACAGATTTATCGTTTTACAGTCTCAACAATAAACTCCGGATTGTTCATGATGGTTTTTTTTACGGCACATTGGGATGCAACTTTTTTCAGCACGTTATGTAGTTTTTCAGGAAATTCTTCCGGTACATGAATCGTTGTGACGAAGCCATTTATTACCTTTTTTTCATCACGTTTGGCTTTCAACGTGATCTCAATGCCAGAAGAGTCAATATTTTTATTGTCACAATAGGACTGTACATAAAAGCCGGCACAGGTCGCTATCGATGCTAAAAATAAATCATAGGGAGCAGGTGCTGTATTGCTGCCGCCATTCTTTTCAGGCTGATCAGTCATGATCAGGTGATCACCGATATGCGTTGAAACTTTTTTATTGCCTTCAAGTGTTACTTTTAATTCCATGCAAAATTTCCTCTGAATTTTTCTAATAATTGACTGATTAAATAAAGTGAATTCCTACCGGGAAGCATAAAGTTGAGATATCCAATTAATGTTGGGGATTTTCCGCTCCTGGCACTAGTTTATCAAACAACTCTGAAATATGAACGACTGGTGTTGTGAGCACTATCAATAAAATTAGCAGTTTCTTGTCACTATCCGGATTCCTTTAACTTTACCTGTCTTTCGTCTTACATTTCGTTTCTTCGTGGTGAATATCTTTGACTTTGCTGATATCGCTGAGACTTTATTTACATGGCTTCCAGCAAGTAAAAGCCCAACTTCATATCGTGACCCAGAATGTGCCCGGTTAACCAGCCTTCCAGGTATTCGATATCGTCATTGGTGAGCAACTTGTTTTCTTTATGAAATTTTTTCTGCAACTCCTTAACACTATCAATTAACTCATTGTGTTCGGCTCGATGTTCCGCGAGAGCCTGATATTTATACAGCAACATTAATCGTTCTTCATGCTTGAAGTGCCAGGCGGTACAGCTTATCAATTCTTCCAGTACTGCCTCGATATAGTCCACCGTATCACCATTTTCTACTGAATGGCTGAGCATATTAAACAGATCTACAAGCTTACGATGATCATCATCAATTTCATCGACTTCGACACTTAACGATTCGTCCCATTTTATATCTTGCATAAGATTCTCTCCTGCAGAGCCTTCCTATTAATGGCCGTTATATTACCAACTCTATTAACACGAACCATTGAGGGAAGTCATATTGATGAGATAAAAACATTATTTTAACAGTTGTCAGCAAACAAAATGAATTGGAACACTTTGAATCATGCTGCGTGTATAGGGGTAGTTATTACAAATTATGAGGATCAAGATAATGAGAAAATCACGATATTTTTTAGTCATGCTGTGTTCTATTTTACTCACTCCAGTCACCTCCATTGCGGCATCGAATACAGATTCCGCTAAAATAAACCTGGGCAGAATACTGTACTTCGATAGCAACCTGTCGATGAATAGAAATCAGTCCTGTGCCAGTTGTCATGCGCCACCTGGTTTTGTCGATCCGGCTAATACCAGCGACCCGGTTAATAGTGTGGTATCACTCGGTTCCTTTCCTGAACTAAACGGTGGACGAAATTCACCCAGTGCAGGTTATGCAGCTTTCACACCAGTATTTAACTGGGATGCAGTGAATAACCGTTATGCAGGCGGACAGTTCTGGGATGGTCGTGCAGACACCCTGACCGACCAGGCCAAAGGACCGTTTCTTAACCCGGTGGAAATGGCGATGCCTGATGCACGCGCCGTACTGGATCGCCTGATCGATGGAGAAAATATTAACCAGACGCGTTATGTTCATCTGTTCGATCGCGTTTATGGCATCGACCTGAATAACACAACTCAACTGAATAATCCGGCCTATGTCGATACACTTTATACCATGCTGGCAGATGCCATTGCCGAATTCGAGAAGAGTACAACCTTTACAAAATTCACTTCGAAATATGACCACTGGCTGGCTGGTAGCACAGAACTTTCGCCAACTGAACAACTTGGCATGCAACTGTTTAATGGTAAGGCGATGTGTTCATCCTGTCACGTCAGTACAGTTCTCAGCGCAGCGGATGGTAGTGTCATTCCTCCAGTATTTAGTGATTACAGCTATGCCAACATCGGTATACCTAAAAGCCTCAATCCTTTAATTGCTGACCTGCCTGTTGATTATGGGCTTGGTGGACGTGATGATATTGCAGCAATTGACCCTGATGGCCTACAACTGGGTAAGTTCAAGGTGATGTCATTGCGCAACATCGAAATAACTGCTCCGTATGGTCATAACGGTTATTTCGCCACGCTTGAAGAGATGGTAAATTTTCTGAACACCCGTGATGTCGCTAACTGGTATCCACCCGAAGTCGCACAAAATCTGAATACAGAGCAGACCGGTAACCTTGGCCTGTCTGCGAAAGAAGAAGCGGCGCTGGTGGATTTTTTGAAAACCTTAACCGATGGATACCGCTGAAAAAACAGCAGATTCTAGGTTTCCTGTTATGGCCTGATTTCTGAGGAAAAACTTGGCGAGTGCCTGCAGCAGATCATGTCGGGCACTCGTTTTAAAGCGGCTTCATCCCACAATTTATAACCACCTGTAAATAATAAAACTCACTCTCGAGTTAACAAATTTCCTGATTACACCTGAGTTTCCGCTATTAATTTTTTGAATACAAAGAAAAGCTTTATTGTGGCCAGAACGCTAATAAAGGCTACTTCAAGTTGATCAAGGCTTACAAAGCAGGACTGGTTTTCCTTTGCGCTCTTTGCGCCCTGTCGAGAAACCATTTTTCTGTATGCGTTTTGACCACGGCTGGGGTTCAGGGGTAACCAGGTATCAACAGGTCATAGATAACATTTTCCTGCCTTGAGGAAACGCACGGCTTTCCTTTTCCTCCCGATGTTTAACCAGAAACCGGGGCTCCGCCACAATCCTGCCTGAATGACTAACAACTAACACCTAACACCTAACACCTAACACCAGGATTGATTGTTGTTTATATCGACCGAAGTAAAGCAGCTATTAGTTTATGATGATTGCTAAGTAAAAATGACAGAGGAAGGCAAAACATGATTTTTGTGGCGTCATCAGTGATCAGTTGCAAACAGAATAAATGGAAAATTGTTGACGGAGTTTCTCTGTTTTTAATATAGAGTATGCATTTATACTATCTGTGCTTCTGGCTGGGTATAGCCGTAAAAATCCTGATAAAGGAAAAGTTATGAATGAATCGAAATCTATCCTGGATGGGTTGGTGACTAATTTTCAGACCCTGCTTGCGCAGGTACTGGAATTTTTACCCAAAGTACTGATCGCCCTGCTGGTGATGCTGGCGGGCTGGTTACTGGCAAAGCTGCTGCGTTTTCTGGCGGTTCGCACGGTAAGCCGGCTGGATCAGCTATGGCAACACCTGATCAACCGTCAGGGTTTGCAACATTTGCAGGACCGGCAGACCCCGGCACGCATTATTGGCGGCCTGGTATTCTGGGTAGCGATATTGCTTTTTTTGTCAATCGCGTCAGAAATTGTCGGTCTGAATGTATTTGATCACTGGTTCATGGAAGTAGTCGCCTACCTGCCACTGGTGATAGCCAGTTTACTGATCCTGCTGATCGGTTATGTGATCAGTTCGTTAACCGGCGATGTGATTACTTCCTCAGCCTCTGCTTCCGGACTGACCCATGGCGAACTGCTGGGGCGTTCGGTACAGGCGGTTATTCTGTTTATTACGGTGATAATCAGTATCGATCAGATCGGTATCAACGTGGCTTTTCTGTCAGTGGTGGCTGGTATTATTCTGGCTACTTTGCTGGGCGGATTTTCAATTGCTTTCGGGCTGGGTGCGCGAACACATGTTAGTAACCTGATTGCTTCCAATCAGTTGCAATATATCTGCCAGATCGGTGACCGGGTACGCATCGGAGACATCGAAGGCAGTATCACCGAAATCCTGGTGTCACGCGTATTAATTGAAACGGCGCAGGGCAGTGTTGCGGTGCCGGCAAAATTATTCGATGAACAGGTGCTCACCATCATCGAAAAGGGGAGCTGAAGCGATGGCCGTTAACTCGATGACACAGGATTTTCTGCTAAAGTATCCCGCCGAAGCTGCCAGGGTGCTTGAATTGAATGCACACGAACATGTGGCTGAATTAGTCAATGAACTCCCTGCTTCGCACGCGGTACCGGTGCTGGCTTCGATGCAGCCAGAGGCCGCGGCAGCCTGCATGACCCTGCTGGATAACGCTATGCTTGCACGGTTGCTGGGAGATATACCGATCAATTCGGCGGCGCGCATTTATCGCCACCTGTCTGCTGCCCGCAAGGAAAAGCTATCCGCACAGTTACCGGAAAAAGTACTTAAAAACCTGCAGCGCTACCTGGTATACCCGGCGGCTTCGGCCGGAACATTGTTAAACCCGCTGGTCGATACGCTGCCGGAAAACGTGACCGTGGCTGAAGCTCTACGGCGTATCGAGCGTATCGGACGGCCGGTGGTATGTGAAATATATGTCATTAACGAAGCTCACCAGCTGGTTGGGGTGATAGAGCTGGGGCGTCTGTTGGCGGCAGATCATCATGCCCGGGTGAAAGAAGTGATGAGCCGGAAAGCTCAGCCGGTTATGGTGCGAGCTGCTGCGCAGTCGTTACTGTCAAACCCCGGCTGGTCATCCAAACGTCGATTGCCCGTGATTGATCGTGATCACAGCCTGTTAGGGACGCTGGATTATGACAGCCTGCAAAATGCGCTGAAAGATAACGCCCAGCATTTATCACGCGATCCAATGGAAAACCTGCTATCTCTGGCAACCCTGTACTGGCTGACCATAGCGCAGCTATTCGACAGCTTATTAAATATTGGCCAGTCAGCCAACAGGGGGCCAAAATGAATACTGACTCTAAACCGGCTATAGAAGCGTTAAACCAGGCGTTTATTCACAACCATCCAGCCCAGGCTCAACAGGCCATACACAAGTTATCGACAGACGACATCACTGCTCTACTAATGAACCAGCCGGTAGAGGACAGGATCAAACTATGGAATGGTTTGATGCTGGATAAAGCGACAGTCGTTTTACAGCGTTTACCGGGGAAAATCATACGTCAGATTATACAGCATGCTGATCCGGTACAGGCGGCACGGGTTTTGCAGAGATTTAACCAGGCCGAGCGTGAGTCTCTGCTGCAGGGACTTGATGTAGCCCGGCAGCGTGAGTTAACGGCACTCGCCCAGTACACAGAAGAATCGGCCGGCTGGTTAATGAATCCGCGTTTTTTAAGCCTGCACGAATCGTTAACAGTAAGAGAAGTGTTACACCGTTTACGCAAATTCAAACCGCGTTTCAGTCGCCAGCTGTACATTACCGATAGTGAAGGCAAGCTGCAGAGCATGATTGAAATTCACAAGATAGTGATGGCGGAAGGCAGTGAAATTCTGGCCCATCTGGCCAAACCGGTTCCGGCAGTGGTGCCTGCCACCGCAACCCGGCTGGAAGTGGTCGGTCAACTTGAAACACACCGGGTTTCCGACCTGCCGGTGGTAGACCTGGTAGGACGCCTGATTGGCGTTATTCATTATGATGCGTTGATAGAAGCGGTGCGCGAAGAAAGCACGGTGGATATTTTAACCATGGTGGGCGCCAGTCGTGATGAACGTGCACTGTCACCGGTCAGCTTTGTTATTCGCAAGCGCCTGCCCTGGCTATCGATCAATTTGTTAACCGCATTTCTGGCCGCTGCGGTGGTGGGTTTATTTGAAAATACCATTGCTACTTTTACCGCGCTGGCAGTTTTGCTGCCGGTAGTTGCAGGACAGTCCGGTAATACCGGCGCGCAGGCACTGGCAGTGACCATGCGCGGACTGGCACTGCGCGAAATTGGCACCAGCCAGTGGTGGGGTGTGGTCAGGAAGGAAGTAGGTGCTGGTTTTATCAATGGTATAGCAATCGCTTTAATGACGGCAACCGGGGTATTTTTCTGGAGCGGTTCTTACGGACTGACCCTGGTGATAGGGGTATCAATGATTATCGCGATGGTGGCAGCGGCTTTTTCCGGCGTCATTATTCCGATTGTATTATCTTCACTGGGCCAGGATCCGGCGCAGTCATCGTCAATTATTTTAAC
The DNA here is from genome assembly GCA_937894085.1 of uncultured Gammaproteobacteria bacterium. Taxonomy (GTDB): domain Bacteria; phylum Pseudomonadota; class Gammaproteobacteria; genus JACNJF01. The sequence goes on along the minus strand of CALCSG010000208.1, from coordinate 16,216 downwards.
CACAGTGACTGATGTAGTGGGATTTTTTGCCTTTCTGGGGATAGCAACCATGATGTCCTCCATGCTGTAACGACTGAAAAACGTATCCTTTGAAGATTTTGCTGTCTGTACAATAGATTCCATCCTCAGCTTAACAGGATTAAGCTCACCAGCTTATACTGTTCGTTAAATGTAATTTCAAACCTGCCCTGAATTCCATTGTGACTGATAAATTTCTGTAATTCTGAAGCAGGGAACTTTAAGGTTCGACCATCTTCAGATCGCACATTAACAAATTTGGCTGCTCCCATATAATACGCCTGATATTGATCGGCAGAAATATTGAGGTAAAAACGCATTTTTTGCATGATTATGGCTTTCTATTCATTCTGTTTTTGGTATGCCTTGTTGCCAGAGCCTGTAACGGGTTATCCGGCCAGGGATGCTTCGGGTAACGTCCTTTCATTTCCTTTTTAACATCCTGGTAACTGCCTGACCAGAAACCTGCCAGGTCCTGGGTTATTTGCAACGGTTTTCTTGCCGGGGATAGCAAGTGCACCAGTAAACTAACTTTACCGTTTGCTATTGCCGGTGTTTGTAAGCATCCAAACATTTCCTGTAACTTAACAGCCAGTACCGGTGGATTCTGGCTATAGTCAATTTTTATAGCTGAACCGGAAGGCACCTTAAAAGTTAAAGGTGCCAGCTCGTCCAGTTTTTTTGGCAACGGCCAGGGGAGCAAACTTGATAGACAATCCTTTAAATTCAACTTTTGAAAATCTTCAATTTTATTAATCCCATCGATATGGGGCTGTAACCAGATATCCAGTTTTTCCAGTAGCCCTATCTCACTAAGATCAGGCCACTGCTGCTCATCATTAGCAATATCAGCTAGCGAACGTAAACATTCAATGCGCGAGATCCATTGCCGGGTATTTTCATTCCAAGGCAACAGAGATAACCCTTTTCGTCTTATCAATTGTTGAATGGCTTCAAATCGTATTTCATTTGAAATAGCCTGTAATGGTTTTCGACTTAATACAATAGCTCCAATTTTTTCCTGAGACTCTGCCACCATTCTATTAGTCTGTTCATTCCACAATATCGTTTGCTGCTGCGTCACCATCGGGGCTAACAAAGATTTAAACAGATCTACATTAAGCGGAGCTGCTGCATAAACTTTATCTTCTCGCTGCCTAACCTGTCCACCCAGTTCAGCCACTGCCAGGTAGTCATACTTTGCCAGTTCATCGTTTGCATTTATTGATGCAGACCGGCCATTGCTTAGCAGGTATGAACCGCTTTTTTCTGCCTGTTGCGTATTGCGTCTACAGGCGATTCTATCGGGATATGCCTGGCTTATTAAATAACCGATAACATCTTTTTCATGCAGATTTTCAGGCTCGGTTTTTTTTACATTTCGGCATAGATTTTCAAAAATTTTCAGCTGCTTCATGCTGCTCGAAAACCAGCCTTTATACTGGCTCTCACAGGGAATGTACCCCAGTAATACATCAACTTTGGCACTTACATGACTACCATATTGCCGCAACGGGTCCTTGTCAGATAATAATGTAGCGAGCGCAGCAGCACTTTTACACTGATTAATTTGAACTGATTTAATCAGCATATGCGCCAGACGCGGATGGGTCGGAAATTGAGCCATTTGTAAACCATGTTGACTCAAACTAATGCTGCCCGCCTGTTGCGGATCCTGATTCAGGGCTCCCAGTGAATACAGCAGATCTAGCGCCTGACTGAATGCCGCTGCAGGTGGTTTATCCATCCACTTAAGCTCATCTATATCGCTAACACCCCACTGTAATAACTGCAAAGCCAGTGGGCATAAGTCAGCCTGCAGTATTTCTGCAGGCGTTTGTTTTTCCAGCGTATTTTGCGTTTCATTGCTCCACAAACGGTAACAGTTTCCAGCCTGTGTTCGACCTGCCCGGCCCATGCGCTGAATACTCGATGCAACGGAAATACGTCGAGTCTGCAATCGGGTCATGCCTGTCGCCGGATCAAAACGAGGCTGCCTGCTTAATCCACTGTCCACCACCGTGCTAACACCTTCAATGGTCAAGCTGGTTTCTGCAATATCGGTTGCCAGCACAATCTTTCGTTTAAATACCCCGGATTGTGGTAATGGTTTGATGGCCTGCATTTGATCGGCTAAAGGCAACGCACCATATAACGGCAGCACTTTAACATCACCACCAACCAGCGAAGACAGGCCTTTTTGTAATTTAATGATTTCAGCCTGTCCAGCCAGAAATACCAGGATCGAACCACTTGTTTGCTGTAAAGCCTGCATAATAATATCTATCATGGGTTGCACGATAGATTCAGACACTTTCCAGGTTTTGCTGTAAGCCACTTCGACCGGATACATTTTTCCTTCACTGCGAAGTTGCGGGGCATTATTGAGTAAACTGGCCACAGCTTCACCATCCAGAGTCGCCGACATAACCAGCAGCTTCAAGGGATTACTGTCATCACGAAAAAGCTCGCGAGCCTGTAAACTTAATGCAAGCCCTAAATCGGTATTTAAATTGCGTTCGTGAAATTCATCAAAAACAATTAAGCCTACGCCCTGTAGCTCAGGATCATTTTGCAGTAAACGTGTCAGCACGCCTTCGGTGATGACTTCAATGCGGGTTTTGTTGCTGACACGGCTTTCCTGTCGAATTCTATAACCAACCGTTTCTCCTACTTTTTCGCCCAGCAAACTGGCCATACGTTCAGCCGCAGTTCTGGCGGCCATACGCCTGGGCTCCAGCATCAGAATTTTATTTTTTGCCAGCCAGTGTTCATTTAATAACGCCAACGGAACGACGGTCGTCTTACCTGCTCCCGGCGGCGCCTGTAAAACCAGTTGATGCTGTTTTGCCAAAATTTGCTGAATATCGGCTAAAACTGCATTGATGGGTAAATCGGGAAATTTCAAATTTTCAAATTACTGGCAGATAATTAAACGTATTTTGACCCAAAGCCTGAACTCACGCTAGCGGATTTCAGTGTTGAAAACATGGCTTTTCTGAAACAAATTCAAAATGGTTATTGCAGATACGCTAAAATGCAATCTTTTCTTATAGCTCGTTATCAAGCAATCCTGTCTAATGTTTATATGTAACAGGCCTGTAATAACTTTAAGAGTAACAAATAAATGAGTGAAACAACCTGTAACCATTGTGGACAAACATTTGACGATCAACAAAGTTTTTGCCCACGCTGTCACGCCCCTACGCCGGCCCAGCAAGAGAAGGAGATTGCTGCGCACGGTAAAAGGAAATTCATATTACTATTTATCGCCTTAATCATTTTCTGCGTTATTATGATTGTGTGGTTACCCAGAGACATACCAACCAGCATTCGATCTTCCACAGACGCTGAAAGCCCTTCGAGTCATTCGACAGGTGATTAACCACTTTCAGTATGGCAGGATATTGCCGTTAGCCGTCAGTAAATCCACATATTGTATAAACATCAACTCTTCTGAAGTTTATTTATTATACGTCCCGAATGATAATTCCATTATTTCATCTTGCAAAGAAATAGGGTATAAGGCCCCATGAAAATTCCAAAGCGAATCCTCCCGCTGATAAATGAGGGCCTGGTTGACGAAGTCATCCGTCCGCTAATGAGCGGAAAAGAGGCCGATGTATTTGTAGTGCGTTGCGGCTCTGAAATGCGCTGTGCCAAAATCTATAAGGAAGCCTATAAGCGTAGTTTTAAGCAGGCCGTGCTCTATCAGGAGGGCAGAAAGGTACGTAATAGCCGCCGTGCAAGGGCGATGGAGAAAGGTTCAAAATTCGGTCGTAACGAGCTTGAGCATGCCTGGCAAAATGCCGAAGTAGATGCGCTCTACCGGCTGGCCGATATCGATGTACGAGTACCCAAACCTTATGGCTGCTTTGACGGTGTGCTGATAATGGAGTTGATCACGGATGATGAGGGTCAGGTAGCACCACGTTTAAACGATGTGTCAATGTCCAGAGAGCAGGCGTTGGAAGATCATGCCATTATGATGCGCTATGTAACCCGCATGCTTTTTGCCGGGTTAGTTCATGGTGATCTGTCAGAGTTTAATGTACTGGTAGATGACTATGGTCCGGTAATAATCGATCTTCCTCAAGTAGTCGATTCAACGGCTAACAATAATGCCAGGCAATTCTTTGAGCGCGATGTTAACAAAATAACCGAATACTATGGACTGTATGCTCCAGAATTACTTGATACCCGTTATGACAGGGAAATCTGGGCACTGTATGAAGCAGGCGATTTACACCCGGAGATAGAACTTACAGGGTGTTTTGAAGAAACTGCAGAGGCAGCTGACGTTGATTCAGTATTGCAGGAAATTAAAGCCGCAATGGAGGAAGAAATGGAACGACAGGAACGCATGAGGGAAGCCTGAGGGCTTATTCAATTGACCGCGTAAATTGAAATACGCTATATCGTTTTAATGTCAATTTTTTTTGGCTATATTATCTTGTTTTTGATAATGATTGCAGAAACCCTTTAGGCAGAATAATAACCACATTACCCAATAACACCAGGGCTACTCCCATCGCTGCGCTCCATGACCAGTGGTAATTTTCAAATATTGTCGATATACCCAGAGCCACCAGTGGAAAAAGCACCATGGTGTATGCCGCTTTTTCCGGACCAATTCGTCCAAGCAAAGTCAGATAACTACCGAACGCCAATACAGATCCAAAAAGTGCCAGATACAATAGCGATATACTGTAACCGAGTGAAAATTCAAATTGCAGGGAATTGCCCTGTAACAATGCCGCAGTTAAAAGTATCAGAGCACCGTAAGCCATACCATAGGCATTAGTTTGTATGACCGGTATACTCTGTCGCTGATTATGGGCAGAAATAATATTCCCCAGAGATGCAACAAAGGTTCCTAACACACTCAAACCGACACCTTTTAATGAGTTATTATTCGACTCAAACCCGCTTAATTCCGGCGCAAATATGAGCGTTATACCCGCCAACCCCAGCAACGCACCAACCATCACGATCAGGCTGACTGGCTTGCGCAAAAACAACATGCTATTAACAATATTCATCAGCACAATGGTGGAAAAAATTACCGCTATCAAGCCACTGGTCAAACTGGAGGTCGCCCAGTAAACAATCAGGTAATTCAGACAGAATAAAAACACTCCCTGAATTCCCATCCAGAAATGCTGTATCCGGCTAAAACGTAACGGTAGACCCCGAAACCAGCACCAGCCAAACAGCATCAGGGAGGCCAGGGCAAACCGATAGGCTACGGAAAGCTCAGCAACCACTTCACCCAGTTGAAACTTGATTGCAAAAAAAGTGGACCCCCAGATTAGTACTGCTGAGAGATAAAGCGTGATGGAGTGATTAAACATGTAAATACTGCCACTAAAACCTGAAGCTATTTTTAGGCTAAAGCTTTAGCTTTAGTTTCATTGCTGTAGATGATAAGAAGAAATGACAGGATGACCCAGCCAGCCATTAACATAAAACCGCTCTGGTAGGCGGCAACGCTGTAACTCTTTGTTCCATTGATCATTTCACCACCCCAGGCTTTATCTAACATCCAGCCTACTGCCGGTTGCAACAACATCGGTCCCATCATGACACCCATGTTGACGACACCAGAAACTGTTCCCGCCAGCTGCCCCGAAACAGACTCTTTAGCATAGGCAAAGCCGATAATCATACAACCGGAAGCAAAACCGGTCAGTAACAGCAGGCTGATTAGCAACACGGTATTCATTTGTGGAAACACAACAAGCAAACTCCAGCCGAAAGCAATAATTGCACAACCGACGATATACAGCGGCTTACGCCTTGCAATCCGATCGGAAAATGCACCAAACACAGGACCACCGATTGCCCAGGTTATCAGCATGGCAGAACAGACTGCAGCCGCATCACTCTTTGATAGCCCATGATGCGTTGTTAAAAAAGGAACTCCCCACAAACCGGCAAAGGCCAGAATACTGCCGACCACACCTCCTGGAACGATGGATAGCAACCAGGTATTTCGATAAGACAAAACTTTCACCAGCCCATTTAAGGCATTAGACCAGGGGTTATGACCTGTAGGTGGTTCATGTTGTATATGACTTAGATAGCCTTTTTGCTGAGGATCATCACGTACAAATAGCCAGATAAGTGTACCGATTAAAAATGGAAAAATTGCAGAGACAGCCATAACATTGCGCCATCCATAGGCTTCCACCATTAAATTCAAAGGAACTCCGGCAAACACAGCGCCTACAATGCCTGTAAACAGTGCGAGCCCTGTAGCCAGTGCAAATTGCTTCGGCAAAAACCAGTGATGAGCCAGCTTCATCATGCAGACAAAAGCTACCGCAACAGATCCACCTATCAAAAATCGGCCGGTTGCAGCCAGTGCCAGGCTATCTGAATAGGCAAAGAAAAGAGTGCCTAAACCAGCTATCAGGCCACCAGCTGTCAGTAATCGTCGTGGCCCCCAGATATCAGCCAGTATGCCGGTGGGTATTTGCATAGCCACATAACTGTAAAAGTAAAAAGCCGAAAGATTACCCAAAGCAGAAGCCGATAGCGAAAAATCAGCACTTAATTCCGATGTCATGACACCCGGTGCAACACGCTGAAAAAAAGCATACAGATACAGAGCTGCTCCTAGCCCCCAAATAGTCCAGGCAAGTCTGGCTGGAGGTAAAAATTGCTTATTCATAAAAGTTACTACTACACATAAAGTAATCGAAAAATTTATTTTAAAATCATGGATTACACAATTTCGTATCTTGCCACGCCTCATCACGAATAGCGTAAATATATCATTATATGCTTATCTACAACTCAACGAGTATGCACTGAAAGTACATAGGTTGTATTAAGAACGACTAAAAGTCGTTTACACTAAGGCTTTAATGTGTCACTTCGTGATTGCCTATTACTATAACCTCGTCATTCCTGAGTGCTTTTATCAGGAACCCAACTTTACTGGTGCGATGGATTCCGGCTGGAAACCTGCCGGAATGACGACGTTTTGTAGAAGCTAAAGCCTTGTACTAAAAGTGAATAGTTTTGACTAGCGTTCTGAGACCAGTAAATTTACTGAAAAAGACGGGAAACCGGCATGAAACCAGAAGAAACAATTAATAATTATCGGCCGTTCACGGATATTACCCACATGATGATATAGCTGTGAATACTCCACCGGCTACAGGCCGGTGGCTTCATAGTACGGCTGAAAGCCGGTCAATCAGGCTAATCCGCATTTCGTCATTCCCGCGCAGGCGGGAATCCATTGTACAAGGGTGTCTGATAGTGACAACAGTACTATTCTCCCGATGGATACCGGGTCAGTGACATTTATCCTGTGTCAGGTTTTTGTTCAACCGTTTCCCGTGTTTATAGCCCTTCCAGTAAGCCAGCTTGGCTTCGGCCTGAAACTCTTCCGGCATGTTCCTGATTACTTCATTAAAGTCACGCGAAACTATCTTGTCATCACCACAGAATTTTCTTTTGTAAGCCAGTTGACCACTCAATTCAGCAATACGCATGTGTTTAAGCTTTGGATCTTCAACCAGTTTTGGTTTTTCTATAATTTTCTCTTTTTCAGCCGCCGGCTTGTCTTCTTCGACATTGGCCTCAATTTTTTTATCGCCTAAATTTCTAGATTGGGTCAATCTCTCGCATTCATCTTCTGATAACAGAGCTGTTTCAGCCTTACTTTGATCAAAACCCACCTGAAAAGCATCCCGCATCCGGTTACGAAACTGGTCAGGCATTTTCTGTACACGCTGGGTGAATTCCGCCAGCACATCTGCCTGACCACATTGCAGACGAGAATAACTTAACTTGCCCAGCGTACGCGATAAATTCACGATGATTCCAGAGGCAGATTCTGCTTTTTTCTTTTGTTCTTCCTCAGTACCTTGCTGCTCTTCTGTTTTGTTATTAAATGCATCCACCGCTTTATCAATAATTGACATGATCGAACTCAATCCCTGATCATCCAGTGCTATTGCCGAACCCGGTACAAAAAATAACTGACAAATCAATAATATAGCAACAATTTTATTCATAAAGTTCTGCTCACACCTAATCTTCATTATTTAATCACTTTCTAAAGCCTGCATCTATATATTTATAGCTTATTAATTTTAACTGATTTAAGTTTTCAATTCAGAGTAATTGTGCACACTAATAACATTCTATAAACCTTCACAGACTAAGAAGAGCATATCGCAAAGGTTTTATTAGGTATTACAACAAGGCTTGAATGATGACTTTTCGAAAGATTTACTACATTAGTCGATAGAAATTAGGTATAACCTACTGAGCTTTTGGCTGTATTACGCAGTTTTCAATGCTGACTATTGGAAATCAGACCAGCAAAACAATTACAATCACCGGTATCATAGGTTTATTACAGGCTTCATGGTCAGACACGTCTGATTACGTACCCGGCTTCAATATCGATCCCCGGGGTTGCACAAAAGAACGCTTTTATAATTAGCGCGATGCATCTACCAAAAAATAAGTACCTGAAAAAGGTCCATATTAAAGAGAGGAGCAGTTTATGACGAACTACAATGAAATTTACCAGCAATCCATTAACGATCCTGAAACATTCTGGGGTACTGCAGCAGAGGCGCTTCACTGGACAAAAAAATGGGATAAAGTTCTCGACCTGCAGGCGACACCGGTTCCTCGCTGGTTTGCAGGGGGAGAACTTAACACCTGTTATAACGCGGTTGATCGTCATGTAGAATCCGGTCGAGCTGATCAGAATGCCATTATCTACGACTCCCCTGTCACTGGCCAGCAACGCAAAATCACATACCGCGAATTACAGCAACAGGTTTCGCGTTTTGCAGGTGTGTTAAAAAGTCACGGTGCAAAAAAAGGGGATCGAGTCATTATCTACATGCCGATGATACCAGAAGCCGCTATTGCCATGCTCGCCTGTGCTCGATTAGGAGCCATTCATTCGGTTGTTTTTGGTGGATTTGCAGCCAATGAACTGGCCACTCGAATAGATGATGCCAAACCGAATATTATCATTAGTACAAGCTGTGGAATTGAACCCGGGCGAATCGTTGAATATAAACCTCTTCTGGATGCTGCGATTAGCCAGGCGAAGCATAAGGTTAGCTGCTGCATTTTAAAAGCAAGAGAACAGGCAACGGCAACCATGATTGATGGTCGTGATTTTGACTGGGAAAAAGAAATCAGTAATGCACAGGAAACAGACTGTGTCTCTGTCGCAGCAACAGATCCTCTTTATATCCTATACACCTCAGGAACAACCGGAGAGCCAAAGGGTGTTATCAGGGATAATGGCGGTCATGCCGTTGCGATGCACTGGTCGATGAAAAATATCTATAATGTTGAACCAGGTGATGTTTACTGGGCCGCATCAGATGTGGGCTGGGTAGTTGGCCATAGTTACATTGTATATGCGCCACTGTTAAAAGGATGCACTACCATCATGTATGAAGGAAAGCCTGTGGGCACACCCGATCCAGGTGCGTTCTGGCGCGTTATCAGCGAACATAATGTTAAGGTGCTGTTTACCGCACCGACAGCCTTTCGCGCAATTAAAAAAGAAGATCCTGATGGTGAGTACTTAAAAAAATATGACCTGTCCTGCATGGATTCTTTATTTCTTGCCGGCGAACGCTGCGACCCTGACACCTTATTCTGGGCCAGAGATAAGTTACAAAAACCTGTAGTTGACCACTGGTGGCAAACCGAAACAGGCTGGGGTATTGCGGCAAACCCACTAGGCATTCAACCCATGGAAATTAAACCAGGCTCGCCCACTGTTGCTATGCCCGGTTATGATGTGCAGATATTAGCTGAAGACGGTACTGAGATGCCGGCTGGTGAAATGGGAAATATTGTCATCAAACTACCGCTACCACCCTCCTGTTTACCCAGCCTGTGGGGAAATGACAAACGGTTTATTGATGCATATCTGTCAAAATACGAGGGATACTATCTGACGGGTGATGCGGGTTATAAAGATGCAGATAACTATCTATGGATTATGAGTCGAACCGATGATGTCATCAATGTCGCAGGCCATAGACTGTCTACCGGTGCGATGGAAGAAGTCCTGGCCGGTCACAATGATGTAGCCGAATGCGCGGTTATTGGTGTTGCAGATGCTCTGAAGGGGCAAATGCCCTTAGGTTTAATCATACTCAAAGCCGGAGTTGATCGACCTGAAGAAGAGATAATTAAAGAGCTGGTTCAACGAGTACGCAACCAGATCGGCCCCGTCGCCGCTTTCAAACAGGCTAAAATTGTCAAACGCTTACCGAAAACCCGATCAGGCAAAATTTTGCGTGGAACGATGGTTAATATAGCCGATGGCACACCCTGGAAAATGCCTGCAACGATTGATGATCCTGCTATTCTCGAAGAAATTACCGAAGCTTTACAAGTTTTGGGATATGCAGGGAAATAATGCTATTTTAAGTTAAGGAGAGATGGCTGTTAAAACTATATAGCCGATTGCACCAGGTTTCGGCCAGCCTCTTTAGCTTGATACATTGCTTTGTCAGCCGCATCCAGCAAGCTGGCCGAAGTTTCGCCATGTCCGGGGAAAGAGGAGACTCCAATACTAACAGAGGTCGATATAACTGCTGACTCCACAGGTATTTTCATTAAATCAACCACACTGCGTAATCTGTCGGCCAGCTCAAGTGCATGATCGTGGCCGGTTTCGGGTAGAATCACCACAAATTCTTCACCGCCATAACGTGTTGCATAGTCGGTAATTCTTACCTGGCTTAATAATACTTTGGTAAATTTCTGCAATACTTTGTCACCGACTTTATGCCCAAACTGATCATTTATACTCTTAAAATGGTCAATATCTATCAGAAAAATGGACAGATCATGTTTATAGCGCTCTGCTCGTCGGATCTCAGAGTCGAGTTGCTTCCATAATTCTACCCGATTCAATAAACCGGTCAGCTCATCATGAGTAGCCTGAAATTCCAGCTTGTGCTCCAGCTCTTTTCTGATGCTGATATCCTCATGAGTTCCACATAACCTGATGGGATCACTGGTTGCTTCACAATACTCTACGACAGCTCCAGATCCCTGAATCCATACCCAGTGACCATCCTTATGCTTCATCCGAAAATCTGTAGTATAAGCCGTTCTATTTTTTATGTGCTCCCCAACAAGCTCAAGTACTCGCTCATGGTCATCGGGATGGATAAAGTTAGACCAGTCACTAACATCATTTTTTATATCAGTTCGATTTAAACCCAGCATATCCAGCCAGCGCTCATTAACTTCATGCCGGCCAGACCTGTAATCCCAGTCCCAATAACCAAGATTCGCTGCATTAATGACATTTCGTAATTGATTTTCAGATTGAAATAATGCGTCATTAAGTGAAACCAGCATTTCAGTTTTTTTCGTGACCAGATTATCACGTAGATGAACTTCCCTGGTTAACTCATCGACCAGGTTTTGATTTTTATTTCTCAGGGTTATGGTTTCCAGTAAATTCCGATTGGTATTCACCACAAATAACCCCATCATGATATAAAAAATCGCAATGGCTATCTGTAAAGCCGTATAAGCTTGCCCTGAAAACCCGTTTAAGGTAAATAGAAAAGCGATCGTTGCAGGAATTGTGTACAGAAAATAGGCCGGTAAATAAATTGCTAGTATTGAAAAGGCCGCCACAGTCACACCAAAATAAAGTACTATAAATGCGCCGATAACAAGGGTTTCAGGGCTGCCTGCAAATATATAAATCGCGCTCCAGGCCACACCTATCAGCGTACTGGATAACGTATATTTTTTTAACCAGGTAGACGTTTCGCAGACATCAGGCTTGTTTTTATATTCCCACCATAACCAGATACGGTGCAGCGCAGTTGCTGAAAGAAACAATATCCAGTAACTCAGTAAAACAGGGTCAAGATAATTTTTCAGCGCAGTAAAATACAGTAACCCGATCAATATTGCCGTAATATTTGAGACAGGAGCCTGCATAAACAGGGTATCGACCTGTTCACTCATGAAATAGTTTGTTTTATTTTTATTCCACAACTTATTTAGCATATAGAGACTACAGCACCCAAAAATATTCTACGACACCAGACCTTTACAACCAGGTTGTAATTCGCATTGAACAGAATTTATTAAATTCAATTAGACAAACCGTCTATGCATATCAATTTACGATAACAAAGATACAACCGGTAAGTCATGAAAATAAAAAGTGCTAAATTATACTGCAGTGATTCAATTTAATCTTTATGGAGCGTTTAACCTGGATTAGTTTGTAGCTATATTCTTACGGTCAACTTATGCCTGCATCAGATAGACATAAAAATTTATTATTCACGGTGATTTATTGACAAGTTATAAAGCAATCACATTACGCGCACCAGCAACACATAATGCGAGGAAAAGCTGCTTCAAATTTATTAAGGCTTATAGAGCAGGACTGGTTTTTCCTTTGCATCCTGGCGAGAAACTATATTTTCTGTTGTTTTTTTTCATGGCTGAGTTTCCGGGGTAATCAGGTAAAATTTTGAAAAAATTACGACTATATAATGACTTACCTTCTTGCCTTCGTGGTGAAAAAATCTTCGAATAATTCAAATATTGAAAATCGCCTTTAAGTAACAGATCAGTCGCTTATGAGATTCTTCATACTTAATGATTATTGCTCCCAGTTAAACTCCCCAAACAATTTCTCCCACTCAGGCTCTGCTTCTGCTTTAAAGCACAGTCTTTGCTGAGTGACGGGATGATTAAAGCAAAGCTTGTGAGAAGTCAGCATCAAACGATGAATATCATATTGCTCACGGAAGAAGCGATTGTGCTTACCATTTCCATGAGTGGTGTCACCAATCAGATGATGTGAAATATGTTTGAAGTGTTTGCGTATTTGCTGTCTTCTGCCTGTTTGAGGTGAAACGCTGACCAGTGAGTATCGAGTGCTGGGGTAACGGTCAACCTCAAAAGGCAGTTCCACTTTTTGCAAACAACGATAGTCGGTAATAGCCTGCTGGCTTTTTTTATTGCCATCTTCATCTGTAATGGGGTGGTCGATCTGACCACTATCATCGATCCAGCCACGGACTAGTGCACAGTACTCTTTTTCAACCAGATGATCTTCAAATTGCTGTGCAACAATTTTCGCCATTTCCGGGTTCAGGCCAAAAGCCAGTACCCCGGAAGTTGCTCTGTCTAAACGGTGAATGGGGTAAACCCTTTGGCCTATCTGGTCTCGTAATGTTTGTAGAACAAAAACCGTATCACGAGATATAGGACTGCGATGCATCAACAACCCCGCAGGTTTGTGGATAACAATAATATGTTCATCCTGGTGGAGAATAGCTAAATGATTCATAAAGATTTGATTTTTCCAGCATAGAGGTATTGTTGTGCTAATTCTTTACGCACTCGCATTTTAACTCTTCTTATTTATCTCTGCCTTAGTTTGCTGATGCAGTCTTAAAGGAAGTTATCAGATGCTTCCCGGCTTCTCCAAACCGGATTTTAAGAGTCCGTAGGATCTTTAGTTAACGGTCAATTCAGAAAATTATCAATATTTCTAGTACAGCATAATCATGAATCCAGATCATTGTGGTAGACACATCAGCATACCCCGGACAATCTTGAAAGAATGAATGATTCAATATCTCCAGAATTGAGATGGTCGTCACAAAGACAAAAATAAATCCCACAAAAAAATGATGTGTATCAATTTTATTTAACAGGTTGATTTTATCAATGTGCAATAAAATGTAGCATTAAACGGGTAATCTTAACCACGGAACATGGATATGAAACCAGCAATCAACAATATTTTGTTGTGCCTCCTGGTGCTTTTTCTGACTGCCTGCGGTGGCAGTGAAGGTGGCACAGTAGACAACTCTTCAGGTGACTCTTCCGGCCTCAAATTATCACAAAAGAGTGCATTGCCAGGAACCTTTATAACCTTACAGGATAACTCTATTGTGGCTGACACAACGTTGTCGGTAAGTTTTAGAAACGATTCTGGTTTTGATCTCACTCTGAATGCACTGATACTCGAAGACGGCCTTGCAAGCATTCCAGTACCAATGGTAATCGATCCCTCTACCGGTAACGCGTTAGCAGGTGCAATAACCGTCTCATTAGCCAATAACGAGCAGGCTGAACTGAACGTAGAAGCCTTGCCTGAACTGGAAAATCTAAATGCTGGAGATGTTCTGAAATCCTACCTGCAAAATGTACTGCTCAACTTAAATATAGCGCTGACAAACAGCTCATCTTTTTCCGCAACCTATGGTTATGACACCACAGAACTGGTCGACCAAATTCAGTTACAGATTGACTCAGTCAACAATACTCTTACTGAAATTAATACCAACGGCACGATGTCAATTTATTCCGATCAATACGGTACTATGGAACTGGGTCACGACGATCTGAAAAAACTGGATCAAATATTATTTGCTATGCTCTACGGTATACAACAGGCAGTAAACCCGACAGCACTTCGTCTTGCGACAGGTACAGCCAACAAACTTCCTCAGGTCACTCAGGATCTGATAGATTCTTTAGTTGATACTGGGCAAATACAGAGAACCATTAAAAATAACAAGACCATACTAATGGGCTCGGCTGCCATGCTGGTAACTGTTGCCCAGTATGGCCTGGGTACAGGCGCATTTGGCCTCGCATTTGGTTATACCGCTCTGGCCGGAGGGGTGACAGTTCTGATCATTGCACCGGTTGCAGAAGGCCTGGCTGCAATTGATGCTAAAAATAGTGGCGAAGCTTACCAGTTTGGTAACCGTATTACGGATGAAATTAAGAATCTAATTACAAACTCACTTATTGCACTAGGTGGAGAAATTAATCAGATTATAAATTTGATGTCTTACTACAACTCGGCCAACGATATTAAAATCGCATTGATGGACAAACTGTGTAATGGTGCAGTAATCAAAGATGAATACCTGGAATTTTGTTCACAAATGGAAAAAGACCTCAGTCAGAAAAAAAAGTCCTATGTGTCTTTACTCAAATATTTTCCACCCGAATTAATTTCCGGAACCGAAGGTCATTTAAACTTTAACATTTCTGGCTGGTCCGCCAAAACAAATAATATTACAATAAATTGGGGCAACAATTTCAGTAATGGGTTCAGTTGGGGTGGTCCGTTTGGTATCAAAGAGTCACCTTATGGAATAGGAAGAAATAAATATACCTATAATTTGGCCTCGAATGAGGATAAAGAATTTACTATAACCTTAAGCGTCTACAGTGATGACGATTTTTCCACAAACACTTTTGAAACCACCAAAGTACTAGTTAAATATCAACCCGACCCTCTGACTATTTCTCATTCTGGACCTATAACAGTTTCACTCAATGAATCGAATAAATGGGAACTCAATGTAAACGGCGGTATTCCTCCCTACCAGGCTACTATCAACTGGGGAGATGGCGTTAGTCAAAACGCATCAGGCAGTAAAGGTTTATTCGTCGGCAGTCACAGTTATACCGAGGAAAAAATTCATACTCTCAGTGCAACTATTAGCGATACTCAAAACCAGTCAATTAGTGACAGCTTTTCTATCAAAGTCGGCGCGGTAGAGTTCAGCGAGGACGAAATTTGCGATGACACAATTGATAATAACGGTAATGGAGAAATTAATGAGAACTGCGGTCCTCCCACTGTTCCCAACTGGGAAGGTGGCTGTTATACCGATAACAGTTTGAATACGGGGGGAGCCGTTGCTCTTTGGGGTATTGGAACAAATTCTCCCTATCCTTCGTCAGGTAAAATTTGTCTCGACCAGAGTGGAGATGAATGGGTTTCGCTGAACGGCATAGACTATGGCAGATGGCTGCTTGTAGGTAGTTATACAAAAGGTCCAATTGACCCGAACTATTCCGGTTGCTATGAGGGTGGTCCAATTGTGCTGGAGAATGGTTACACTTTTTACGTGGATTGGTTCTGTAAACTTATAAACCTGTAATTCAGATCACAATATAATACAGAGGCTTAGAATTATTGTTCCGGGAAATTAAAGTCGAAAACCGGTAAATAAAATCGAAAACTCTCTACAAACCAAAGTGTTCGAGGTAATGGCTTTCTGATGAATATGAGGAGTTAGCATGCTTACTTCCGCTTCGTTGATCAACTTGCCTGTCACATAGTCAACCGTGAACGGCAGGAGTTGATTACTTACGAGTCACTGCACAATAA
>CALCSG010000207.1 GCA_937894085.1 uncultured Gammaproteobacteria bacterium | reverse complement strand
GACCCCAATGCCGGTAAGTTAAGCGACTAGCGTCATTCTGGCGAAGGCCAGAATCCATCACAACGAGCCTGCAGGCCTATAAAATGGATACCCTCCCTACACGGGCATGACGACAAAAGACCTTAACTTACCGGCATTGAGTCAGACCCGGTTAACTATTGAACTTTACCCACTAAGTATGCTCTAATGTTTGGCACTCGAGATAGCTGAGTGCTAATACATTTTTAACGAGGTAATTTATGAGTAAACAACTTGTCGCTTCAATGAACCAGTTACCAGTTATTTCCGGCTCGACTTCCAGTCTTGAAGCCTATATTGCTGCAGCTCGTTCCATTCCAATTCTTACCCTGGAACAAGAACAGGAATACGCCCGAGAACTTCAGGCTACTGGCGATATTAATGCTGCCCAACAGCTGGTGCTTCCTCATCTGCGTTTCGTTATAAAAATAGCCAATAATTACTCTGGATACGGTCTTTCTATTGCTGATCTTATACAGGAAGGTAATATTGGTTTAATGAAGGCCGTTAAGCGTTTCGACCCTGATGTTGGAGTACGCCTTGTATCCTTTGCTGTGCACTGGATTAAAGCCGAAATGCATGAATACATCCTTAAAAACTGGCGCATTGTAAAAATAGCTACAACAAAAGCCCAGCGTAAACTGTTTTTCAAACTGCGCGGCCAAAAGAAACGCCTTGGCTGGTTCAAACACGAAGAAGTACTGGATGTCGCCGAAACACTAGGTGTAACACCGGAAAATGTCATGGAAATGGAAAATCGTCTGAATAATTACGATATGTCGTTTGACATGAATTCGGACGAAGATGATGATAGCGCTTATCAGGCACCTGCCCTGACTTTGGCTAACGCTAATCCATCTCCGGAGCTTTTACTTGAGCATTCAGATACTCAGCAACAAACACAAAAGACACTGATGCTCGCACTCGAAGCACTGGATGACAGAAGTAGAGAGATTGTAAGCAAACGCTGGCTAACCGACAATAAAGCCACATTGCATGAACTGGCCGATGAATACGGTGTTTCTGCAGAACGCATTCGTCAAATTGAGAAAAATGCTTTCAATAAAATTAAGGGCAGTTTCGTAGCCTGAATTTTATACCGGCTATATAAACACTAAAAGCCCGTTGATTTATCAACGGGCTTTTTTATTGCATATATCTTTTAATTGCTAAACAGGTATTTGCTTTAGTTGCTCGCTACAATGTTTGTTAACTAATGATTTACCCACAGATACATACTCGACTTCCTGTTCAGGATCCGCAACTCAAAACTCCTTGAACAATCAGTATGAGCAATGCCATAACAAACATGTAAAGGCAACAGGTGCTCTTCTCTAGGATGGCAATATCGTGCAGCCGGGGCTTTTTCCCACTCGATGAGTCTTTGCGTCCTTTCCTCTTCATCAATATCCGGGTTACAACAGGTTGCCAGCAACCAGCTTTCAAAAGATTCATTCAAGCCTTTCGATTCGCTTGTTTCTGCTGAAAAAAAAGCCCTCATATTGTGGAAAGAAAAACCTGAACCGATAACCAGTAAATTTTCATAGTCCAGTCCTTTGAGTATCTGACCTATCTTTACATGCTCATCCGGTCTGAGACTATTAACCAGAGACAACTGAACACAGGGAATATCAGCATCTGGATACATAATTTTGAGCGGCACAAACAGGCCATGATCAAAACCCCGTTGATCATCGAGGCGGGATGTAATGCCCGCATTATTCAGTAGATCATGTATTCTATTAGCCAGTAATGGCTCTCCCGAACAGGGATATTTAATATGGTAGGACTCTTCAGGAAAGCCTGTGTAATCGTAAATAAGCGGCGGGTTTGCTGCAGAAGTAATAGTCGGAATATTCGCTTCCCAATGCGCGCTGATAACAATAATTGCTGATGGTTTTTTTATGATGGCAGGAATCCCCTGCAAACAATCAACCATCTCCTTATGCCCTTTATCTCCCAGAAGTGGCATAGGTCCTCCACCATGAGACAAAAACAACACATCAGGTTTATTTATCACTTACTTTTCCTCAAGAGATCTCTCTCATCAAAATATTCAAATAAGATGGCTGACAGGTAACTTTTTCAGGTAAGAGGATTCTGCTCAGACGATCTTACAGGGAATCCATGCGTCCTGATTAAATCTGTAAACGGCGCAAAGCCTGTGATAACCATCTGCAATCACAACCTTTCCATTCTTCCTGTCCCGCACCAGAAGGAGCGGAGATAAACCGGCCCCAGTTTGAATCTTGCCAAGATTCTTCTCAATCTGGAAATTACTGATTCCCAGCAGCGGCAGTCCAGAGGCGCGAAACATATCCTTGGCCATGAACTTGCTCAGGGCCGCAGATCGTAGCTCCACAAGAAATTTATCAACCCTTTTTTTGCTGTAGATTAAGCCCAGATACGATTCTGCGGCAGGATAGTTACCTTCTTCAACGTCCGGGAGCCACTGTGGCTGTTGCTGCTCATTATTCAACATAGTTATTTCACGTTCCTAAAAGTAAATGCGTATTTGGGTGACTGATATTTACATAAGGCACTTGACGCCAGCATCACCCCTCTGCGCACGAAGCGCATGACCTATTACCCCTATGGAAGGCCTTCAACTGTGAAGTGCCTTTATGCTAGAGATAAGAATGAATATTCAAGATCAGCTCAGGTTTAATCAGTTGTATGAACGTCATCTTACTGAATTAACCCTGCAAGGTAAAAGCAAAAAAGTCTTCCTGATTACCCCTGACCTTCAGCTATTCTCAGTGTTTCAGGTGTCGGAGTCGATATAAACTCTGGAATGGTCTGTTTTAACAACTATATAGTTGCTTTTTAATATCAGTTTTGAATAGACCGACCCCGACACCTTTCCAGCCCGGTATTCCAGTTTGATATCATGCAAATCAACTGGCCGAGTCTCAGGGGTAATCAGGAAAGTCTTTGAGATGTATTAGCGAAGTCTACACAAACACTTCGGCTATGTCAGAGTCTGGGTATTCAGTGATTGACAGTGCCTATGCATCAAAAACAAAACTACCACAGATGTTCATCTTCCTATATTTTATTGAGTTAGCATTAAATCATTGTATTATTACGAAACCCGTTAAGACACTGTTTGATCATGAAAATAAAATTATTATTCAGCATTATTATATTAATTACTGTAAGTCCCTTTTATAACCCTCTGGCAGCAGCTGAGATGGGAAAAATCAGCGGTGGAATGGACTTCGAAACACCCAGCTGGTTCAAGGGTTCGTTTCTGGAAATTACTGAAGATGTCAAAGAAGCCAGTGAATCCGGTAAACATGTACTGTTATTTTTTCACCTTAACGGTTGCCCCTACTGCAATAGAATGATTAATGAAAATTTTCAGAGAGAACCATTAAAGTCACAAATTAAAGCCAATTTCGACAGTATCGAAATTAATATTAAGGGAGATCGCGAGATAGCCATGTCTAATGAGCTAACGGCCATAGAATCCGAACTTGCCGCACAGCTGAATATTCAGTACACCCCTACCATTCTGTTTTTGGACGATAATAACAAAACCGTACTGCGTTTAAACGGCTACCGATCTCCTGCAGCGCTCAAACAGGCGCTCGATTTTGTACAACAAAAAGCCTATCAGAAAACCAGTTTCAGTGAATTTAAACGAAACAACATGCAGTATGGGCAATATAAATTGATGAATGATGCACTTTTCAGTCAAACCACCGATTTCAGCTCACTCAAAAAGCCGGTAGCTATACTATTTGAAGATAATGATTGCAACGAATGCCAACATTTCCACGCCAAAATGTTAAGCCGTGCAGAAATTCGCCAACAGCTATCAAACTACCAGGTGATCAGACTTGATGCGAAATCCACACTTCCCATTAAAGACTTCAGTGGGCAAAAAACTACCGCCAGAGACTGGGCCGACGCATTACAGATTAACTACCGCCCCGGGCTGATCCTGTTTGACGAAGGCAAGGAAGTTGCACGTGTGGAATCCATGCTGTATCCGTTTCATTTTGAGCATGTATTACGTTTTGGACTCAATAAAAACTATCAGCAATACCCGGGCTACCTCGATTTAATGGGTGCCAGGCAACAACAATTGTTAGCACAGGGAATAAATATCAATATTGGCAAACCGGCAGACTGGTAAAATCAGAGTTCCTCGCCGTAATGAGTCATGAGATACGCACGCCGATAAATGGGTTATATAAGTGTTGACAGTAAAAAAGGTGAAGGCAGCCTGTTCTGGTTCGAAATTCCATTACAGGTTATTACTGCAGCTGAGCCGCTCGCTAAAACTGCTTCAGCAACATTAATTCAACCAGGTAGCAAAACACCAGGGTAAAAATCACTGCGGGTGCTGCTGGTTGAAGATGTTGTTCCCGATCAGATAATAGCGCGCAAACTGATCGAAAAATCAGGTCACCGGGTGGATGTTGCAGCGAATGGTTATGAAGCAGTACAAGCAGTAAAAAGCCGGCCAGATGCCTACGACCTGGTATTCATGGATATTCGTATGCCTGAAATGGATGGATTAACAGCAACGCGGGAAATACGTAAATTAGAAGCGGGCACTCGACACCAGCCAATCGTGGCTCTGACAGCCAATGCATTTGATGAAGATGTTAAGCAATGCATGGAAGCAGGAATTGATGACTTCGCAGCCAGGCCAATTTACAAGGAAAAGATCGATAAAATTTTACAGGGCTATGTCAGTTTAGCGGGCTGAGTTTTCGTCGCACAGTACGTTATTAGTCAAATCACTGCCATCTAACTTAAGGTAATCTACTGGCTAATTGCGCAAATAACCGAATAAACTGGTACCTGTTCCAAAATTATCCAGTGCAAACTGGAAATCCAGCGACTTAACAGTTTTCATCAGTTGCGCGGTTTTCTGTATGTTGTTGATAGCCGCTATTTCAGTGAGTTGAAAACAGATCGATCCATTTAGTAAGCTTTTTTAAGCTTTCCAGCGAATGTATTTAATCAAATCATCCGAGTTAAGAATGGTACCCTGAACTGATCAATAAGGCGTTAGTTATAATGAACTGTACTAATAATCACTCCGTCACAAAGGAACCGTCATAGAGATACCATCAGGGTCCAAAAAAGCTTGTGCATAGTTTACATTGTGAAATCAGGATTATTCTTATAATATTTTGCAGCTCAATCATAAAAAATTTAAGAGGTTAAAAAAGATGGCTTACAAAAGTATCGATGGAGTGCAGTATGAGAAAGAATTGCTGGACCTGGCTGTGGAACATACTACCGGCAAGGGCGAAGGTAAACTTTCAAAAGACGAAGTTGCTGATTTATTCAAATCTGCCAGCGATGGTCAGGGTGTAACCGATACGGAACGCAGAACACTAGAATATATCCGCAAAAATTTCGTATTTACCGATGCAGCCGCGGCTGATTTTGATGCAGCTTTTGCCAAGCTATAAAATCTGTTGAGATCTACCATATAATGCCTGCCCCTGGCAGGCATTATTAAAAATTTAGGCGTTCATTTCCGAGTGACTCTAACAGGCAATGAACATGTAACATTGCTACGATTTTTTTACTGAAAAGACCGGTGCACGTCAGGCACTCATAAAACTGCTATTTATAATTATCTGATCTATAATGCGCCGCTTTACCCGCCGCTAACTTTATGCCCATTGTCACTGTTAAAAACCTGTATCACAGCTTCGGCAGCCATCCAGTACTGGACCATATAAATCTGAGTATTGATAAAGGCGAGCGTATCTGCCTGGTCGGACGTAATGGAACTGGTAAATCCACCCTGCTAAAATTGCTGTCAAAACAAAATAAACCCGATGAGGGAGAAGTCAATTACAGCCAGGGTATCAGAGTCGGTGAACTGCGCCAGGAAGTTCCTGAGTCAATACACGGTAGTGTTTATGATGTTGTAGCGGAAGGTGTTGGCCAACTGGGTAAAATCATTACTGAATGGCACCACTGCATACAGGCCGTAGCAGAAGATCCATCTGCGTTAAAACAGATGGAGATATTACAGCAGCAAATCGAAGCGCAAAATGGCTGGAACATTGAGCAGCGAATCAGCTCAACCATTTCATTACTTAAATTACCGGGTGATGAAGATTTCAATGCGCTTTCCGGTGGACTAAAACGACGCACTTTACTGGCACAGGCTTTAGTCTCTGAACCCGATCTACTGCTGCTGGATGAGCCCACCAACCACCTCGATATAGAAGCCATACTGTGGCTGGAAGAATTCCTCAAAACTTTTAACGGCGCGATCCTGTTTATTACCCATGATCGCTCTTTCCTGCAAAACCTGGCGACTCGCATCATCGATCTGGATCGAGGTCAGCTCACCAGCTGGCCAGGCAGTTATGAAAAATACCTGGTGGCCAAACAGCAGCAACTGGATTCTGAAGAAACTTCTAACGCTTTATTTGATAAAAAACTGGCCGAAGAAGAAGTGTGGATTAGACAGGGTATAAAAGCCCGTCGTACCCGTAATGAAGGCCGTGTCAGAGCACTGGAAAAAATGCGTGACCAACGCAGTCAGCGCCGTGAACAGGTTAACAAGGCGGTACTGTCCACCCAGGCCGTTGAACGTTCAGGCAAGATAGTTATCGAAGCAGAAAATGTCGATTTCAGCTGGCAACAACAACCTATCGTCAAAGATTTCTCCTGTCAAATTCAACGCGGAGATAAAATAGGAATCATCGGTCCTAATGGCTGTGGAAAATCCACCCTGATACAATTATTACTAAGCAATATTAAACCTCAATCGGGTACTATCAGAACCGGTACCAAGCTGGAAGTCGCCTACTTCGATCAACATCGCAATGAACTTGATCTCACCAAGTCTGTGCGTAACAACATGGCTGATGGCTCTGACAATGTCATTATTAATGGAATCAGTAAACATGTCGTTGGTTATCTGAAAGATTTTCTATTCAGCCCTTCTCAGATGAATACACCGGTAAGCGCACTATCCGGTGGTGAACGCAACCGCTTAATGCTCGCCAAACTATTTACCAAACCCTTTAATTTCCTGATCATGGATGAACCCACCAATGATCTCGACATAGACACACTGGAGTTACTGGAAGAATTGTTAATGGATTTCCAGGGCACCCTGTTACTGGTCAGTCATGACCGTGCATTCATTAATCATATCGTAGATAACTGTTTCGTCTTTGAAGGTAATGCCATTGTAAATGAATACGTAGGTGGTTATGACGACTGGCTTAGACAAAAACCAGCAGAAACTAAAAAAGAAAGTGATAATAAGGGTACAAACAGTAAAGACCAGCAGTTAAAACCAAAGACTAAAATTAAACCTGCGCAAAAGAAATTAAATTTTAACGAACAAAAAGAATTAAAAGCTTTACCGCGTAAAATAGATAAGCTGGAAGTAGCGATTAGTGAAATCCAGCAACAAATGGCTGGGCCGGAGTTTTACCAGAAACCAGCTGATATTATCACTGCAGCACAGCAGAAATTAAGTACCAAAGAAAAAGAACTGGAACAACTATTTGAACGTTGGGAAAAACTGGAAGGCTGAGAATAAATTTTAACGGCAGGCGAAGAAACCTCAAACAGAAATGCATATACATACGTTGGAAAACTGGCAACACAGCCATGATTTTTCTGTAAAAAATGAAAAAGGAGAGCAACGGACACAATATGTCCTACTACTCACGGCAATAACCATGATTGTAGAAATCATAGCTGGGAGTGTTTATGGCTCAATGGCTCTTCTAGCTGATGGTTGGCACATGGCTACGCATGTTGCCGCATTCATGATTGCACTCTTTGCTTATCGCTATGCGCGAAATCATGCAAATGACCCCGCATTTGCATTCGGTACAGGAAAAGTTAATGTTCTCGGTGGTTTTGCAAGCGCAATAGCTTTAGCTGTCGTTGCACTGGTAATGTTAATCGAGTCGCTGCAGAGAATAGTAGACCCACAAATAATCCATTTTAATGAGGCCATTGCCGTTGCAAGTCTTGGTTTGCTTATTAATGTGGTGAGTGCCTTTCTCTTAAAAGATGATCATAGCCATACTCACCATCACGTCCATGATGATGATCATGATCATAATTTAAAAGCAGCTTACCTACATGTACTGGCAGATGCTATGACATCCGTTCTTGCCATCGTAGCACTAGTCTCGGGCAAATATTTTGGATGGAACTGGCTTGACCCAATAATGGGAATAGTTGGCGCAATTATAATCACGCGTTGGTCTTATGGTCTATTGAAACAAACTAGCCCGATATTGCTCGATGCAAGTATTGAGGAAGAATATCAACGTAAAATCATAGAAACTATTGAGAAAGATTCTGATAATAGAATTTCTGATATTCATGTATGGAAAGTAGGCGCAAATCATTATGCAGCGATAATCTCATTGGTCACGCACTTTCCAAATGCTACGGAGCATTACAAAAAGCTATTGAATACATTTGATAAGTTATCTCATGTCACAATCGAAGTATATGAATGCAAGCAAGATCCTTGCATTGTGCCAAACTCAAATATCGCTTAATAAGCGTATGCACTCGGGCATTAAAAAGGCAGGTATCGGTATCCGGTCGACAGCTGAGAGTAGAGTCGGCTAACAGCACGACAGACATTAACGATACAGCCGTTACCATGAGTTCTAACGAACAGCAACAAACTGCTATTTGGAGACAATAAGCATTCTCGTAAATAGTGTGATACAGACTCCTCCTAACTCAGTTAACATAGAGTCTGTAGAATTCACTGATTAACAATGAAAATGTCACGACGAAAGCTTGCACTCCTCTTACTTTTATTCCCAATATCCCTATTCATAGTTATTAGGATTTTTTCGCAGATGCAGGGGATTTCCATAGACTTTAGTGGTGATTACGCCGAAGTCCTGGGTTGGGGCGAGCACAGCAAAGACATATTTGCCTGGGTCAAGGCAAGCATTGCTGGACTTTGGTTCATTATAGTCTGGATATTTATTGGGTATCTGGAGAATAAATTAAGTAAGAAATCTCACTCAGAATAAAGAAAAACTCATCGATTTAAATAAATTGAAAATGAAAGAACAAACAGGAAATGTCAATCATAACAAAGGCAGCTTAGGGTAGAGTCTCGCCATTTGATCAACTTAATCAAATGCCAGCTTACTGCTAATTTAAACTAAAAGTTACCGATTTAAGTGACTGTAAATAAAGCTGTATAACTGTCTATGTTAAATATTTAGCATATTCAATACATTTTAAAAATTACCCTGACCAAGCCGCCTGCATGTCAGGCGGATTACATACATTACACAGCGAATATTAAGCAATCGCCATCGCCGAAAATGACCAGTGCAGCACGCCAAATTTTTCCATTAAGCCCGCAGACACCAACCCTTTATTTACAAAGAAATGTGATGAGACGGGTGTGCAACCCAGAATAACAGGTACATAAAAAAGGTGACGATAACGCCTCCTGCACCCAGGGCTGATAGAAAATATAACGGGGACCATGACGGATCAGGCTTTTTTGAAACCATAAAAACACCCACGAAAAGTTTTAATATGAAACTAGTGTAGGTACTTAAAATATTTAATTAGTGACTTTATCACCGCAAAAATAAGTTCTGAGGCATTGTCACACTGCAATATCGACTAATGTCTCAATCTGATTAATTTTAATCATGCCACGGCTGGTTTCCAGTATACCCTGTTTTTGCCAGCGGGATAAATAACGCGAAACTATCTCTCTGGCTGTGCCTAATTCTGCTGCTATCTCTGATTGTTTTATGTTGACTGTTTGCTCAGCCCCCATCTTTTCAATTAATAACCCGGCAAGGCGGGCATCTACGGGCAGGAAAGCATGTTGCGCGAAACGATCAACTACCTGTTTAAAGCGGGTGCCAATATTATTCAGCACCCAGTGATGAAAGTGACTGGAGCTATCCATCCACTCATTAAACTGCTCTTTTTCGGCCCAGCAAAACCAGCCATCTTTATCAGCTGTTGCAATAAAGCTGTAATCATCATCATTAATCAGGTTAATCAGCGAGTGAATACAGAGTTGACCCGGATCGATTCGATATAACAACATGGTACGTAACTGGTTATTTTGTAACTCAACTTTTACAACGCCTTTGCCTATTAGCATAAACCGGTTACAGGGTTGCCCCGGTTTAAATAGAACCTCTCCTTTATAAAAGCTCTGTTTTTTCCAGTCATAACTACTTAGTTCATCCATTTTATCTATTTCAGGAAAAACGTCAGATAGTGTTCCTTGATCAGCCATTATTAATTCTGGATCTTTTTTTGAACTATCCATTCGGTAACCCTCCAATACAATTCATATATCATAGTATAACTAACTTCTAATAAAGCTATAAAAACAACTCCCGGTGAAAAAATCCACCGCTTAATACCGCTAAAACTCAGACTTTTTAAATGAAAGCTATAAAAACTAACTGCCGGGCTTCTTTTATGCCCACTAAATGCTATGATTCACACAATTCAAATTTGACTAAACCTGTGTGACTGAAGGAAATAACCAACAATATCAGTTAACCATCGAACCACGATCAAATCATAATGTATCCCGTCGACAGATTTCTGAAGCGGCGTTGAAGGTACTCTACCGATTAAATAAAGCAGGCTTTCGTGCCTGCCTGGTCGGTGGTGGTGTTCGCGATGTGTTACTGGGCAAACAACCGAAGGACTTTGATGTGGCAACCAGTGCTACACCAGAGCAGGTAAACGCCCTGTTTAAAAACTGCCGCCTGATCGGTAGACGCTTTCGGCTGGCCCACATTCGCTACGGGCGAGAAGTGATTGAAGTTGCGACTTTCCGTAGCCACGCTCCTGAGTCCCCCAAAACCGAACTCAATAACGAAGGTAGAATCCTGCGCGATAATACTTTTGGCAACATAGAAGAAGATGCGCTAAGACGCGATTTCACGGTAAATGCACTGTATTACGATATTAATGACTATGCGCTGCTGGATTATGCCAACGGCTTGCAGGACATGGAAAATAAAACACTGAGGCTAATCGGTGACCCTGTAACCCGCTATAAAGAAGACCCGGTTCGCATGCTGAGGGCTGTTCGATTTGCTGCAAAACTAGGTTTTGTAATTGAACAGGAGGCAGAACAGGCTATTTTCGACTGGGGACACCTGTTAAAAGATATTCCCTCTGCGCGCCTGTATGATGAAATATTGAAAATTTTCCACTCAGGTTATGCTGTAAAAGCGTATGAGTTGCTTCGAGATTACCAGCTATTCCAGTTCCTTTTTCCACAACTCGATATATACCTTAAGTCTGAACCTGCTGAATCTATTCTCGACTTCATCGAGCAGGCACTGGTGAATACCGATAAACGCGTTGCCCAGGATCAACCTGTATCACCCGCCTTTATCTTTGCTGTCCTGCTATGGCCGCTGGTACACCAGAAAGCCATTCAATTACAGGCCGATAAAATCAGTACCTTACCGGCTTTACAGATAGCTGGCAGCGAAGTTTTTTCACAACAGGTAAAAACCATTGCGGTGCCCAAACGTTTTAGTCAGATTTCCAAAAATATCTGGAGTATGCAACCGCGTTTTAGTAACACGCGTGGCAAACAACCGCATCGCCTGGCAAGTCATCCGAATTTTCGGGCGGCATACGATTTTTTCTGTATTCAGTCGATGGTCGGCCTCACTACTTTTCAGTTATGTGAATGGTGGACCCAGTTTCAGATAGACAACCCAATTGAAAAACCAGCTCATCGTAAACCGGGGCATCGCCCAAGAAGACATCGAAACGCTGTCACAAAAAGTCCTGAATAAGGACCAGTGGTATGCCCAAAACTGTCGAAGCATATATAGGCATAGGTAGTAACCTGGCCGACCCTCAGCAGCAGGTAATCGATGTATTACCGCATCTGAACCAGATCAGGCAAACCAGTCTACTAAGCCATTCGTCGCTGTATCAATCTGCCGCAGTGAGTGATATTGAGCAGGAGGATTACATCAATGCAGTAGCCTGCCTGAGTACCAGTTTGCGACCGATGGAATTATTACTGGAACTTCAGGCCATCGAATATGCTTTTTACCGGCAACGCTCTGATGAGCTTAAATGGGCTCCTCGAACGATGGATCTGGATATCATATTATTCGGTAATATTCAGCAAAACGACTCTCATCTCCACATCCCGCATGCTGAAATGAAAAACCGACTGTTTGTGTTAATGCCATTGCTGGAGATAGCCCCTGACCTTTATATTCCGGGACTGGGCAGCCTTTCCTATTTGATACAACATGCCCCACAGTTAAGAATAAACAGGCTGGACAGGGACGCCAGCAATCGATTATCCGAAAATTAATTTGCAACCCCTTATATACAGTGAAATACTAGTCTGGTTAAAAAAAATCTTACCTCTATGTACGTATCTAAACCACTCGATAAAAAGATCACCCTGCCCTATCTCAGAAAGCTTAAAAAGCAGGGTGAAAAGTTTGCCTGCCTGACCGCTTACGACTACAGCTTTGCGAGATTGATGGATAAAAGCGGGGTAGAAGTCGTACTGGTCGGTGACTCACTGGGGATGGTTATCCAGGGACATGAAACCACTCTTCCGGTAACCGTCGAACATATTGAATATCATGGCCAGGCTGTAAGCCGCGGGCTGGAAAAAAGCCTGTTGATGGTAGACATGCCATTTGGTTCGCTAAACTCCCAGCAACAGGCACTTGATAATGCCAGCCAGATAGTAAAAAAAACAGGTGCCCAGGTCGTTAAACTGGAAGGTGGAATTACCCAGATCAAAACGGTTGAAACCCTCAGTAAATACAATATTCCTGTGTGTGCTCATGTTGGTTTACAACCACAGTCGGTACATAAGATGGGAGGATACAGGGTACAGGGTCGTGATCACGACAGTGCGATAGAAATGAAAGATACTGCATTACAAATCCAGGAAGCAGGTGCAGACCTGCTATTACTGGAATGCGTACCAGAAGCACTGGCCACTGAAATCACCCAGTTATTACAGATTCCGGTTATCGGTATTGGTGCCGGAGCAAACTGTGACGGGCAGATCCTGGTATTACAGGATTTGATTGGTATTACACCCGACAGGCCACCCAGCTTCTCCAAAAACTTCATGCTGGAAAATGACTCTATAGAAACAGCCATAAGCGCATACGTGACAGCAGTCAAAAACAAAACATTTCCTGCAGCGTCACACTGCTTTTCCTAAACTTTATTTTAACATTAAATTTATTGCAGCATGTTACAGGTCCATAACAATAATGAATTAAGCGCCCAGATTCGAGACTGGAAGCAACAGGGTAAAAGCATCGCATTTGTACCTACTATGGGCAATTTGCATGAAGGGCATTTATCTTTACTTAGAATCGGGCAGGAGCAGGCCGATAAACTGGTTAGCAGTATTTTTGTTAACCCGTTGCAGTTTGATTCCAGTGAAGACCTGAGCAACTACCCTCGTACCCTGGATCAGGATTGCAAAGCATTGATGGAACATAATTGTGACCTGGTGTATTTACCCACCGAAAATGATCTTTATCCGCAGGGCATGTCGCACATGACAGCCGTTCAGGTACCGGATATTACCCAACATCTGGAAGGAAAATACCGTGCAGGACATTTAACTGGTGTCAGCACAATCGTACTTAAGCTATTTAACCTGGTTCAACCCGATATCGCTGTTTTTGGAAAAAAAGATTATCAA
>CALCSG010000206.1 GCA_937894085.1 uncultured Gammaproteobacteria bacterium | reverse complement strand
ATAACCTGATCGGATTGATGAGAATAGGTCAGAGCATTGAGCTGGAAGTGATTCGAGGTGGTAGAACTATTTTGCTTAAAACTATAATCAAGCAGATGGAAATTGTTACTGTTGACGGTTCTGAATTCAGTTACCGGCTGGCAGGCGCCAGTATCGGCGAAATTAAAGAAACAGATATTCGTGAAGGTAAACTGGAATATTTACAGGTGATGGAAGTAGAAGTCGGGTCTCAGGCATGGAATTCAGGGCTTAGAGAGGACGATATTATATTCTCCATCAATAAACAGAAAGTGAGTACATTTGAAGAGGCTTTTGCAGCGGCCAAAAGAAGCAGGAATTTATTGATGAATATTCAACGTGGTGATCAGGCGTTGTATATTCTACTTAAATAATTCTGGAAAACGCAGTTGAGCGTGAAAAAGGTGTTGCGTAGACTTTCATGATTCAATTGCGTTTTTCAGGATAATATATCCGAGAGGTAAACCCATGTCATCAAACCTAACGCACTTCGATAAATCCGGTCAGGCACACATGGTTGATGTGGGTGCCAAGTCAATAACACAGCGCAAGGCCACTGCCGGTGGTTATATTGAGATGCAGGCCAGTACGCTGAGTTTGATCGAACAGGGAGATCATAAAAAAGGCGATGTATTAGGTATCGCGAGGATAGCAGGTATTATGGCCACTAAACGCACGGCAGACCTGATACCACTCTGTCACCCTTTAGCGCTAACTCATGTATCGGTTGATTTTGAGATTGACCCTGAAAAATGCAGGGTAATTTGCAGGTTAACAGCAAAGACTAACGGGCAAACCGGGATTGAAATGGAAGCATTGACCGGGGTTCAGGTGGCGCTGTTGACGATCTATGATATGTGTAAAGCCGTTGATAGAGGAATGCTGATCGGAGATGTCCGGCTGCTGCACAAATCGGGTGGTAAATCCGGCGAATGGAATCTAGAAAAGAATTAGTGCCTGAACGGAAAGTGGTTCGTATTGAGACTTTTCAGGGTGCGTGATATTTTGACTACTACAATTTAGGTACACTATTCCATCTAGTAGGTCCGTTAACGGTACATATCCCTGTACCACTTCTCGGCTCACCAATCCGTCAGGAACGGATTGGAAACGCGAAGCGACCCTGAAGGGGTTAAAAACAGGATGTATTTCATTAAAAGATCGAAAAACTGCACTCGATTTACCACTCTACTCGCTACGACCCCCTAAGTCCGACAGACTCCTGGAATTGTTTAAGTGACATTCCTGATGTAAGTCATAAGCTCTAATAGTTATAAATGACTCGATATACAATAACCCGACAAAATATCGGCATGCATCATTTCTTTATAAATTCAGGTTTATCAGGTTACAATATTAACATGCAAAAAATAGTGAACAGTCAATGTAACCAGATTGAATTAAAACTTCGCCAAAACCCCCTGTTTTCTCGGTTAGATAATGACCAGCTTGATTCATTATGCCGACACTCCAGAATGATTGAGCTTAAGGAAGGGGGTATATTATTTAACCATGGTGATCCGGTACATTACTTCTATTTTGTGCATGAAGGGTTAATCAAACTCTACCGGGAATCGCCAAATGGCCAGGAAAAAATTTTTGAACTGGAGCGCACCGGACATTTATTTGCGGAGGCTTTAATGTTTCAGGAATTAACCACTTATCCTGTTAGTGCTTCGGCTATGAAAGACTCCACCATCATTGCGATCAACACCCGGCATTTCCTGAGTTCACTTAAAAAATCAGCCGATACCGGCCTGTTAATCATGGCGGCGCTAAGCCGACGCATTCACGAATTGATTAATGAGGTTGATAAACTGAGTACGCTTTCCGGTCGTAACCGGGTCGCCACTTATTTTCTTGACCAAAGCATGACCAGGGGACTGGAATTTAAACTTGAGATCCCGAAGAATGCTATAGCTTCCATGCTTTCATTACAGCCGGAAACATTTTCCAGGCTCATCAAGGAGCTTTGCAATCAGAATGCTATCCACGTAAAAGATAATTTAATCACTGTTATTGACCTGAACAAGCTAAGAGAGTCAGCAGGTATTGTTTAACCCGGGTTACCAGGGAATCAAAGATTAATTAATATGTTTTGTGAAGTTAAATTTGTGTGTAAAACTCAGTGTTTGTTACGCTATGCATCGTATGTATGCGACTTAGGCTACCTTTAAAATAAATTCACATTGCCATTCATCAGGTCCGTAAACGGTATATCCCTATACCACTTCTCACCCTCCTCACGCCTTGCCATAATGGCAATCGCATAAATGTAGCACATTTTTACGGCTACCCCTGATTTAGAAAAATGCATTCCTCCAGCTGACCATAATGCTCTGATCATGTTCAAGCTGTACGCCGTTACTATCCTGCGCAATCGGTTTTGCAATTTCTATGCTGATATTATGCGCGGGTGCATACATCCAGTTAGCTCCCAGAGCCAGTTCTGTACGGGTTCCACCATAGTTATCCGGATCGGCACCCAGGCCCGGGCCATAAATTTTCGGATCTATTCCTTCTATTTCACCCTGAGACTCATGGCGCAGCCGTACATTAGCATTGAGTTCTGGCTCCCAGGCATAGCTTAACCAGGTCGTCACTTCATGCTTATCACCATAGCGCCAGCCTTCGCTGTTTTCACTTTCCAACGGAATGGTTGCCAGATATTGTGCTCCCCAACCCCATTTCTTTTCCTTTCCCCAGTAGGCTGCACCGACCAGTGCATCCCAGGTACCGGAACCCAGTTGCATGCCGTATGGCAGACGAGCTGTTGGTCTTGTACCATCTGGCGCAAGTTGAGTATCTTCGTCTGTAATGCTACCGGTGGGAGCACTCAATACCGCGTCTATGATCACATTGTGGCTTTTATCTGCACTATTGTAGGCTTTATACAGGGCACCAAATTTAATGTCACCCAGGCCGTTTGTATTCACCTCAAAAGTACCTAAACTGATGTTAGGGTTAGAGCCTTGAAATGTTTCTAAAACGCTCTTCTTTTTGATCAGCGGTGCCAGGGCCACCAGGGAAACCTTGTTATTGATTGCATAATTGACAAATGGGAAAATCACATTGGCTTCGGCGCTTTTCGGTACGATGCGCAGGGTCTGGGGTTGTCCCGGATTTCCAAAAAATGGATTGGGTGCCGTCAGCACAGTCTGTTGTGCCGATATAGAATCGCTGCCCTCTAACAGACCACTGAATTTATGGTTCTGAATATTTACCCCGGTCACAAACTGCCCTTCTTCAGGGAATGCGTAAACGCCAAAAAGTCCAGAAGGAGGAGGTATAGGTAATTCTTTTCTCATGGCCCTCATTTTTTTAATGTCATTCGCCAGTTCGACACGTTTTTTATACGCTTCGGCAGCAGCCGTTTCTGCGTCACTGGCAGCAAATACCTGTGTTGGTATTGCAAGAGATAACGCAATACCAGTGGAAGCTAAAATAGCACTGTAATTCATATCGTTCTCCTAATTAGTTAAAGCAGGGATTATTTCAGCAGATCCGATTTTCCCGGCAGGCTACGGAAAACAGCATGACAAGCTACACAACCTGAAGTGATATCACCCAGTAGTGAGGCAGCTGTAGCCATATCGCCAGCTGCAGCAGCGTCAGCCAGTTTGTTTGCATTTCCTTCTACACTGTCATTAAAAGTGCCTAAAACAGCCAGACGATCATCAGTGATATTCTCCATTCCCATGTAAGGCAGCAGGCCACCCACCGGAATGCGATGATTGGCAAGACGTCGTGCCCCATCAGCAGCCATTTCATTACTGTCTGTCATTATGCCCATCACCATGGTCTGGTAGTCGGCTAACACTTCCAGCATAACCTGGCGTAAAGTGGCTTCATCACTGTAGCGGCTGTGCATCGCCAGTATGGCCATTAGCTGCATCTTGGTGTCGGTTGATAAACCTTTTACCTTGTCAGCTAACTCCGGTTTCATCATGTCTATCTGGCCTTTCAGAACCTGTTTTAATTCCTCCATACCGTCGGCAGCCTGTGCTGAAGAGAGTATGCTGCTACCGCCGATGGACAAGGCCATAACGACAGGAAGCAGGCAGGCCTTTAAAGGGCGCAAAAAATTACTGGATGATTTAGCTGTTTGAGTCTGTTGATTTGACATTGGTTATTCTCCTGATCTTATTTTGTGGTAGTTTATAAAGAGTGATTGATCATCCTGGTCTGTGTAATATCTTTACCCAGACTGGAATTGACATTAATAATAAAGAAGAAGTTTGTCCGTTTAATATCCCGCTTGTAACAAGCTGTAATTAAATTGTGTCAAAACTGTAACAATAATCGTGAACTAACCGGATAAATCTATGAATGCCTTAGCGTATCGCTTACTGGTGGTGGATGATGAGCCAAAACTGAGGGAACTGGTAAAAGCATACCTTTCACGGGAAGGGTATATAGTTGAGGCGGTGGAAGATGGCCGGGCAATGGATGACTACCTGGTTGACCATCAGGTCGATCTGGTGATACTGGATCTGATGCTTCCGGGTGAGGATGGACTCTCGATTGGCCGTCGCTTACGTCAGCAAAAAAATCTGCCTATTATTATTCTGTCTGCCCGCGGTGAAGAGCTTGATCGCATCGTTGGTCTTGAAATGGGTGCAGACGATTACCTTAGCAAGCCTTTTAATCCCAGGGAGCTGCTAGCCCGGGTGCGCTCTGTGCTACGTCGATGTGTTAGCGGTGACAACACAGCACCTGACCTGGTCAATAAGAATCTGCAATTCGGCCCGTATTGTCTGGATGTCGAAAAACATCAACTCAGTAAAGAGGGGCAGAACATTCCCCTGACCACCGGTGAATTTACCCTGCTACGGGTGTTCCTTGAAAATCCTGACCGTGTACTCAATCGCGATTCGCTGCTGGAAAAAACCAAAGGTTACAATCATTCTCCATTCGATCGAAGTGTAGATGTCTGTGTCGGTCGATTACGCCGTAAAATTGAAGACGACCCGGCAGAACCCGTCTACCTGCGCACAATCTGGGGTGCAGGTTATATCTTTACCCCTGACAGCTAGAGACTGGTCGAAATGCGAGTTGCTCGATTTCAACACTATTTCTGGAAGATCCTGACGACTATCGGGGTGGTTTCGGTAGGATTTCAAATAATTACCCTGTCGACTCTGGCCTATTACATGGTCGTGCCCCTGGGGCAACGAGCAGCCGATGACCTCGCCAGCGTGATGACGCATGCAGCTGAAACATGGCAAACCCTTCCGCTCACCGCCAGACAGCCCTTTGTAGAGCGTATGCTCACCAGACACAAACTGTTTATGTCCAGTGATAAAATCGCACTCCCGGAATCGGCCAGCTGGTTGCCATATCTCTATTTTCTGGAATCTTCGCTAAACAAACAGCTGGGAACTGAAGTCAGAATATTGCAAAGTTCCAGCACCAATGACGAAGACTGGTTCTGGGTTGATATCCCACATGAAAATTCCACTCTACGCTTTGGCTTTCCACGCTCTCGTATTGGCGTTAACCCTCCAATTGCCTTCTTTCTGTTACTGATCATCGGCGTTTTTCTGACCTTTATCACCGCAGCCATACTCACGCGCAGACTCACCGTGCCTGTTGAACGGCTTTATCACGCTGCTCAGGCGGTCGGTAAAGGGCATTGGCCGGATCCGATTGAGGAGGATGGACCACAGGAACTGGTCGTACTAACCCGTGAATTTAATCGAATGAATATTCAGGTTAAAGAACTGCTGTCCAATCGGACAACGCTATTAGCTGGCATTGCCCATGACCTGCGTACGCCACTCACACAAATTCAGCTGGCGCTGAGTATGCTGCCGGATGATGGCGGCGACAGCGTACTGATGCGTAGCATTCAGGATGATATGGATGTAATCAACCGGCTGATTGGTGAAACTCTGAGTATCAGTCTGGAGCTTGAAGATGAACAAAATGTTCCGACCGATATGCTGCAGGAACTGGACAGTTTACTCAAAAACACGCAGACCGACGGGGTCGCCATAGACTTTTCCATGCCTGGCGAGGTGCATTGCCAGATAGTGCATCCACTCGCATTTCGCCGGATCGTGAATAACCTGCTGGGAAATGCTTTACGTTATGGTGAAGGCAAGCCGGTAGTCGTTACGGTAAGCGGTGACAGGCAGCACACTCAGCTCACCATCATGGATAGAGGGCCGGGTATTCCGCCCGATCAGACTGAGGCGGTGTTTCGCCCCTTTTATCGACTGGAAAAATCGCGTAGTAGCAAAACCGGCGGTAGCGGACTGGGGTTGGCAATCGTACAGCAACTTGCCGTTGCCAATAAATGGAAGGTAGAACTTTCAGCACGTGACGGAGGAGGGACGACAGCGGTTTTAAGTATCCCTGTGACGCGACAATAGAAATTCGACTGCCTGCGTGCCCAGGCCGGTGTCGAAAGACAAAAATATCAATAGCGAATGTAAAAATTTACCCGCTAATCTCTCTGAGAAAAGTAACTAACCACGGAGGACACGGAGGTAAAAAACATGTCTTTGAACTTGAGAAAGTTTCTCAAGTTCAAATTATGTTAAATATATGGAATTAAGCAATAATCTAGTCCCATTCTTTTACTCTGTGTTCTCCGTGTCCTCTGTGGTGAAATGGTTTTAATCACAAGATAGCTGAAGCTGATTAGTAATCAGGTAAAAGTTATCAGTCGACTACACAGGCATCGTAGCAAAAGACTAATTATTCAAATGGCCGACCCTCTCCAGCTTCTTCATCGGTACGGCCATCCCGGATATGGTAAATACGTTTGAAGGTTGGAATGATTTTTTCATCGTGGGTCACCACGATGATGGCCGTATCAAACTGACCCGCCATCTGATTCAGGATACGAATCACCGCCAGCGCGCGTTCGCTATCCAGCGGGGCAGTGGGTTCATCGGCCAGAATAACCGGTGGCCGGTTAACCAGTGCACGCGCAATAGAAACGCGTTGCTGTTCGCCACCCGACAGCTGTGATGGCATCGCACTGGCGCGATGGGCCACATCCAGCGCTTCCAGTAATTCTACTGCGCGCTTGCGTGATTCAATGTTGGAATAGCCTGCCAGCATCGGCAATAAAGCGACATTATCGGTCACATCCAGAAACGGGATCAGATAAGGTGCCTGAAACACGAAACCGATCTTATCGCGACGTAAAGCGCGCAGGTCTTTAATGATCCAGCCATCCTGGTAAATGATTTCGCCACCCAGAGTCATCGTGCCGGCACTCGGTTCGATTACCGCTCCCAGGCACTTGAGCAGGGTACTCTTGCCCGAACCGGAGGGACCAATCAGCCCCACCACTTCGCCGGGATTGACCTGCATATTGACATCTTTTAGCGCATCGACAGCGGTATCGCCTGAACCATAACGCTTGCGCATGTTTTCGATGAGAATCCCTTTACTTTGCATGTCAGCCTCCTATCGCTTCGGCAGGATCTACCTTGAGGGCTGCCCGTATCGCCAGAATACTGGCCAGAACACAAATAATGGCGGTAATCATTAATCCGCGCAACGCGTCGCCCGGTAACAGCAATACATACTTGGGAAACATCGGTGCCCACAGAGTTGCCGCGACCTTGCCGACAAAAAAACCGATCACGCCAAGACCCACTGCCTGCTGCATAATCATACTGGCGATGGTGCTATTACGGGTGCCGATCAGTTTGAGTACGGCTATTTCCCGAATCTTGCCCATGGTCAGGGTGTAGATAATGAATGCGACAATGGCTGCACTCACGATGGCCAGAATGACCAGAAACATGGCAATCTGGCGGGAAGAGGTGGCGATCAATTTTGCCACCAGTATTTCTTCCATCTGTACCCGTGTATAAACCTGTAGCCGTTTCCACTGGCGAATCGGCTGGGCAACATCTTCGGCACTAAAGCCCGGCCTGATCTGCACCAGCACAGCATTTACATAAGGGTTGCTGGTCTGGGAATCGAGTACCGCATTCAGTACGCTCTGCTGGTTAAAGGCCGGGTTGATCGAGGTACGATTGCGCTGATTGATAATGGCATCGTTATCCTTCAAAAACTGGGCTTCCTGTGCATCTTTCAAAGGAATAAAAACCATTGGATCTCCGCCGGACGACACCATGCGCCGGGTGAGTCCGACTACGTGGTAATCGTTACGCCGGATTCGAATCTGCTGGCCGAGTTTGAAACCACTAGCCACATCGGCTACAGCTTCATAATGGCTGCGTGTAATCTGCCGACCGGCGACCAGGTTGGCGGGTGCGCCTGGCTCACCGGTGACGATTCCGACTACCATCGCCCGCACATCACGACTGCCCTGGCGCACCTGCATGGTCAGATAGGTGACATTGGCCGCGCGGGCGACACCCCGCATTCCCAGAATACTGCGATACACGTCATCATTCAGACTGGAGGCTTCGGCATAAGGTCCCAGAGTATCCTTCTGTACCACCCACAAGTCGGCACTGCTGTTATTTAACAGGACGCGGGCATCATCCACCATGCCGCGATACACGCCGGCCATGGTCAGTGTGACCCCAATCAGTAGACCCAGTCCTACCCCGGTAAACACAAATTTACCCCAGGCGTGAACCACATCTCTACCAGCCAGACTGATCATCTGACTGACTCCGGCAGATGATCAACAACCCTGATACGGCTATGCGCTGTTAACTCCTGTTTACTGTAGAGGATGATGGTATCACCGGGCTTAAGACCCTGAGTGACCTGTACCAGGCCGTCCAGATCTGTGGCACCGAGTTCAACAGGTGTATACTGTTGCTGTCCATCCTGCATCATCCAGACACCGGTTTGACCCTTGATGCGCCGGATGCTGGCGTTAGAGATTACCGGACTGTTCATGAGTTGTGGTAAAGCTACCGTGACTTCAGTCAATTCACCCAGTGGAGGCAGGGTGTCTGGCAACTGATCGAACACGATTTTAGCCAGAATTTCCTGCGTTACCGCATCAGCAAGTGGCTCAACCCGTGTCACCTTGCCGCTCAGACGATGCGTTGAATTGGAGCGTAATACAATACTGGAGCTTAATCCTTTGGTCAGACCGCTGGATTGAAGTTGATCGAAGCGCACATTGACCCAGATACTGGCTGGATCAATAATTTCCAGCACGGTTTGTCCTGCCACCACGGTACTGCCCGGTTCAATGTGGCGGCCCACGACCAGACCATCGACCGGAGCCTTGAGTAACAGGTTACTGCGCTGCTGCTGCAAGCCGTTATAATCGGCGCGCAACATTTCCAGCTCTTCACGCACTGCATTCAGGTTGGCCTGTGCTGCGGCAAGACTCGCTGCAGCAATCTGATTCTCCTGCGCCTTGGCCTCTGCCGACTCTTTACTGATACTCTGAACCTTAACCAGCTCCTGATAACGTTTAGACTGACTATTAGCATATTCAGCGCGCGCGTCAGAATCGGCGACCTGAGCCTGTGCGGCTATCACCGCAGCATTGGCACGTTTGATGGCGGCACTTTTAGCGTCAATTTTATTGTCCATATCAACCGGGTCCATCTCTCCTAACACCTGTCCAGCAACCACCCGGTCACCTACCTGAGCACTAAGCCTGAGAACCTGCCCCGTCATGATTGGTCCGATTCGATAGCTGTATCTTGCCTGTATTACCCCTATCCCGAACAAAGCCGGTGAAATTGCCCTATTTTCAACTCGATCCAGGGTGACTTCCACCGCCGCCAAGGGTCCAGACGTCATCGCTACATAACCCAACGCAATAACTAGCGGTAGTGCTATAGCCAGCACGCCAAGAGTACTTTTTTTCATGCTTTATACCTCGTTGAAAATTATACAGAGTTTCCCGAATCAACGGATTCAGGGTGACGTCGAGCTATCACAAAGGTGATAAGTGCAATAACTATCCAGACTGTCGAACGCAGTGTCATCGCCATGATCGTTCTTTCTTCATAGGCGCCACCGGAATAGATATGCACTCCCAGTGCGCCGAAAACCAGCAGTGTGAATATTGCGATGATGACTGCTAGCCTGTTGGCCCAACGATGTTGTAGCCACAGTCCTATACCCGCTGCAATGTAGGCAAAACCCGCGCTGAAATTAAACCAGAGTACGAAAGGTACGTAGTTTCCGGCTGCCTGATGCGCTTCGCCGCTGGTAAACAAAACCATGCCGCCAGACTTGATGGTCATCAGGCCAAATAACAGGGCAATCAGGGACATTACTCTAAAGATGACAGGATGTATGTTTATTTTGTAAAACATGACTTTTTCCTTTTATTCAGTGAAGACCCGGGGTTAGGGTCTTCACCTTGAGCAACTACGGATAATACATTTAACGTCGACCCTGACCACCGCCGCTACGTGAACCATAGCCTGATCCATACCCGCTACCATCACTTTGTCCAGATCCATAGCGGTTCCCAGAGCCATTACCCGATCCATCTCTAAGGCGTTTTTTATCGCCCGAACCATTACCGCTACCATCGTCCCTGCGATTCATGCTGCCATTGCCTTCGCCTGTTCTATTCATTTCCTGATACAGTGCTCTATCCTCACTACTCATCGACTGCATTTCGGTTTGCAGTTGAGTACGGGTTTGCTGCATGGTTGGTTCGGTCACATCCTGTGCCCATGACATGCTGCTGATAAGTAGTAATACAGGCAGGGCTGGTAACGCTATTTTTTTGTTCATGATCTTTTTCCTTGTCGAGAGTTGAGTTAATTTGTTAATGTAAAAATGCACTGAAGTGTTTTGCTTGATCTTCAACATGGCAGACATTATGTCAGCAACTTGTTTCACAATAATTTCTGCCAACAATTAAATTGTTACAGAATGTTTCAACCTGGAAAAATTATTTGAGCGTGAAAAAGATGCGTAAGGGATTGATTTGCATGGTCTAAGCCATGGATGGCTGTAGGTAGAGCAATGCAGGAGCAATTGCCGAGAAATATAAAACACCGTGGTCACCTGATTGGTGAAGAGTGTGTTTTATATTTTATCAGGTGCATCAAGACCTTGCGTAGCCTTTCGCGATTCAAGTGATTTTTTTAGGTTCAACCTAGAAAATTCAGGAAAAGTTAAGATGGCGGGTAACAGGCAGAAAGAAAGTGTCCTGATCGTGGATGATGACCTGGAGTTACAGCAGTTACTGACACAGTATCTGACTGAACAGGGTTATGCGGCTT
This sequence comes from uncultured Gammaproteobacteria bacterium, assembly GCA_937894085.1. GTDB lineage: Bacteria > Pseudomonadota > Gammaproteobacteria > JACNJF01. The sequence goes on along the minus strand of CALCSG010000206.1, from coordinate 2,542 downwards.
CAGCCGTTGGTGATGGAAAATCCATGGATCTATGGCTGCAAAAAAATCAACCGGATCTAATTATTCTCGATCTGATGCTGCCCGGTGAAGATGGCCTGTCACTGGCACGACGACTACGCCAGAGAGGGACTACGCCTATCATTATGCTTTCGGCGCGTGGCGAGGAAATGGACAAGATTATAGGTCTTGAAGTCGGTGCGGATGATTATCTTTCGAAGCCTTTTAATCCACGTGAACTACTTGCCAGAATTCGCGCGGTACTGCGCAGGGGCGGGCCCGTCTCCACTTCAATGGCGGATTCTGAGCCTCATTCCGTTGCTGATATTGAACCCCGGGAAACGGTGCGCAATATCACTCAATTCGGTGAATTTACACTCCATCACGATAACCATACGCTGTGGAAAAATGGTAAGGAGGTGGAGTTAACCAGCGGTGAAATGGAGTTGCTTATAATTCTGGTTACGCATCCGGACCGGGTGCTTAGTCGTGAACAATTGATGGATTTTATGAAAGCCGATAATACTGACCCCTTTGATAGAAGCATTGATGTTAGAATTACCCGTCTGCGACGTAAACTGGATGATAGCAGTGCAAAGCCCCGCTACATTCGCACGGTGTGGGGAGAGGGTTATCGCTTCACCACAGACACCGGCTCAGGACGTTAACAGACTGCCATGAAAATCCCGAATACACTTTTTTTTAGAACGGCCAGGACTCTGACGCTTTCCCTGTTGTTGCTCTCCATCATCATCCTGGCGAGTACCGCCTATTTTGTGCTGGTACCCGTGGGTAAGCGATCTGCTGATGATCTGGCTGCCTTACTGGTACTGGCTTCCCAGACCTGGGCCGAATTACCACCGGGCACACGTGCGGATTTCGAGGCGGAATTATTGCGCGCGCATGGCATCAAATTAGTCGAAGACGATTACGTGCTGGAGCCACAGCTGCACGTGAATATCATTGTCTATCAGCGCCTGTTGCTGAACGCGCTGCAAAGGCGTCTTGGAGAAAGTCATGAGGTTACTATCGGCAGTCATAAAAATCGCCCCGACTGGATCTGGATCAGGATACCCACGGTAGAAAAATTCCTGCAATTTGGCATATCGGCCGAACGCATCGGCGCTCGACCTCCGATCGCTCTATTAGCGATGGCCATAGCCGTAGTGGTGCTGGCAATCGGTACGGCTCTGATTATCGCATTACGTATTACCCGTCCACTACAGGTTCTTTCATCGGCGACGTCTGCGGTAGGAAAAGGGGAAAGAAAAATTATTGTCGAAAACGATGGTCCGGATGAAATTGTGACTTTGGCACATAATTTCAACAAAATGTCGCAGGAAGTCTCCCAGTTGCTGGAGAATCGCACCACATTACTGGCCGGTATTTCTCATGATCTGAGAACGCCATTGACGCGTATACGGCTTGCGCTCGAACTAACAGCGGGCATTGATTCAGCGACACGCAACGGGCTGGAGCGCAATATAGAGGAAATGGAGCAGTTGCTGGAGCAGGCGCTATTGCTGGCCAGAGGTATAGATAGCAAAGAACCCTTAAAGCCGCTGGATCTGGTCAGGCTGCTGTCGACATTCGCCGCTCAAATAGAGGCAGAGTGGTTGCTGCAGCATCCGGAGAGTGAATGCCAGGTGTTGTTCGAATACAGTAACTCTATAGAAGGTAGTTTGCACATTGCTCTGCCGGAACAGAGTTTGCTAAGAGTTCTACGCAATTTGCTGGAAAATGCATTGCGCTATGGAAACAATAAAGCGGTCTCCATCGAGTTAAGTTTTCAGGATGGCTATCCGCTGATTTCCATTCTGGATCGAGGCCCGGGTATCCCTGTTGAGCAACAGGAAGACGTTTTTCGCCCGTTTTATCGCCTTGAAGATTCACGTAATATAACAACGGGTGGCAGTGGTCTTGGTCTCGCCATCGTTCGCCAGTTGTGTCAGTCCTGGGGCTGGAGGGTAAGTATGCATACCCGACCGGGAGGTGGCAATGAAGCCCATCTATGGTTAAACGAGCATGAATAGTATCAAAGCTTTTTTGTAATATGGCATTGCTTAAACCTGGATAGTATATCCCCATAAATCAAAGACATATGGCTTTAGAAAGCAAGCTTATATGGACTTTTTAGGCATTTAGATCCAGGTTTTTGGTGAATTTCCAATCTTATTTCTGGACCTGGCCGTTTTTTTACTAGAGTTCAATTTGCCTCAACTGAGGAGTGATAACATGGATAACGGTCATTGGATTGAGGCGCTCCAAAAGGCAACCTGGTGCCATTTTAATCTTTTGAAGAATGAGAAAGTAATGTGTCATATCAGGTTATACACGCGTGTAACATAATCACCTGTTGCAACACAGCAACAAAACGAATAACTGGAGTATAGAAAAGTGATAATTGTAGATAAGCCATTCGTTTCGGATTTCTTAAAAAAAACAATTGAAGAAAACAGTTTTCCTGTTGTCAAAACTGAAAATGCGGTAAAACTTGGCTTTAGTAAAGGATCGAATATACTTTCTGAGGAGGATGCCATTCAAA
>CALCSG010000205.1 GCA_937894085.1 uncultured Gammaproteobacteria bacterium | reverse complement strand
GGCGATGTGATTGCAAGGATTCCGCAGGAGTCTTCTAAAAACCGTGATATCACGGGTGGTCTGCCACGTGTAGCCGATTTATTTGAAGCGCGTAAACCGAAAGAGCCTGCTGTACTGGCTGAAATAAAAGGTACAGTTTCGTTCGGTAAAGAAACTAAAGGTAAGAAGCGTCTGATTATTACTGATGATAAAGGCGAGTCTCTGGAAACGTTGATCCCTAAATTTCGACATATCAATGTGTTTGAAGGTGAGCATGTTGATAAAGGTGAAATGCTGGTCGACGGTGAGCTTGATTCACATGACATAGTACGGGTGAAAGGTGTTACTGAATTAACCAATTACATGGTTAAAGAGGTACAGGATGTTTATCGCTTACAGGGTGTTGGCATCAATGATAAACATATCGAAGTTATCGTTCGTCAGATGTTGCGTAAAGTGACTATAACGAACGGTGGTGGAACCCGCTTACTGAAAGGTGATCAGGTTGATAAGTCACGCGTACTGGATGCTAATGATAAAGCCATTGCGCATAACAAGTTACCGGCCACTTATACTCAGGATTTACTGGGCATCACAAAGGCGTCACTAGTGACCGAATCCTTTATTTCGGCTGCATCGTTCCAGGAAACAACACGCGTGTTGACAGAGGCTGCAGTTAAAGGTGCGAAAGATCCTTTACGTGGATTAAAAGAGAATGTCATCGTGGGTCGATTGATTCCTGCAGGTACCGGTCAAAAGTATCATGAAGCACGTAGACTGGAACGCATGAAGCCGATTATGCCTGAAATGCCAGAGAATCAAGTTAGTGCTGGTGAAGCAGAGATGATTTCTGCTTTATCCGCAACAAAGTCAGATTCCGGTAGCGAAGAAAAGGTTGTAGAGTAGAAAACAGCCAATTGATTAATTTGGAATTTTAAAGAGATTGATTTAGATATTTTGCCTGAAAGTATAATTGTGTCGGTTTTGTGAATAAAAACTGGCATTGTTAGTTTTTCAGGTGAAAATTTATTCTAAATACAAACTTTACTCTTTCAGGTTAGTTAATAGGCTAAATTTAAGGTGGAATGCTATTTAGCGGTTGACAGATCAGGTCTTCAGCCCTAGAATTCCGCCTCCCTGACGACAGCTCATGTTTTAGCATGATCTGTCGTTTATGTTTGGGACCAGACAGTTGTTAATATTTTAGTCGAGCTGGCTTTTTTATAAGCCCCGACTTTGTTAAAACAGCTGGTCTTTCTGTAAGTATATTGAGTAAAAAACGACTACTCATGTAGGAGAACTGAGCAATATGGCAACGATTAACCAGCTGGTACGTAAACCACGTAAGTCAAAAACTTATAAAAGTAACGTGCCTGCACTAGAAGCTTCACCTCAAAAAAGAGGTGTTTGCACGCGTGTTTATACCACAACACCAAAAAAACCGAACTCTGCTTTGCGTAAAGTAGCGCGTGTGCGATTAACGACTGGTTATGAAGTTACATCTTATATCGGTGGTGAAGGTCATAATCTGCAGGAACACTCCGTGGTTCTGGTAAGAGGCGGTCGTGTAAAAGATTTGCCTGGTGTTCGTTATCATACAGTTCGTGGCAGCCTGGATACGCAGGGTGTTTCAGATCGTCGTCAAGGTCGTTCAAAATATGGCGCTAAGCGCCCTAAATAAGCCTTGTATTAATAAGTAACAGGAATTAGAAAATGCCTAGACGTAGAGAAGTCCCTAAAAGAGAAATCTTACCTGATCCGAAATTTGGTGGAACACAGGTATCAAAATTTATAAATATGATTATGCGTAGTGGAAAAAAATCCATTGCTGAAAAAATTATGTATCAGGCGCTTAATTCAGTGGCCGATAAGTCAAACCAGGATTCTGTCGAAATGATGGAAAAAGCACTGGAAAATGTTCGTCCAGTTGTCGAGGTTAAGTCACGTCGTGTTGGTGGTGCAACTTATCAGGTGCCGGTTGAGGTTCGTCCTTCTCGTCGTAATACTCTGGCAATGCGCTGGTTAATTGATGCAGCAAAAAAGCGTGGTGAAAAAACCATGGCAAGTAAGCTGGCTGGTGAGTTACTGGATGCTGCAGAGAGTAAAGGTTCGGCGGTTAAGAAGCGTGAAGATACGCATAAAATGGCTGAAGCTAACAAGGCTTTCTCTCATTTCCGTTGGTAGATCTTTAGTTCTAAAAAAATCTTTTTGAGGAAACTGTAGTGCCGCGTATAACACCGATTAGCCAATACCGTAATATTGGTATTATGGCTCATATCGATGCGGGTAAAACTACGACTACCGAAAGAGTTCTTTTTTATACCGGTGTGTCTCACAAAATAGGTGAAGTACATGACGGTGCTGCAACCATGGACTGGATGGAGCAGGAGCAGGAAAGAGGTATTACTATTACCTCAGCAGCAACAACCTGTTTCTGGAAAGGCATGGATCAACAGTTTGAGCAGCATCGTATTAATATTATTGATACGCCCGGGCACGTTGACTTTACAATTGAAGTAGAAAGAAGTTTACGTGTTCTGGATGGTGCCTGTGCGGTTTTTTGTGCGGTTGGTGGTGTTGAGCCGCAATCCGAAACTGTCTGGAGGCAAGCCAATAAATATCATGTTCCACGCATGGCTTTCGTCAACAAGATGGATCGTGCCGGAGCTGATTTTTTGCGTGTGGTAGAGCAGATTAGAACCCGACTGGGTAGTAATCCTGTGCCAATGCAGATTAATATTGGTGCAGAAGAAAGTTTTAAGGGTGTCGTCGACCTGGTCAAGATGAAGGCGATTATGTGGGATGAGGACAATATGGGTGCTACCTATGTTGAAGAGGATATCCCGCATAATTTGCGACAGGTAAGTGCTGAATGGCGAGAAAAGATGATTGAGTCTGCGGCGGAAGCAGATGATGATCTGATGGAGAAATACCTGGAAGAAGGTGATTTAAGTATAGATGATATACATCGTGGAATTCGTTTAAGAACGCTAGCTGGAGAAGTTGTCCCAACGTTTTGTGGAAGTGCCTTTAAGAATAAAGGTGTTCAGGCAATGCTTGATGCTATAGTTTTTTATATGCCTTCTCCGCTGGATGTGCCGCCGATTAAAGGTGTTTTAAATAACGATAAAGAAGCTGAACGTCATGCTGATGACGCAGAACCTTTTGCGGCCCTGGCTTTTAAAATTGCCACAGATCCATTTGTTGGTAATCTGACTTTTTTCCGGGTTTATTCTGGTGTTTTAAAAACCGGTGATTCGGTTTTCAATCCTGTAAAGGGTAAAAAAGAACGAATTGGTCGTATCTTGCAGATGCATGCCAATCATCGTGATGAGATTAAAGAGGTTCGTGCTGGAGATATCGCTGCAGCAGTCGGGCTGAAAGAAGTTACAACGGGTGACACGCTTTGTGATGCAAGTTCCCCGATTACGCTGGAGCGTATGGATTTTCCCGAACCGGTTATAGCGGTTGCGGTTGAACCAAGAACAAAAGCAGATCAGGAAAAGATGGCTATAGCACTGGGTAAGTTGACCCGTGAAGACCCTTCTTTTCGTGTTCGTACTGATGAAGAGTCGGGCCAAACCATAATTTCTGGTATGGGTGAGCTTCATCTTGAAATAATTATTGATCGCATGCAGCGTGAATTTCAGGTGCAGGCGAATATCGGAAAACCACAGGTTTCATATCGTGAAACCATCCTTAAAGCTGTCGAACAGGAAGGTAAGTTTATTCGTCAGTCAGGTGGCCGCGGTATGTATGGTCATGTCTGGTTGAAGCTGGAACCCTTGAAAAGAGGTTCAGGGTATGAGTTTGAAAATGCTATCGTTGGTGGTGTTGTGCCGAAAGAATTTGTACCAGCTATCGATAAAGGTATTCAGGAGCAGTTACATAATGGTGTCCTTGGTGGATTTCCGCTCGTAGATGTTAAGGTCTCCCTGTATGACGGGTCGTTTCATGATGTTGACTCTAACGAAATGGCTTTCAAGTTGGCGGCTATGGTGGCTACCAAAGATGGCGCTCTTAATGCAAAACCTGTATTGCTTGAGCCATTGATGAATGTGGAAGTGGTTACGCCTGAAGATTACATGGGTGATGTCATGGGGGATTTGAATCGGCGTCGTGGTGTTATGCATGGCATGGACGATGCTCCTGCCGGAAAGATTATTCGTGCATCAGTGCCGTTAGCTGAGATGTTTGGTTATGCAACCGACTTGCGCTCGGCGACTCAGGGCAGGGCTACTTATTCGATGGAGTTTGAGAAGTACGAAGAAGCACCGAAAGCAGTGACTAAAACCGTAATTAAAAGCGGTTAGTTAGTTGGATTATTGTTAATTTATCAGTTTTTTATATTTAGTTTGTAAGAGGTATATAGGTCGTGTCAAAGGAAAAATTCGCAAGAACGAAACCCCATGTAAACGTGGGAACGATTGG
>CALCSG010000204.1 GCA_937894085.1 uncultured Gammaproteobacteria bacterium | reverse complement strand
TTTTTACAGGACGAAATAATTTAAGAAACCGGGTATCACCGGGGCCATAGATGCCGACAGGACGAAAAACAGCACCTCTTAAACCTTTAGAAAAATAATCTCTCGCAAGCAGCTCACCTTCCAACTTGGTTTCCTGATAGTGGTCACCTGGCTGGAACCTATATTCCTCATCAGCCGGCGGATCATTAATATCCCCCTGAACACCGACGGTTGAGCAATGCACAAACATCTTAATATCTGCTGCTTTAGCAGCTTCAAGTAAGTTCCTGGTGGCTTCAACATTAACACGATGGTACTCGTTACGATCTGCATATTCAGATCGCCAGGCCGCAGCAATATGGTATACACGATCAATGTCATTGAAGTTTTCATTTACTGATTGAGGATCACGAATATCAACAACCCTGCATTCCACTCCTATATCTTGAAGCTTCCTGATATTGCTACTTGGACGGACAAACGCAACTACCTGTTCGCCATCTTTAATCAGTCGTTTACAGAGATAACCACCAGTAAAACCTGTGGCACCCGTCACTAGTATCTTGCTCATGCTGCTTCCTGCCATCGTCTACGCCAGGCTTGAAAAACCATTAAAGACCACAGGACATGACTATGGTTTGCCTTTCCGCACAAGTGATCAAATTTGAGCTTGTTTATAGTTTTCACGTTGAATATTCCTTCCTGTTGAAGTCGGTTATTATTCAGCAAATCTTCCATTATGGGTCTGAACTGAGTCCCAAGCCAGTGCTTAATGGGAATACTAAATCCTTCTTTCTGCCGATATACGCATTCACGTGGTACCTGTTTAGCCGCTATTTTTTTTAGCAGAATTTTAATATTCCCCTGATTGAGTTTGAGATAGTCTGGTACCTGAAAGGCAAGCTCGACCAGTTCACGATCAAGCATCGGGACGCGCGATTCTAGTGAATTAGCCATAGACATTCTGTCCACTTTAACCAGGCAATTATCACTGAGGTAGCTTTTTACATCAACATACAAACTGCTGGCAAGCCGACTACGTGAACCGGCGCGTTTAAACAACTGGTTGATGTGGCTATCTATGGGGCGCGTTAGCTGCTGCAATGCATCAGGTGTAAATAATTTTGTCTGCAAAGCTTCATCTGCAAAAATGCGCCAACGCGCATGGGCAAGAGAGCTGGGTAAGTTTGCGCCTTCGACGAAGCGCTTAACTTTATTGATCATCCCCTTTTTTTTCGGCCTGGGTGGAATTGATTCTAAGATTGGAGCAATTACACCTCTGCGCAGCATGCTGGGTATATATGAATAATATTTAGCTGCGTTATTAGCCAGGTACGTTTCATAACCACCGAATAGTTCATCTCCGCCGTCACCACTGAGTACAACCTTAACGTGCTGGCGAGCCAGACGAGAAACAAGAAATGTAGGGAAAATTGAAAAATCTCCAATCGGATCATCCATAAAGTTCATCAGGTGATCGAACATGTCTGACACATGAGGTTTGATCACTTCAAATGTATGCTTAACGCCCAGATGCCGAGCTACTTTTTGAGCATATTCAAGTTCATTGTATGAAGGGTCATCAAAACCAATACTGAATGTGTTGGCCTGCTGCATAGAGGAAACAACCAGTGAAGAATCAACGCCTCCAGAAAGAAATGCGCCCAGAGGAACATCACTGATCAATTGCCTTTTGACACACTGGTGAATTTTATCGGTAACCATCGCTTCCCAGTCATCATCAGAGTATTGTAGCGGTTTATCCGGTAGAGGTATATCCCAGTATTCTTTAGGCTCACATGCAGGACTGGTAAGATCGATATCGAGCAGGTACCCTGGCTCAAGTTTATGAATGTTTGAAAAAAGAGTACCCTGGCCTGGAATATATTCCCAAGCTAAAAACTCACTCAACGCATTTATATCCAGGCCACGATTAACCAAATTTGTCGACAGGATGGTTTTGATTTCAGAGCCCCAAATCAGGTGCTTGCCATTAAAAAAATAAAATAATGGTTTTATTCCCAGATGATCTCGTGCGATCAACAAGCGTCGATTGACCATGTCGTGTATCGCAAAGGCGAACATACCATTAAGATATTTAGGCAGTTCTGTACCCCATTCCTCATAGCCATGCACGAGCACTTCAGTATCTGAAGAAGTCGAAAATTTGTGACCTTTTTTTTCCAGTTGGGAACGCAATTCGCGGAAATTATATATTTCGCCGTTGAATACAGTTCGAACCGTATGATCCTCATTGAAAACAGGTTGCTTGCCTCCTGACAAGTCTATGATGGCAAGGCGGCGCATGCCAAAAGCAACATTATTTCTAACATCAATACCTTCATCATCCGGGCCTCTGTGTACTATAGTGTCGCACATTGCCCGGATTAAGTTTTCATTCGGAGGTGAAGCGCCGGCGAATGCCGCTATCCCAGCTAATCCACACATGCTAAACGATCCAAAAGTTTGCGAATTTTGGAAACATAAACTTTACGAGAATATTTTTCGTCATATAGCTTTTGTGCATTTTTAACTCTACGTTTGACTTCATGGTCTTCCATTGTGGATTCAAGCATTCCTCTTGCCATGCCTTCAGCCGTAGGGTCTACCAAAAAAGCTACATCGTCAGTCAAAACCTGGGTATGTGAATAAATATTGGTCGCAAACATGGGTTTACCACTGGCAAGTAGCTCATAAACCTTGAGTGGCGTATTATCACCTTCAGTTCGCGGTGAAACCAAAACTGTGGCCTTGTCCATAAGCCACTTTGCCTGGCTTTGCGGAACGCGTCCAATGAGCTTACATGAATTTTCAATTCCAAGGTTTTTCACCATTGCTCGGTAATGTTCGACCTGCTCTGCTGAACCACCAGCAATAATCATGCGTAATTTATTATTTTGCTTTTTCGCGGCGGCGAAACCTTCGAGCATGATATCAATGCCCTGGTAATGTTCCAGTGTTCCTGCATAAACTACCAGCGGCGAACCAGGGTCTGGAAGCTCTACATCTAATGATATCGAATCATTTTTTTCCGGAGAACTGCTTTGACCTGCCAGTACAACAGGATCAAAAATCGAATTTTCAATAAGCTGATGTTTGTCTTTGTCTGAAATTAATCCATCTACGTACTCAGCCAATGCCGGGCAAATAGTGATGACTGCATCAGCTTTGTGTAAACAACTGTCCTCCAGTTTTTTAAATAAATTAATCAGAAAGCTGGAAGACGTGAAATTAAAATTGGTAAGCTGCTGCGGCAAGCTGGAGTGCATATCATAGACAAGTTTAAAACGGAAAACAGGCTGCAGATAACGGCAGAAAAATACGGCTTCTTCGTGTGCATGCACAAAATCGTAACGGTTAGTAATTAATAAACCAATCGTTTTAAAAATTAGGAACATGTCGAGAAACAGTTTCAAAATGGATGGCCCGGTTTTAACATGACCTAAAAATGCAAAACGTGGTCCTCGTAATATGCGTACCCCGGGAATGTCAACGTCCTTTCCTTCGCCATAAGTCAGCAGGTCTACTTTGACGCCCTGTTCTGCGGTTACCATGGTACGGTAATAAACACTAAATGGCGTGCCACGGGGAGTAAAAAACGGTTGTGGCGCAATAACTAATGCCTTCATAGCTGTATATTTACATCCTCTTTTTGATTTGCATCGCTACCTGGTTTTTGACGAAAGGTATCAACCGTTCGCAATGCATGTAATTTATAATGTTCGTTTTTGGATCAGATAAATGATCACGCAGGCTCTTAGCTGGAGAAGCTTCTTCCAGACTACCAATGAAATAGAAACCACAGCTACCAGGTCGCCACGCTTCACTACTAAAAGGCAATGGGTCACTTCCGGGAAATATGCGCCGATGTTCTCTATTCGCTTTTTTAAAGTGATCTGGCCATCCAAGAAACCAGGGGCGCCCACTATTATCACCCAAAAACACTTCATCCCTTGAAAAGGACTCAAGCACTTTTGATAATATGCGCCCTCGGTTACCCCACCATTTCCCAAATCCCCAGGGGGCGACAGCTATAGCACCCTTATCTTTCACCCATTCAATAACATCGGTGATTGGCTTACCATCATCAAGCGTATCAGGAGTCGCTAGCGCAAGGACTTCAAGGTTTTCTGAAGTGACGATTTGACGACCGTTAATGATTACTATTCTGTGGCCATCTTTATCTACAGCAAATAATGATTCTAGTTCAGACGTCTCCTGGAATGACCACGTATTTGACTGGCATGTATTCTCTTTCAATTCTAAAAACCAATTATCCTGTTTGGCTTCAGTTAGCATCAAGACAGCAATAAACTCATCTTGCTTTTGGCTCAATTGTGCCTGCCGATAAAAATTGTCCCAGGCACAGTTGAGAAAATAATCAAGATCAAAACAATCATAGTAATGGACATGAGCATCGCACAAAATTAAT
>CALCSG010000203.1 GCA_937894085.1 uncultured Gammaproteobacteria bacterium | reverse complement strand
ACATAGGTTTAATGATGGCTTCTTCCAGGGTCTTGCAATACCCGCAGTAAGTAGCAGACATTTCCAGCAGGATCACCTTGCCAGTTTGATTTGCTTCGCGAGTTAGAGTCTGGAAATTATCGACCAGCTTTAATTCGACATAGGGTAAGTCCTTATCCTCCGCATAGTCATCCTCTTCGTCGTTCTGATTCGGGTATTGTGCATACGCCAGCGCAGGTATCAGGACGAGTAGAATGAGGGAATATAATTTCAAAGCCAGGTCTCAATGATGTGAATAGTAATGCCTGATTCAGGTTTAACTGGTTGATAGTTAAAACCCAAATACGTGTTCAACCATCATACAGAATAGCATTATCATTTTCTAATGTTTCATGTGGTATGAAGAATCATTGAAAAGTTACTTATGTGCGAAAAAGTTGGCAGAATCTGGCAGTTGATTATTATTTTATGTGTAAGGATTCTCTCTTATAAGATTGAAGTGATATACTCCCTCGTCATTTTACATTAACATTTTTCTGTATGCGTCTTAGCCAAATCAAGATTGCTGGTTTTAAATCCTTTGTTGACCAGACCAAAATCCAGTTTCCTGAAAATTTAACCGGCATTGTCGGGCCAAACGGTTGTGGTAAATCGAATGTTATCGATGCTGTGCGCTGGGTAATGGGCGAATCTTCGGCCAAACATTTACGTGGTGAATCGATGGCCGATGTTATCTTCAGCGGATCATCGGTACGCAAACCGGTGGGTCAGGCTTCGGTCGAACTGGTTTTCGATAATTCGGACGGTACGGTCAAGGGTGAATTCGCAAAATATAATGAAATTTCAGTAAAACGTCTGGCTACGCGGGCGGGACAATCCAAGTATTTTCTGAATAACAGCCGATGTCGACGTCGTGATATCGCTGATATCTTCCTCGGAACAGGACTGGGTCCACGTAGCTACGCGATTATCGAACAGGGAATGGTGTCGCGTATCATCGATGCCAAACCGGAAGATTTACGGGTGTATCTGGAAGAAGCTGCCGGTATATCGAAGTACAAGGAGCGTCGTCGGGAAACTGAGACCCGCATGCGTCATACACGTGAGAATCTGGATCGTTTGAATGACCTGCGTGAAGAAATTGAAAAGCAGCTGGCAAAATTGAAACGCCAGTCTAAAACGGCAGAACGTTATAAAAGCTTGAAACAGGAGCAACGCCGTTATGAAGCGGAGCACCTGTTATTAAAGCGTAATGCATTTAATGAGGAGATAGCACAGCAACAGTTAAAGCTGGAGCAGGTCGAAACCGAGGTGCAACAGGCCATTGCTGAAGTTCGTAAAACTGAAAAGTTGATTGAACAGGGACATCAGCATTTAACGTCTGCAAATGATCATCATAACGAAGTGCAGGGCCGGTTTTATGCTGTGGGAGCCGAGATCTCCACCAGAGAGCAGGAAATCAATCACCAGAATAGTTTGCGTGAACGCAATCAACAGGACTTATCCAAGGTCATCCAGGCGGCAAATGAGTCACAGTCGATCATTCAAAGTGATGAAGCGAAGTTGAAACAGCTGGAATCGGATCTGGCAGAGATTTCTCCAAAACTGGAGGGTTTGAGTAAGACTTATGATCAGGCCCAGCAAATGCAGGTGCAGGCGGAAAGCCAGATGAACCAGTGGCAGAGTCGTTGGGATGAGTTTAACCAGTTGTATCATCAATCACATCAGTCGGTGCAGGTAGAAAACAAGGCTATAGAGCATATCGAGCGACAGATTCTTCAGTCTGATCAACGTGTTAGCCGTTTAAACAGTGAAAAGGAAAGTCTTGATGTGCATTCGTTTGATGCGCAGATACTGGAACTGGACGAAAAGGTTGAGGCACGGGAACAGGAAATTGTCGCCAGCCAGCAGCAGTTGCAAAGTTACACTGAAACGATTTCCACCCTGCGCCAGAATATCGATTTGCAATCAACCCAGCTGGATGAATACCGTACCCAGGTACAGAATCAACGCGGCCGCTTATCATCTCTGGAAACCTTGCAGCAGAATGTACTGAGTAAATCCAGCGATGAATTAAAGCAATGGCTTAATCGTCAGCAGTTTAGTGACAGTAAACGCTTAACTGAGGTGCTAAGAGTCGATGCCGGCTATGAAAAAGCAGTCGAAGTGGTGTTAAGTCCATTACTGAGTGCTTATTGTGTCGGCAATCAGAATCTTTCTGCTATCAGCCTTGGTCAAATAGCCAGTCAGGGTATAGCGCTTATCAATCAAATTCCTGTTTCCACTCATTTGTCGGCCCCCGATGGCTGGCGCGCACTGACAGATGTGGTGAGTGCCGGTTTTGATATGTCTGCGCTTATCGGCCAGGTGTATGTGTGTGAAGACCGTGCCGAGCTGGAGACAAAACAGGCCAGCCTGTTAGCCGAGCAAAGACTGGTGAGTAAAGATGGTCTGTACTGTGGTCGCAACTGGATGATTCAACTGGGCGAAGAGGATGAGCACAGTGGTTTGCTTCAGCGCGAACAGGAAATCAAACAGATAAAACAGCAACTGGATATGATTACCGAAAAAGCCATGTTGCTGAAATCACAAACAGATGGGGATCGGGAACGTTTACAGCTTGAAGAAAAAACACGTGATGAAGATCAGAAGAAATTACAGCTCATTCAACGTGAATTATCGGATATTAAAAATCAGCTGACCCAGCGCAAAAGCCGGGTTGAGCAGATAGAAAACCGCTTTACTACGTTGCAAAAAGAAATTACAGAATTGACCGCCCAGCAGGATGAACTTAAAAATGACCTGCAACAAACCACTATCCGTCGCAATAGTGATTTAGAAACTATCAATCAGCTGGAGATGCAGAAAGCCACGCTTGAACAGGAACGGGATTTGTTTAGAGAGCAGCTTGATACATCACGTGAAAGTTTACGCACCAGTCGGGATCAGCAGCACCAGGTGCAAATGAAATTGCAAAGCCTGACTTCAGAATCAAATTCGACGCGCTTTAATTTACAACGAATTGAGCAACAATCCTCGCAATATCAGGGCCGGGTTGAAGAGCTTAAGCAGGCAGTTGAAGAAGCAAAGCAACCATTACAACAGCTGGAAGAAAGTCTTCAGTTATTGCTGGCGCAGAAATCAGAAATTGAAAAACAGTTGCATGATTCGCAGGATCAGGTGACAGGGCTTGATACCGAGCAGAGAGCGCATGAACGTAATCGCAATGAACAACAGCAACGTGTCGATCAGGTACGTTCTGAGCTTGAACAGCAGAAAATGCAATACCAGGAAGTGGATATTCACCGCACTACCATCGTCGATCAGTTGAAGAGAACCGAATTTGACGTAGAACAGCTACAACTGGAATTATCTGAAGAAGCTGATATACAGGCCTGGCAAAATCAGCTGGATGATCTTACCCGTAAAATTAATAACCTGGGGCCGATTAATCTGGCAGCCATAGACGAATATAATGAACAATCTGAGCGTAAGGATTACCTGGATGCTCAAAATGAAGACCTGGTATCGGCACTTAGCATTCTGGAAAATGCGATCAAGAAAATAGATAAGGAAACCAAGATACGCTTCAAGGATACTTTTGATCATGTAAACAGTCGTATGAAGGAACGCTTTCCCAAGCTATTTGGCGGTGGACAGGCGCACCTGGAATTAACCGAAGACGATCTACTGAATACCGGTGTCACCATCATGGCGAGACCTCCGGGCAAGCGTGTAACAAGTTTACAACTGTTATCAGGTGGTGAAAAAGCTTTGACTGCTGTGGCACTTATATTTGCGATATTTGAATTGAATCCGTCACCGTTCTGTATGCTGGACGAAGTCGATGCACCGCTGGATGATGCCAACGTGGGACGTTTCTGTGCAATGGTGCAGGAAATGTCACAACATGTGCAGTTTATTTTCATTACTCACAATAAAGTCACCATGGAACTGGCACAGACATTGAACGGGGTTACCATGCATGAACCGGGTGTTTCCCGTCTGGTGACAGTTAATATCGACGAAGCCGCTGCGCTGGCTGGAGAGAAATAAAATGGACGCCACCGCTCTACGATGGGTGCTGGGTATTATCGGAGTACTGTTTATTGGCGGTATCTATTTGTATTCACTGTACCAGGGTAAATTGCGTCGCCAGGCATCCATTAAAACTTTTACCCATGAAGAAATTGAGTCGGGTTTTATCGAGGATGAAGCGCTAAGACAGGAACTGTCCAACATCAATGCGATGCTGGATGAAGACATTAATGAAAGTGAAATAAACGATATAAAAATTAACCCTGGTCAAGACAGTAAGTCGAAAACGGATTTTTCAGATAAACCGGAAATAGAGCTGCCGAAGGTGGTTTGCGATTTACTACCGGACCATCGCATCGCGCATGTATTAAAACCACTTGATGGTCATTTACTCACGGCCAGCGAAATTAAAAATGCGTTAACCCATTCCGGTTTTACCCTGAATGAAGAGAATAGATACCGGCTGGAAGATAATCCCAACGCCCAGTTTCAAATTCTTAATTTAACGGCTGAAGGTTCTTTCCAGGCTATTGATGAAGAGCAGTTTACATCTCACGGATTAGTCTGTTGTATTAATTTAACCGATTGTTCGCTACCACTCGGTTGTTATGAAACCATGTTAAAGAAAGTGGATGAACTGGTGAGGATACTCGATTTAAAAGTTTACAGTCAGGACCTTGATTTACTGACTTTGCAGCATGTTACTGACATTCGTAAAAAAATATTAGAAGAATTAAAAGGTAAGCCTGAAAGCGAAGGTGATCAGAAAAGTGTCGAATGAAAAAATACAGCATGAAATAGAACAACTACGTAATGAAATTAATCACCATAATACTTTGTATTATGTTTTAGATGAGCCGCAGGTCACCGATCAGTATTATGATCAGTTATTACGCAAATTACAGGCTTTGGAAACCCGCTCCCCGGAGTTTTTGACAGCAGATTCTCCAACTCAACGCGTGGGTGCTGAAATTGCTGAACAGTTTGAATCTGTGCAGCACGAAGTGCCGATGTTATCCCTCGATAATGCCTTCGATGAATCTGAAATGCTGGCTTTCAATAAACGTTTGAAAGAACTGTTGTCAATGGAAACTGCGCTGCAATATAGCGCTGAGCCAAAACTGGATGGTCTGGCCGTAAGTCTGTTGTATGAACATGGAAAACTGGTCAGGGCGGCTACCCGTGGTGATGGAAGATCGGGAGAAAATATAACGACCAATGTGCGTACCATTAAATCCGTACCGTTGAAGTTAAACGGCACGAAGGTTCCGCAGTTACTGGAAGTCAGGGGTGAAGTGTATATGCCGCTGGAAGGCTTCAGAAAGTTGAATGAGAGGCAGGCCAAAAATGATAACAAGGTATTTGCTAATCCACGTAATGCGGCGGCAGGTTCATTGCGTCAACTGGACCCTAAAATTACGGCTTCACGTCCGTTAACATTTTGCAGTTATGCCATAGCACAATGTCAGGGTGAATCTTTACCCGATTCGCAATATGCACAGATGCAACTGGTTAAATCTTTGGGTTTGCCGATCAGCCCTTATATTCAACAGCTGGATTCGATACAGGCCTGCTTCGAATATTATCAGGATATAGCCGCTAAAAGAGGTTCCCTGGCGTTTGAAATAGATGGTGTCGTTTTTAAGCTGAATGATATCAATCAGCAACAGCAGGCGGGTTTTGTTTCACGCGCTCCTCGTTGGGCTATAGCCTGGAAGTTTCCTGCGCAGGAAGTGATGACTACTTTACTGGATGTCGAGTTTCAGGTTGGACGAACCGGTGCCCTGACACCCGTTGCCAGGCTGGACCCGGTAGAAGTTGGTGGCGTGGTGGTGAGTAATGCAACTCTACACAATATGGATGAAATTAAACGCAAGGATATTCGAATAGGTGACACAGTCATAGTGCGGCGAGCCGGTGATGTTATTCCAGAAGTGGTTGCTGCTGTTCTGAAAGACCGCAAGGCAGGCTTTAAACAGCCGGAAATGCCAAAGAAATGCCCGGTCTGTGATTCTGAAGTTGTGCAGTTAGAGGGACAGGCTGCTTATCGCTGTACCGGTGGACTGGTGTGCGCGGCGCAACGTAAAGAAGCCATAAAACATTTCGCCTCGCGTAAGGCAATGGACATAGATGGCCTGGGCGATAAACTGGTCGAGCAACTGGTCGATCTTAAAATGATCGATACCATTGCTGATTTATATTCACTGACATTAGAGCAATTATCATCTCTCGATCGTATGGCAGAAAAATCTGCACAGAATTTGCTGGATGCTCTTGACCGCAGTAAGTCTACGACATTGCCTCGTTTTATCTATGCTTTGGGCATTCGTGAAGTCGGTGAAGCGACGGCATTAGCACTGGCAAATTATTTTACTGATTTAGCTTCTGTGGAAAAATCCGATGAAGAAACGCTGATTCAAGTTGCAGATGTAGGTCCTGTAGTAGCAGCAAATATAGTTCATTTTTTCGATCAGGCGGAGAACCAGCAGGTAATTGATACGGTGTTGGCTGCGGGTATCCATTGGCCACCTATTGAAAAACCCGATGATATTGATTTACCTCTGAAAGGTACTACCTATGTTATTACCGGCACCTTGCAAAACTATAGTCGTCAACAGGCCGCAGAAATACTGAAAAAACTGGGTGCAAAGGTGAGTTCGAGTGTGTCCAGTAAAACCACGGCTGTGGTCGCTGGAGACAAACCCGGATCCAAGGTCGATAAGGCAGATAAGCTGGGTGTTACCGTGCTTGATGAAAAAGCCTTCGAGGATTTGACAGGAAAAAAAGATGACTGAAAATGTAAATTTAATGAGTAATTCTAATAAAAAATATGTGATAGCTGTTTATGTTTTGCAGTCATTATTTTTTGTGGGCCTGCTTTTTACACCGGTCATGGGTATTGTGTTAAATTATATAAAATATGATGATGTCAAAGGAAGCTGGCTGGAATCGCATTTCAAATGGCAAAAAAACACCTTCTGGTTTGGTCTTCTGTGGTATGTCATAGCATCTTTTTTCTTTTTAATATTCGGCTGGTTAGTGTTGCTGGTCGCGACAATCTGGTACTTTTATCGCATTGCCAAAGGCTGGATATATTTTGCCGATGGTAAAGAAATGTATAGTTAAAATCATTCACCACGAAGTCACGAAGTCACGAAGTCACGAAGAACACGAAGGTAAAGCATTGACTTGTAAAAAGGTTTTTCAAAATGATAACAATAGCTGAGTTATTCTATTAGCTTTAATTTTTCCTGTCTTTCTTCGTGTGCTTCGTGCCTTCGTGGTGAAAGTTTCTTTAAATAGGGGGTAAATATGGATGATAATGAAAAGTGGCGTGACCAGTTAGACGATAATGAATTTCATGTTTGTCGTGAAAAAGGTACCGAACCCGCATTTAGCGGCGAATACTGGGATAAAAAAGATACCGGTATTTATGTCTGTAAATGTTGTGGCGAAAAATTATTCGATTCTGATGGTAAGTACGATTCGGGCTGTGGCTGGCCTTCCTTTTTTCAGCCGGTAGATGATGAATTAATCCGCACGGCGGTAGATAGCTCGTTATCCAGGGTGCGTACAGAAATTATGTGTGATAAATGTGGTAGTCATCTGGGACACGTATTCGATGATGGCCCGCAAATAACCGGTAAAAGGTTTTGTGTAAATTCAGCATCGCTGAATTTCAAAGAGAGTAAGTGAATAGTTCACCACGAAGAGCACGAAGAACACGAAGTTTTGTCGGAAGTTAATATTAATATTAAACCTGCTATTTAGTCTGTGAAATTAGAGCTTCCCTTACAAAATAATTCAAACACTAATAATTTATTCTTCGTGACCTTCGTGGTCTTCGTGGTGAAACAATATTAAAGGTATATATATGAATGAATCTGAATTTACAGCGTTAGCAGAACAAACGATGATGGCTATTGAAGAGGCTGTGGAAAACTCTGGAGCTGATATTGATTATGATACGATCAGCGATATTTTAACGCTTGAATTTGAAAGCGGTAGCAAGATTATCATTAATAAGCAAACTCCGGTTTCGCAGTTATGGGTAGCCGCTCGTTCCGGTGGTTTTCATTTTGACTACGATGCTGAAAGCGCAAGCTGGCGCCTCGACAGTGATCATAGTCAGGAGTTATTTGTCTGTTTAAGTAAATATTGTACGCAACAGGCCGGTGAGGATGTTTCACTGAAAGCAGGCTAAAGATTGTTGTTTACGTGAAAAACAGGTTAATCAAATGGATCAAAATACTGCTCGCGTTTGGCGGGCTTTTCATAGCTTATACGTTGCTTGATTTTTCTTTTAATGTGCCTGAACCAGTGAGCTATCAATTTAAAATTCCCGAATTAATACCGGATAAACCGGTTATCCTGAAGCAGGATAATATGATGATAATTGTGGCGCGGTATAGTGAACATCTTTTAGACAGTTTGAAGCCTTCTGGCCGTATTGCAAAAATCTCAGCATCATTTGGAGAGCAGCAGGAGCTGATTGATGAAAACGGATATTTTATTGTACATGGTTATGGTACCCACATGGGGTGCCCACTTGAAATTACTCAGAATGCCTTGAAAGAATCCTGTAGTGATGCGAGCTATAGTTTGACCGGTAAGTCGAATAATTCAGGGCTTTACGATGACCTTAAAAAAGTGGATTATAGGTTTTCACAAAATCATACTATTTTAACTATTAA
>CALCSG010000202.1 GCA_937894085.1 uncultured Gammaproteobacteria bacterium | reverse complement strand
TAAAAAAATGCCGGAATGACAGTAGTTTTGGTATAGAGTGGTTTTACATGATTTTTATACAGAGCCATTTAAATTTTTATACCGGTAGAGGGGTCGGAGCGGCGGTAGGTTCTTTAGCCTGGGATGATTACAACGGGTTACAGGCCGTTAAAAGTATTAATGAAAAAAGTGGTGCAGCAAGTCGAGTTATCAACATGAGTTAAATCTTTACCTGGTTACCCCTGAGACTCAGCCAGTTGATTTGCATGATATTAAACTGAAACACCTGGCTGGACAGGTGTCGGAGTCGGTCCACTCAAAACCGATATTAAAAAGCAACTATATAGCTGTTAAAACAGGCCATTCCAGAGTTTATGTCGACTCCGACACCAGAAACAAAACTTATAGTTTACTAAAAATGACTTAACTACCGGCCAGTAGCTTTTTCAGGACAGCTGATAACCTTTTCTGATGATTAGCCGTTTATGCCCCGGCTTTTGTGAGTACTAACCTGTCATCTGAACATTTTGAATACAAAGATTAAGCTTTACTCTACCAAAGACGCAAAGACCGCCAGGACAGGCTGCTTCAAGTTAATTAAGACTTAAAAATTCGGACTGGTTACAATGCTGGTAAGTTATGTCACTCGCGTCATTCTGGCGAAGGCCAGAGTAGTGGTGCACGGATGCACCTTTCACGAAAACAAGGGATGCAATCCATCTCAACGAGCCTGCAGGCCTTTAAAATGGATACCCGCCTACGCGGGTATGACGACAAAAAACCTTAACTTACCGGCATTGGGACTGGTTAGGAATGAATATGAAATTGTTCAACCATGCCCTGCAATTCATTCGCAATTCGCGCCAGTTCCTTTCCCGCTTTTGTTGTCTGTGAAGCGCTTTCAGCATTATGCGTAGCCATATTTTTTATGCGCATAATATTACTGTTCATATTTTCAGCGACAGAGTTCTGTTGTTCTGCTGCTGTGGCAATCTGACTACTCATATCATCAATTTGAGAGACTGAACTCGCAATAGTAGTCAAAGAAGCACCGGCTAATGAAGCCTGATCGACTACAGACCGGGTTTGTTGCTGGCTCAAGTTCATTGATTTAGCCGCTTCTCTTGCGCCGTTTTGGAGTTTATCAATAATTAAGTTTATTTCTTTGGTTGATTCCTGTGTTCTTCTAGCTAAAGTTCTAACTTCATCAGCCACTACAGCAAATCCACGTCCCTGTTCTCCGGCACGGGCGGCTTCTATCGCTGCATTTAATGCCAGTAAATTAGTCTGCTCCGCTATCCCTTTAATAACATCTAGAACACGATTGATATTTTCACTATCCTGTTCAACCTCAATAATGATGCTAGCGGTATTTTCAATCTGTGTAGACAGATATTTAATTTCGTTTAAAGTTTCCTCCACCACTTTTTGACCGTTATCGGTTTCTATATTAGCCCCGTTCGCGGCGATAGAAGTTTGATTAACACTATTTGCAACCTCGCGTACAGCATAATTCATTTCATTCATAGCATGCGCAATCTGTTCTGTCTCAGATAGCTGTTGCATTATATTCTCACTAGTTTGTTCCATCACCACCGATACCTGTTCTGCAGTCGTGGAAAGCTCATTAGTTGTTACCCCTATTTTAGAAATCATATCGAGCAGGCGCTTTTGCATGCTATCCAGTCCCTTCATCAATTCACCAAACTCGTCAGATCGAGAAATTTCAATTGTAGAAGTCAGATCTCCCCCTGCGATTTTATTCATCTCTGATATGACTATGGGTAGACATAACAATATGCGTGACATAATGAAATAAACCAGCACGATACCAAGCAGAATCATCAGTGATCCAATAATTTTTAAGCGTATGGTTGAAGACGATAATAATTGTTGACTGGATAATATACTGGCGGTCTCAATTTCTATATCCGACAGAAAAGTATCCACATTTTCAGACATTTTAGCAGCTACCGCATCAAACTCAGACATCAACTGATTTCCTCCGGCAGGTCCCTCATCGATATATGCCTGAGCCATTTTCTGTCCAACCTGATAATAAGTTTCGAAAACTGGCAACATGTCACGGTATTTATGTGCATGCTCAGCATCAAGGTCAATCAATTCTGTAATTAATAACCTAAACATTTTAGCATTTTTGTTAGCTTCATCAAACCCGTCATTCAAACCATCTCGAGCTCGTGTCGCGCTGATATCTGTTAACCATTGTTGTACTTCACCGCCAGTTTTAACCTGTGTGCCTTGTTCAGGATCGGTATTTTAGATTCCGCCAGCAAAGTCGTCTGCCGATAAATGCTCTGGTTATCTAAAATCACAATAATACTTTCGGAGACTACAATTACGGATAAAAATACCGTTAATAATAAAAATCGGGTTGATAACTTGATGGAATTTTTTTTCACTGAAATTCTCTCTAAATGGTGATAGTAAGGCGCCTAAAGGGTATAAAATTATTCAATTATTTTATTTTAGTGTTTCGGCGTATGAGGTATTGGTTGACCAACTTCAAATTTTACGGCAATCAATTGATTGAAAGTTTTCCAGGGTTTGCATAATCGAAAGTTCATCCATCGGTTTGCCCAACAGGTATCCCTGGACACCATCGCACCCTGCCTCCAGCAGGAAATTGAGTTGCTGCTCTGTCTCTACTCCTTCTGCAATAACCTTTAACTTCAGACTATGAGCCATATTAATAATTGCATTGACTAAAGCGGCTGACTCTTCATTTACAGGTAAGTCTGATACAAAACTACGATCTATTTTCAAACAATCCAACGGGAAACGTTGTAAATAACTCAGACTGGAGTATCCCGTTCCGAAATCGTCAATAGATAATTGAACGCCCAGTAATTTTAGTTTTTTCAGTGCCTGTGCGGCCATTTCAGGATTGAGCATCAATGCGGTTTCAGTCAATTCCAGTGTTAACTGCCCTGGTTTCAGACCATACTCCGACAAAACCGTTTCCACTTCTGTATGAATATCCTGAGAAAGCTGAAATGGTGAAACATTGACTGATATATTCTCTATTTTCAGGCCATTTTTGCGCCAGCAAATAAAGTGTTCACAAGCTTTTCTGAGAGCGTGATTACCCAGTTCAATTATCGATCCAGTTTCTTCCGCAACTGGGATAAAATGAACAGGACCTATCATTCCTTTTTGTGGATGTAACCAGCGAACCAGGGTCTCTGCTCCAGTTAGCTTGCCGTCGTGCAGATTGTATTGGGGCTGATAAAAATTGACGATGTTGTTATTAATAATTGCCTGCTTCAGGTCACGTTCCAGTTCAATTCGTTGTAAAACCCGATGCTCCATGTCACTGGAAAAAAACTGAAAGCGGCTTCCCCCTTTTGATTTTGCCTGATACATGGCTAAGTCAGCTGCTTTTAGAAGATTTTGTACGGATTGATGATCATTAGGGTACAGGCTCATACCGATACTGATATGCAACATGTGATCATGCCCGTTCACCACGAATGATGTTGAAAACCGGTTTAGAATTTTTTCGGCAACTTTTGCAACATCTTTTTCTGTCTTAACATCGCGGACCAGGATAATAAATTCATCACCTCCACTCCTCGACACCAGATCTTCCTGACGTAAACAGCACTGTAAACGTTGACCGACTTCACATAGAACCTTGTCTCCTTCATCATGACCAAGGCTATCATTGATATCCTTAAAACGATCAAGATCGAGGAACATGACCGCCAGTTTTTCTTTTCTACGTTCCGCCTGACTAATAGCCTGAGAAAGTTGCTGGCGTAACTGAAGTCGATTTGGCAAGCCAGTTAACTGATCAAAGTAAGCCAGATTATGTAATTTCTGTTGATCTGCAATGCGCGCAGTGACACCCTTACCGGTTGAAACGAAATGAGTGATACGGCCCGATTCATCAATCAGAGGCGTGATAGTTTTTTCTTCATGGAACAGTTCGCCATTTTTACGGCGATTAACGACCACCCCACGAAATGCACTGCCTTTTCTGATCGTCGACCATAAATCCCGGTAAAAATCGGGTTTGTGTAAACCGGAACGAAGAAATCCGGGATTTTTTCCAATTATCTCCTGACGCTCAAACCCTGTTGCTTTTTCAAAAGCAGGATTCACATATTCTATAAAACCACTTCGATTGGTCACCAGAACAATATCAGCAGTCTGCTGTAAAGCCTGAGACATAAACCGTTGATATAGAGTACTGGAATCCTCAGTCGTCTCCATAAAAACTTGATTGTGAATACTAGATTGTTCAGTCATGTTGCCATCCTGTAAACACGGCTTCGTGTCAATTACGGGTAAAGAAGGCGGGGCGGGGCCGGAGTCTTAAATTTCTATCTGTTTTAACCAGACTAAACGGGGACGGGGTTTAGCTAGATTGAAAACGGAGTGATTGATCAGGGTTTAAAGTTAAGTGACTAATAAACCTTTTTAATTATTTGCACCTAATTGGCACTCTTGAAATTAAATATAGTAATTAAAATCAATAAAGCAAGAAAATAGAAAAAAGTTAATTTAAAACAGTCATTATGAAAAATGATTTAACGTTAATGTAGCTGCAATGAGTTCATTCGCCACATCCAGTATATTTCGTTGACTGTTTCGTGCAATTTGTCGAATTTTATCAAATGCCATTTTTTCATTAAGATGTTCACGTTGAATAAGAATACCTATAGCGGTATTAATCGCCCTGTCCCCGGAAAGAGCTTTAGACAACTGGCCCTCTTTCTCTCGTAATTGTCGAATTTCCAGGCTACGGCTGTTTGCGGCTTTCACCGCTGCTATTAATTGAGAAGGTTCAACAGGCTTGATTAAGTAACCCAACGCACCTTCTTCAACAGCGGTATCGACTACATCTTCATCGCCATAAGCCGATAAAAAAATAAACGGTATATCGGTATTTATTCTTAACCAGCGGGCTATATCGATACCATCTGTGCCTGGCATACGCATATCTAATACAACCAGATCCAGACCGCCTTTTTTGCACATTTCCAGGGCTATTTCACCACTATCCGCGGTATCAATATTATAACCAGCGGCTTCCAAACCCCGGCTCAGGGTCGATAGAACCAACCTGTCATCATCAACCAATAAAATATTCAGGCTCTGCATTATTTAGTTTAATCTCCTGTTAAGTTAAAATAATAACCTTAATAAATACAAGTATATATTATTAAACCAATATTGCGAATATGAACCGTCTCAATGAAGCGATGAATCAACAAATTTTCTATTTAAAAAATCAATGTCGCTGTATAACATGATCATCCAGTTCCAGTTCAACCATTAGTTTTTCTGTATCAGTAAACACAGTTAAATTTGCACCTTTTTGTGGTAACAATGTATGCACCAGTGATAACCCATGTCCGAAATTGTCTTTATTGTTTAAATCAAATTTTTCTACATTGGGTCTGCAACTATTTGAAACTCGTACGCCAATAACCGTCTCTGTCTGATACAGGCAAATCGATACGGGTATCACGGCCATTTTTGGCCAACTGTGTTTAATTGCATTGGTAATCAATTCATTAATGATTAATGCGATTGGTACTGTTTCTTCCTGATTGATAGTTATTGAATGACTTTCATCGATCTGAGATTCAACTTTGATGGGGCCATACACCCGGTGAAACTCGGCACTGGCTTGAATCAAATCATATAAATTCACAGAACCCTGATCCGTTTTAAGCTGTAAACCATAAACCGTAGCAATCGTACGAACCTGCGTTATTGCCTGTTCCAGTTTTTCTGTGGTGGGCTGACCATCTATCGAAATGTTATGCAGCAGGCCTACCACACCCTGTAAATGATTTTTTATGCGATGATGAATTTCCCTGATTAAGGCATTACGGGCTTCCTTTTCATGTGCAAGTCGCTGGGTTTCAAATGCTTTTCGCTCCGTTACATCAAAGCTCACACCCACCAGTCCGTTTACTTCATTATTTTTATCCAGAACGGGCGTTTTCATGGTGGAATAATAATGCCAGTTCCCATTTGCATCATTGAAACTTTGTTCCAGATCCCGGAAGAACCTGCCATTGTTTATAACTTCCTGATCAGTATGCACTATTCCCTCAGCCATCTGAGAGGGAAAAATATCGATATTTCTTTTTCCTATAACTTCTTCTTTATTCAATTTTATAAGATCGAGAAAAGCCTGGTTTACATCCTGAAACTTCATATTATTATCTTCAAAATACACAGGAGCCGGTATGGTATCCAGTAATGCTCGGAGTTCCGCATTTCTTTCCTGTAAAAAAGCTTCCGTATTCTTTAAATTACTAATATCCAGTGCCGAAAACATCACACCTTCGGACAGATTTTCAGGATCAAGTGCGGAAGAACACAAAAGCACATCAATACTACTTCCATCACTTTTCAACATCTGGGTCTCTACTTCCCCGTACCCGGTTTGTTTAATTTGCTCATATTTAACTCGACCTACTCTGTCATATTCATCATCCACATATAATATTCTGGTACTTTTACCAATCAATTGCTGCTCTGAATAACCAGTCATTTTCACAAATCGTTCACTACACCATTGAAACTTACGATTGATGACCAACCCGATGCCTATCGGAATAGTATTCAGCATTAAAGCGCGCTCAGCCAGACTCTCTCTGAGTTTATTTTCTACCAGTTTCTGTTCATCAAGATTTTGAACCAGTGCTATAAAATAATCAGGTTGGTTCTGTTCATCTCTAATCCAGGTAGAAGACAGCAAACCCCAGACCGGATAATTATTTTTATGGATATAGCGTTTTTCAAGACGATATGATGATATTTTTCCGTCCATAACAGCATTTAATTTCTCCCTGCTCTGCTGCCAGTCCTGCGGGTAAGTAATTTCCTGTATCGTTTTACCGGTCAGCTCCTGTTTGGAATAACCCAGCATGTTAGCAAACTCCGTATTCACTTCCGTTATCACAAAATCAGGTGTCCCCATTAACATACCAGCACCGACTTCCTTAAATAAGGTACGGAACCGTTGTTCGCTACTGCGCAAAATGTTTTCAAGTAATCGCTGATGCGTTATGTCCTGTACCATTCCATAAGAGCGAAGCGGCATTCCAGCTAAATCATAGTCGGATTTACATCGCTCCAATACGTACTTAATACTGCCATCCTGCATCAGTAATCGATGCTCAACCTGATAAGGCAGATGATTAATTAAAGAATTTTTATAGGCATGATCCACAGTATCACGATCATCGGGATGAACTTTAGCGATAAACGCTTCATAGGTAGTTTCAAATTTATCAGGATCAGTTCCGAATATCTGGTAACAACCACTCGACCAGAACAGTTCATCATTTTGAATATCCAGCTCCCAGCTACCCACCTGACCAATCAACTCGGCCTGTGACAACAGTTTTTCTTTGCGCCTTAATTCGTTTTCGGTTTGTTTTTTCGAAGAAATATCATGCATTAAACAAAACGTATAGAGTAATTCCCCATCATCGTTTAACAGCGAATCCGTTTGTTCCCATAATATAAACTTTCGATTATTCGCATCTATAGCTTTCAGTTCACCTTCCCATCCCAGACCTCGTTGCAATTGAGGTATGACCTTATCTCTGATTATTTGCTGTGATGTCGATGTAAAGTTTTCACTCGAATGAAGCTCTAATGCATCGGCCTTTGAACGCCCGAATAAGCGCTCATGAGCAGGATTAATATAAACAAATTTTCCTGCAGCGTCTTTTATGGCAACTGCTTCACTGGATTTTTCGATAATCGACTTGAAAAGATGAAGATCCTGCTCAGTTCTTCTCTGCTCGGTTATATCGCTCAGAATACAATGAGTTCGAAGAAATTTACCCGACTCATCCCTGGAAATTCGACCATCTACCCTGATTAATTTACTACCACCATTCAAGCATCGAAACTGAAACTCCTGGTTTTTCACGGCTCCGCGTTCAACAAACTGAGTAAATGCAACATTAAGTATTTCATCCTGACCTGGAACCAGAAAATCACCAATAAACCGACCCAGAACCTGCTCTCGAGCATACCCGGAAAACTCTTCCCAGGCCTTATTCACCGCTAATAAACAGGCATTTTTATCCAGTGATTGATAAGGGAGAGGAGCTTCTTCATACAATAATTCAAAAGAATCTTTCATTATTGACTGTTCTGACCTGTTTTTAACTGACATAGAAAATAGTCTCCATTTAATTTCCAAACATCTATGAAAATTATAATTCCAGCGTTTGTCATTCAACAAAGGAGTAAACCAAACACATTTCATTATGAGTGTATTTTTAAATGAATAGCAGTCAAAAATGGAAAAGTGAGTGAGTATGAAGTTGGGACTTTATTATCCTGGTAATTCACTACCTCGAATAACCTGAACCCTTACCAGACTCATCCATCAGTTCAACCAGGAAAGCATATTCGGGCTACACCAGCTAGCATCAGTTATTTGCTGGCGAATGCGTAGCTGATCATTTCCAGGAATACCAAAATTGATATCAATGGTAAAGGTTGTACTTAAATGACACCGAATACCCGTGGTTCAGTTTGGCAATGATATGCCTTTTTATTGCCCGGTCTTTTGCGCCATACTGACAATCCATAATGCCAATAGTAGCCGTGATAAAAAGTGTGCTACTGCTGGTCATGCGTTGGATCGTCGGTCGCATCAAAATCCAGAGGGAATTGCCTTTTTTATGCGTGAAATACTCAGGCTAATGAGAGCCCCTGCC